>NZ_JAJEQU010000001.1:0-477788 GCF_020687575.1 Roseburia sp. CLA-AA-H209
CCCCCCCCCCCCCCCCAATCCTCGGGCCATGCTGACCCGAAGTTTTAGCTTACTTTTCCTGTTCGGTTTTCTTCTCCGGCTTTTCGTGTTCCTTCTGCTGACCCTTCCAGTCGTCCAGCAGCTTGATGATCTGGTCCTTCATTTCCCTCGGCGTAGTTTCCTTGCCGAAATACTTGCTCAGTTCCGCACCTGTCAAAATCACTTTGTCTACCTCCTTTTTGTCCTCCATCATAATGCCGTCGATCACATCCCCGTTGAGCAGCTTCTTTTCGTCCAACTCACGCATACGCTTTGCCTGCGCCTGTGAAGGCGAGGACTGCTGGCTGTCAATGGCGACGGCGATATAGTTCTGGTTCTTCTTGCCGATATAGGAAAGCTCCACCGCCGTAGTAAAACCCAGCTTTTTTTCATCCATCAGCTTCATCAGGTCTGGAACCAGCTCATTGAGACGGATATACCGCTGCACCTGCTTGACCGCCATCTTATTGCGCTCGGCCACGATCTCGTTGGAGCGTTTACCTGCGTCCTTCGGGTCAATCTGGCCCGAAGTGCGGGAGCCCTGGTGCTTGATAGCCTCAAGCTGCATTTTCAAGGCTTTGGCCCGCTCACTGGGGAGGATTTCTTCACGCTGGTTGAGATTGTCCTCGACCATCTGTGTGATGGCTTCATCGTCTGTCAGGTTTCGGACGATACAGGGCATATCCGCATACCCGGCAAGCTCGCTGGCTTTCTGGCGGCGGTGGCCGGACACGATCTCATAGCCGCCATCCTCACGGGGACGGACGATAGCGGGCTGAGTCACGCCCTTGTCCTTGACGCTGGACACCATAGCCCGCATTTCTTCATCATCCCGGACTTCAAAGGGATGGTTTTTGAAGGCGTAGAGCTCGTTCAGCTTGATATAGACGATTTGCTCCTTGCCCCGGCGTGGTGCATCCTTCGGCTTTTCGGGTTCCTTCGGAGTGGGAGCGGTCTGCACCGTTGGAGCCGTTTTTTTCTCCGGTTCCTTTTTGACCGCCTTTTCCGGTTTCTGTGCGGGAGTTTTGGACTTCGAGGCTGCGTCCTTGTCCTTATCTGCTTTCGGGGGACGGCCCCGGCGCTTCGGCGGTTCCGGCTCTTTGGGCTTTTCCTCTGCTTTTTTCGGAGTCTCCGGCTGCTTTTCCGGTTTCTCCACTTTTGCCGGGTCAGGCTTTTCCACGCCGGGAGTTGCCGCCCGTTCCTCGGCTTTCTTTTCCTTCATAATTTCAGCGAAGTTATAGACGGAAACCTGTGGGTTCTTTACCTCTGGTTCCGTCTTTTTTTCCGGCTCCGGGGAAACGGAAACCTTCTCCGGCTCTTTTGGGGGAGCGGGAGGCGTTTCCTTGCCCGGCCCGCTATCCGTTACCGGCTGTTCCGGCGTTTTTGTGGTTTTATCATCTGCCATAAGCATTTACCTCCTGTTTTTTGGCATGAAAAAAGGGGCTCAACTTTTCAGTCAAGCCCCCGTGGGAAGTTCCTCCTTTCTCCGCCATGATACAAAAATACCGCCCGTAGTCTCGTTTGGGCGGTACTTTGTGTAAGATTGGCAGTCCATTATTAAGTTTTTTATTATGTTCCCTTTGTACACCGTTGCAAATACGATTTTAGGAACATATTTAGGAGGGATGGTGTAAAATGGATAAAAAGGATTTAAAAGACGAAAAGCTTTTGTACAATGTGCGTGAGACGGCAGCGGTATTAGGGGTGAATGTGCATCTGGTATATGAGCTGATTAACAGAAAACTATTACCTGCACTTCGGTTAGGTAGTCTAAAGGTTCGTAAATCAACATTGATAGATTTTGTTGAGAGATATGAAGGAATGGATTTGTCTGATTTGGACAACATAAAAGAATTGCAACAGAATATGGATTAGTGACATTAAGGTCAGTCTTGGAATCATCATGGTGTGGAAAGACTGACCTTGTTTTATTAGTATATTTCATAAGCGTTAGTATTGTAAAAAAAGATGGTGATGATATAATAAAAACGTGTTAGACACTTGATGTTATGTGTGGTGTGATAATGTCAGAATCAGGCAAAGTCAACGACAGGACAACATTGTAGAAAATAACATATTTCAAAAAATAATATTGGTAAGCATAATAATATTTAGGTAATAGCGTGTAATAGGCTAATTTGAAATCATTACTGAACATTAAATGACATAGTGAAATATATTATTAAACGGAAGAATTTCGTGGGTAATAACCCAATGGTTGGTGCTACAGTAGCAGTTGCCGTTTCTGTTCAGGAAGCAGCAAAGGCTGGTAAATTCTAAATAGAAAGCTTGATTTTATAGGCTTTTTGGAGACTCATATCATTTTTGGTATGGGTCTCTTTTTTTTACTCATTTTCTGGATTTGGTGTAAAAATAGCTGCACGCTGCCCTCAAGTCGCCATATGTAAATATTATGACGAGTAGTATTCACATTATTATTCAGATTTTAAGGTGACGGATGAAGTATTAAGAAGAAACACAGTTCTTCCGCAAAACAGAATAGGTGAGACTTGTACAGAGCATGAAGTAAATTTTGTATGCAAGCGTGAAGATGGTTCATATGTAAGCTCGCGTACGATGCAGCATGTTTCGAGGATTGTGCATGAACAGCTTTCCTGCACTTAAATTGGTGAGTCTCAAGGTTCGTAAAACGGTATTGATTGAGCTTACTGTGAAATATGAAGGAATGAAATATCACATCTGGTATTGACATAGCCGAACGGCTTAGTATATGATAAATATATCAAAAATAAGCCGTTCGACTATGCGACAAGGAGGCGTCATGAAAATAGCAGATGCAGAAGCTTTTGGAAATGAATTACGTACACGCAGAAAAGAATTGGGATATACACAGGCTTATATCGCTGAATTTACAGGATTTAGTGTCAGCTTTATATCTGATCTGGAAAGAGGAAAGGAAACGTGTGAGATTGGAAAGGCGATTGAGATTGTAAATCTTTTAGGTATGGATTTGTGTATGGAAAAGCGAGGCAAATAAAATGAGAGATTTTCATGTATTTATTGAACAGCAGGGAGAGCAGATCTATGTTGGTAAGATAACAGGAAGTGGATCTGAAAATGCGGTATTTTCCTATGCACAAGAGTATTTGGATAATCCGTCAAGTTGTCCTATTTCAATTCATACATTATTTGGAAAGTAAGAATGAACGGAGCAATATTGATTCGGTACTTCAAGTAAGTGTAAATGCAAATAAGCAGGTATATAGTCTGTTAAGGAGGAAAAATGAGATGTGTGAAGCATTGCGTGAATTAATGAAAGATGAAATTGAAAAAGAACTGGAAAATAAATTGGAGCAGGGCGAAAAACTGCAACTAATTCGTCAGGTAATCAAGAAACTGCAAAAAGGCAACTCCGTAGAAGAAACATCTGATATGCTGGAAGAAGAGCCGGAAAATATCAGGAAGATATATGAAATTGCAGCAACTATGGCGCCGGATTATGACGTAGAAAAAATATATCAAAAACTGTAGAAATTCAAATGGAAATATACCGGAAATATACCCAAGTAAGTCCCTAAGAAAAATTGTAGGGAAACACTTGACAAACATATTTTTATAAGATATAGTGTAAAAGTACTAGCTATTAAGCTAATATAATTTTTCATAACTCATGCCTCTCGGGTTCTTCGGAGTTCGGGAGGTACTCCCCGAAAATATAGTCAGGATTTTATCCTGGCTTTTTTATTTTACAGGAAATTGCTTTCCTGCAAAATGTGTTTTCTATAGTTCCAAAATGCTTGTAAGAAGCTAGTTATGGTATGCCTGGCAGGTTATGCAACAAGGAGGATGTTTTTATGAAGTTACTCTATGCAGAAGACGAAGAAAACATGGCAGAAGCTGTTACAGATATTCTTGTATTTCATAAGTACCAGGTTGATACGGTATATGATGGAGAAGAGACATTGGAATATGCAAGAAAAGAAATAACCAGGACACTTATTATGCTCTCGGAAGAACCACAACAAAGTGTAAAGCAACAGAATGAACCGCCGGTGCAGCCGGAGGGAAATCTTGAAAAACTGTTTGACCGTTTTTACCGGGCTGATACAGCACGAACCCAGAAAAAAGGTGGTTACGGAATTGGACTTTCTGTGGCAAGAGTAATTGCAAATGCTCATGGCGAAGTATTACAGCCGAAGTGACGAAAAATCAGGAGATTGATTTTAAAGTAGTTCTTCCAATCCGGGAGAAGAAAAGCAAGATAAACGGGCTTTGTGCAAAAGAATCAGCGATACTTACCATTTATGATGTGATGCGGATATTAGACGGAGATATCGAATGGAAGAAGGACAGACAGCAGATGATGCAACACTCACCGATGCTTAAGATTTGACAATTTCAGATATGGGCAGCATGGGCGGAGGTATGTCCGGTGGAAATCCACCGGGTGGAAATTCATCTGGCGAAAACATGCCGGGCGGAAATGCACCGGGTGGAAATATGCCGGGTGGAAACATGCCGGATGGAAACACCAGACAATAAGGAAGAATTGCTTGAAAAAGAAAAAACGGTGGTGTACTATAATGCTATGAGAAAATCAACAGAAAGGGAATATGAGTATGGATTTAGAGCAATGCTACAAGGAACTGGAGGGAGATTATGCAGAGGTCATGCGCAGACTCCGGAAGGAAGAGCTGGTACACCGTTTTTTGATAAAATTCTTAGAAAGCGATGAAGTACAGCGGATTGATGAAGCTTTACAGGAAAGGGATTATGAGAAAGCCTTTGATCTGGTACACACCTTAAAGGGAGAGACCATGACGCTCGGGTTGGGACGGCTGAGCAAATCAAGCATAATTCTGTGCGAACAGCTCCGCTATAAAATATACGGAGAAGAGATGCTGCAGCAATTTAGGAAAGTCAGAATGGATTATCAGAAGACAATTGATATTATCCGGAAATACAGGGATTCACAGCCGTAATTTATGCAGGCAGCCCGCCAAATTGCAAAATGTGTTTCTTGTAGTTTTATGTTATTGTTATTAATGATATAACCATAGGTTATTGTACGAAAAAATATTATTACTTTAAGCCATTTTAGTATTGACAAACAGAACTGATATGCTAGAATAACTGTAATGTGAATGAAAGAAAAAGGATGGTTTTCACATGAGAAAACAGGCATTATCTATTTTAGTAGAGAATACCTCAGGCGTATTAAGTCATATCTCAGGACTTTTCAGCCGGAGAGGATATAACATTGATAGTTTTTCATCTGGTGTAACTGCAGATCCAAGATATACCAGAATAACTATAGTAGCAAGTGGTGACGAGCAGATTTTAGAGCAGATTGAAAAGCAGCTTGCAAAGCTTGAAGATGTACGGAATATTAAAAAATTAGAACCGGGTACATCAGTGACCAGAGAACTGATTCTGGTTAAGATTAAAGCGAAGGATACAGAGCGTCAGGCAATCTTAAGCGTTACCAATATTTTCCATGGCAAGGTGGTTGATGTCACCAACGATTCCATGGTAATTGAACTGACAGGGCATCAGGATAAATTAGATGCATTTATGGATCTGTTACAGGGCTATGAGATATTAGAGCTCGCTAGAACCGGTATCACAGGTTTGACCAGAGGGTCTGCCGATGTTACATATTTAGATTAATCATTAAAACAGGAGGCTGAAAAAATGGCAGCAAAAATTTATTATCAGGAAGATTGTAACCTTTCCTTACTGGATGGTAAGAAAATCGCCATCATTGGTTACGGTAGCCAGGGACATGCACATGCATTAAATTTAAAGGAATCAGGCTGTGATGTCATTATTGGACTTTACAATGGTAGCAAATCCTGGGCAAAAGCAGAAAAACAGGGATTCAAAGTATATACAGCAGCAGAAGCTGCAAAACAGGCTGATATTATTATGATTCTTATCAATGACGAGTTACAGGCAGATATGTATAAGAACGATATCGAGCCAAACCTTGAGCCAGGAAACATGTTAATGTTCGCTCACGGATTTAACATTCATTTCGGATGTATCAAACCACCAAAGGATGTTGATGTAACAATGATCGCTCCTAAGGCACCAGGACATACTGTACGTTCTGAGTATCAGGCTGGAAAAGGAACTCCTTGTCTGGTAGCAGTAGAGCAGGATGCAACCGGTAAAGCACTTGACCTGGCATTAGCATATGGTCTTGGAATTGGTGGAGCAAGAGCAGGACTTCTTGAGACAACCTTCCGTACAGAGACAGAGACAGACCTCTTCGGTGAGCAGGCAGTTCTTTGTGGCGGTGTTTGTGCACTTATGCAGGCTGGTTTCGAAACACTTTGCGAAGCTGGTTATGACCCAAGAAATGCATACTTCGAGTGTATCCATGAGATGAAACTGATTGTTGACTTAATCTACCAGTCAGGATTCGCTGGAATGAGATATTCTATCTCTAACACTGCTGAGTATGGTGATTATATCACAGGACCTAAGATTGTTACTGCTGAGACAAAGAAAGCAATGAAACAGATTTTAACAGATATTCAGGATGGTACTTTTGCAAAAGAATTCTTACTTGATATGTCACCGGCAGGACGCCAGGTACACTTCAAAGCTATGAGAAAGCTTGCTTCTGAGCATCCATCAGAGAAAGTCGGCGAAGAAATTCGTAAGCTGTATAGCTGGAACAACGAAGAGGATAAGCTGGTTAACAACTAATCAGATACTTCAAAAAGATGATAAAAAAGCTGTCGCAATTGCGGCAGCTTTTTTTTACGCGAGTAGCGAGAAAAATCGCATGCTTGCATGCGGATTTGGCGAGCACCGCGATAACTCGAGAAACTCGCAAAGCGTGTTTCTCGTAGTTACAGGAAATTGCTTTCCTGTAAAGTAAAAACGCTCCGTGAGAAACACTCAAAGTATGTTTCTCGTAGCTGACAGGCATTTGTAAGAAACTGACAGTGATGCATCTTATTCACCCGGATGAAAATTCTGATAGAAATCAATAAATAATTCCAAGGATTTCGAAGGCTTTAAGGTGTTTTTATAAGCGAAGCCAATTTCACGCTTGTGAATTGGAAAACCAAGTGGAATCTCTAATAACTCTTTATTTGCAAGTTCGTTCTGGACAAATTGGCGGATGACGCAGGCAACACCCAGGTTGGTTTTTGCAAAGTCAATTAAGAGGTCCATCGTAGAGACTTCGATTAAATCTCTGGTCTCGATTTTATTTTCCTGTAAATAATCATCAATATACTGACGGGTCATGTTGTGCTTATCAAGAAGCATCAGTGTAGAATGCTGTAAGATTGCATCGGAAGAAATGCCCCTTGCATTCAATACGTTTAAGTAAGCTTCCGTTGCAACAAAAATATCTTCAATTTCAGCCACATTGCTGAAATTTAAAGTCTTCTGGTTTTCCGGCCTTGCAATCAGACCGATATCAATTTTGTTTTCTTCTAACATCTGTAAGGATTCGTTGGTAGACTGGCATACGATAGAAATATTAATATGCGGATAACGTTTTGTGAAATCCTTTAAATAAGGCAAAAGCATGTATTTGCAGAGTGTGGAACTGACACCGATTTTTAAGTGGCCGACACCAAGTTCTAAGGAGTTCTTTAATTTATCTTCCCCTAAAGTCAGAGTTTCGAAAGCGGAACTGACATGAGTAAAAAGAAGTTCGCCTTCTTCGGTCAGCAATACGCCGCGGGAACTTCGGCGGAAGAGTTCACAACCCAGGCTTTCCTCTAGTTTCTGTATGGATTTACTGATGGCAGGCTGGCTGATATAAAGCTCTTTGGCTGCCTTTGATATATTCTGTGTTTTTGCTACGGTATAGAAAATACGGTAACTGGATAAACTCTGCAACATTTATAGATTCCTCCGTGTTTATAACTAAAAATCATAATAAATATGTTTAATATGTATTTCCATTATACCACTAGCTGTGCTATAATAGCAACAGTATAGAAAAAATGATTTAATTTCAGGAGGAATTTCAAATGGGAATGACAATGACACAGAAGATTCTTGCGGCACATGCGGGACTTGATTCTGTTCAGGCTGGCCAGTTGATTGAAGCAGATTTAGACTTGGTATTGGGAAATGATATCACTTCACCGGTGGCTATCCATGAGATAGAGAAAATGAAAGTAGACGGAGTGTTCCATAAGGATAAAATCGCACTGGTTATGGACCACTTTGTACCAAATAAAGACATCAAATCTGCACAGCATTGTAAATGCGTCAGAGAGTTTGCATGCAAAAACGAAATCACCAACTACTTTGATGTAGGAGAAATGGGTATCGAACATGCACTTCTTCCGGAAAAAGGACTGACTGTTGCAGGAGATGTTATTATCGGAGCAGATTCACATACCTGTACTTATGGAGCATTGGGAGCATTTTCCACCGGTGTTGGAAGTACTGATATGGCGGCAGGAATGGCAACCGGAAAAGCATGGTTTAAAGTACCATCCGCGATTAAATTCAACATCACAGGAAAACCAGCACCATGGATTAGCGGTAAAGATGTTATTTTACATATCATCGGAATGATTGGTGTGGATGGAGCATTATATAAGTCTATGGAATTCGTAGGTGATGGTATCCGGTATCTTTCCATGGATGACCGTTTTACCATTGCAAATATGGCAATTGAAGCCGGCGGAAAGAACGGAATCTTCCCGGTAGACGAGAAAGCAGAAGCATATATGAAAGAGCATTCCAAGCGCCCTTATAAAGTATATGAAGCAGATGAGGATGCTGTATATGATGAGGAGTATACCATTGACCTTAGTACACTTCGCCCAACCGTAGCATTTCCACATCTTCCGGAAAATACAAAGACCATTGATGAAGTAGGCGACATTACTATTGATCAGGTAGTAATCGGTTCCTGTACGAATGGAAGATTAGATGACCTTAAGATTGCAGCTTCTATCCTGAAAGGAAAGAAAGTGAAGAAAGGTTTACGTGTAATCGTAATTCCTGCAACCCAGCAGATTTATCTGGATGCTATGGAAGCCGGATATATCAGAACCTTTATTGAAGCAGGTGCTATTGTCAGCACACCGACCTGCGGACCTTGCCTTGGTGGCTATATGGGAATCCTTGCTGAGAATGAAAGATGCGTATCTACAACCAACCGTAACTTTGTGGGACGTATGGGACATGTGGATTCGGAAATTTATCTGGCAAGCCCGGCAGTTGCAGCAGCAAGTGCAATTACAGGAAAGATTTCCAGCCCGGAAGAAATATAGGAGGATTAGAACATGAAAGCAGCAGAAGGAAAAGTATTTAAATTCGGTGACAACGTAGACACGGATGTTATTATACCGGCAAGATATCTGAATTCTTCCGACCCTAAGGAACTTGCCTTACATTGTATGGAAGATATTGATAAGGAATTCGTAAATAAAGTATCTGCAGGAGATATTATTGTAGCGGAGAAGAACTTTGGATGCGGTTCATCCAGAGAACATGCACCAATTGCAATTAAAGCCGCTGGTGTAAGCTGCGTCATAGCAGAGACTTTTGCACGTATTTTCTATCGTAATGCAATCAATATCGGACTTCCGATTATTGAATGTAAGGAAGCAGCTTTGGAAATTAAAGCAGGAGATGAGGTAGAGGTAAATTTTGATACTGGTGTCATTACCGACAAGACCACTGGAAAGAGTTTCCAGGGTCAGGCATTCCCACCATTTATGCAGAAGATTATCGATTGCGAGGGACTGGTAAATTACATCAATCAGAAATAGCAGAAAGTGTAGAAAGATAATTGATATATTTTGGAGAGATTTTAAGATTAGTATAAATTTCTGCATATTCTCTAGCGGATAACTCTGTAATATAGTTTTCTTCAAAATTCTTATGAATACCGGCTGCCTTTGCCAGATCAACAGCTTTGTTGTAGGCAATGGCAGCTTTTTCTTCGGAAGAATAAGTACCAATGGAATAATTGCCATTGATATGGATAAAAGCCTGATAACGGAGGAGTCCATTGTGCTCTGTTTGTACAACTCCACGGTAGCGGTTAATGACGATAATATTGGCATAGCTGTAATCGAAGGGGTTACCATTGGCGAAAGTGTAATCTACATCCAGTACCGCATGATTACGGACTCCATAGCGGGAGAGAATCCCGGTCTGCATGCCGTATTCATTTACAAAAAGCCGGCCACCACGCTGCATAATCTTGTGGCTGGAATAAAAGAATAAATCATCAATATCAAATTTATATTCCGTCTGTGGTGCGAGAAAATAGAGAAAATAATTCTGCTTTAGATAAATCGGATTCTTGATATAGACGCCATTGTCACGGAAATTTAAAAGTGTAATGGCTTTGGCAAAATCTAAAAGTTTAATATATGCAGTATAATTTTCCAGTGTGATTTCAGACTCAGAAAGTAGAGAAGTCCCCTCTTTATAGGCAAGATGGGCTTCTTCTTCCGTTGGAAAGCTTCCAAGACTGATATGTTTTCTTTTATAGGTAAGGCTGGAACGGTAGTAGATGGTTCCGTCTTTTGTTTTGGCTGAAAAAGCACCGGAAAGCATGGTAAATCCTCACATTCTAAAATTCTTAGTTACAAATCATCTGTAAGAAGCTGCCGGTGGCGAGTTCTTACGGTAAGCATCACTTTGAGTATAACATTTTTAGGAAAGCATGAAAACAGGAAAATATCTTAAGAAAATATCAAACCTTTAAAATAAAAAATATGCTATGATACCAATATATATTGGAAATTGCAAGGATATAAAAATTCGTGGAAATATCAGGAATATTTGGTGGCGTTATTGGAATAGTGATATGATTGCAGGTGGAAAGGAGCAATTCGTTGAAGCGGGAAAATACAAGAAAGAAATATCAATTAAAAAACTGGCTAAAAGCAGGGATGATTCTGTTACTGGTATGCCTTGGAGGGTTATATTTTTTCAAGACATCCGAACGGTTTCAAAAAAGTGATGAAGTAAAGATAACATTAAAGCATGATAATTTCTTTGATGACAGTGTGGCAGGGATATTGGAGGATCTGGATAATGAAATCGGGCTTCCTAAGAAAATTTATCTGGTGAACCATTTTAATGTGACTTTCTATGCTACCGGAGAAATTGCTGCAATAGATACATTTTTCTATGGGGAGGATGAGAATGGAGAAACCAGAACCTATCTTGTGGACTATAACCGGAAGAAAAGCAGCAAAATGACAGTTTACATCAATAATTATGCCAAGACAGATTATGAAGAAGATATGTGCCTGACACCGCTTTTTGAACTATTGGGAAATATAAAGGTGAAAGAACGGGTAGATAGCTGGGCAGAAGAAACAAAGAGCCATACCTTTGGAATAAGTTATTCGGGGAAAAGAGCTTTTACCAGTGCAGATAGCCTGCAGGTGATAAATGCAGAAAGTGCAGATATAGATGAAAATGAAGATATAGATGGAAATGCAGATACAAATGAAAATTCAATTTTAAGCCAGTTGGAATATGGCGGAGAAGTTACAGGTTTTGCAGTTACATTTTCTACTGGTGGCGAAGAAAATACAGGTGAAATTATAACTTATATCATAAATCCAAAATATACCAGTGCTGCAGTGTTAGTCCAGCAAAACCGGCAGGAACAGATTGAGAAAGCCAAAAACAGCTCCGGTGATGCCACAGGAGATAAAAACGGGAATAAAGATAATAGTACTATATCTGGCAGTGAGGACGAAGAAGGAGAAGAGGCTACACCATGGACAGAAAACAGGGAAGATGGAAGCGTGTACTTTTTTTTAGATGACAATACCGGTTATCGTCTGTTGGTGGCGGATGCAGCTGCCGGCAGCCGTTTTTATGAGCTTGAAATGACAAAGGACGGCGGGCAGAGCTGGAATCAGCAAAATGCAGATCCGTTTGATGGAAATATTGGTGTGGCAGAAGGAATAGAATTCTATAATGAAAATCTGGGCGTTATCGGATTGGCTGGAGCGTCAGGTGATTATTCCACACTTTATCTGACACAGGATGGCGGGAAAACATTTTCCATGATTGAGCTTTCCATGGATGAAGTGACAGAACTTCCGGACACGGCAGCAGAGTATGGATTTTCCATATCAGACTATGATTATTGCAAGATGCCACAGCAGAAAGATGGAAAACTTATAATAAAAGTAATATCTGCTATGGGTGAAAACGATGGAATTCTTTTTGAATCCATAGATAGTGGGAATACATGGAATTATTCTGGGATAAGTTATTGACAGTAAACTGCAGGTTCTTATATAATGAAAGACAGAACAAATTTTATGCAGAGAGCAAAAGAGGGACAAAAAATGGATTTGATTTACACAAGTACAAGAAACTCAGATGAAAAGGCAACAGCTTCACAGGCAATTTTAAAGGGTCTTGCAGGAGACGGTGGTTTATTTGTGCCGGATTCATTACCAAAGCTTGACGTTGATATGGATACCCTGGCAAAAATGAGCTATCAGGAGACTGCTTATGAGGTAATGAAGCTTTTCTTAACAGACTTTACAGAAGAAGAGTTAAAGCATTGTATCAATAGTGCGTATGATTCTAAATTTGATACAGAAGAGATTGCTCCGTTAGTAGATGCAGACGGTGCATATTATCTGGAGCTTTTTCATGGAGCTACGATAGCATTTAAGGATATGGCATTATCCATTCTGCCTTACCTTATGACAACTGCTGCAAAGAAAAACCATGTAAAGAATGAAATTGTTATTTTAACAGCAACTTCCGGTGATACCGGAAAAGCTGCTTTAGCAGGATTTGCAGACGTTCCTGGTACTAAGATTATTGTATTCTATCCAAAGAATGGTGTCAGCCCGATTCAGGAGAAGCAGATGGTTACCCAGAAAGGGGCAAATACACATGTAGTTGGTATTCATGGTAACTTTGACCAGGCACAGACCGGCGTTAAGAAAATGTTTTCTGATAAAGAACTGGCAGAATTGATGGACAAAGCCGGATATCAGTTTTCCTCTGCTAACTCTATTAATATCGGCCGTCTTGTTCCTCAGATTGTTTATTATGTATATGCATATGCAAAATTATATGAAAATGGTGCAATTGCAAAAGATGAAAAGATTAATGTTGTAGTTCCAACCGGTAACTTCGGAAATATCTTAGCAGCTTTCTATGCAAAGAACTTAGGACTTCCGATTGCAAAATTAATCTGTGCTTCCAATGAGAACAAAGTATTATTTGACTTCTTCTCAACCGGAACCTATGACAGAAACCGTGAATTTGTACTAACTTCTTCTCCATCCATGGATATCCTGATTTCCAGCAACTTAGAGCGTCTGATTTATCGTATTGCCGGAAATGATGCAGAGAAAAATGCTGAATTCATGCGTGCATTAACAGAAGAGGGCAAATATATGATTACCGATGAGATGCGTGCCCAGCTTGCTGACTTCTATGGCAATTACACCACAGAGGAAGAAACAGCAGAAGTAATCCGTGACCTCTATGAGAAGACCGGCTATGTGATTGATACACATACTGCTGTAGCAACCGGTGTATACCACAAATATGTAAAAGAGACCGGTGATAATACCAAGACTGTTATTGCATCAACAGCAAGCCCGTTCAAGTTTACCAGAAGCGTAATGGATGCCATTGATAAAGAAAAATATGATTCCATGACTGATTTTGAACTGGTAGATGAGTTAAGCAAGATTGCAAATGTAAAAGTTCCACAGGCAATTGAAGACATCCGCAGTGCAGAAGTACTTCATAAGACAGAATGCGATGTAGAAGATATGCCTAAGACGGTAAAAGCATTTTTAAATATCTAAATGCTTATGTAAAACATAGAGAATCTGCTACCGGCAGTTTCTTATGGATACAAGGTAACGAAACCCTGTCAGAGAAATCTGACAGGGTTTCGTTTATGTAAATAAAATGTAAAGGTTTAAGATTAGATTTCCAACAGGAAGTGAATGGTTCCAAATGGGAAAATAATTGGAAATACATAAATCTTAGTGGCATTTGTAAGCGTTTCTTCCTCATGAACTTCCGGAGGACATAAGTTTAATTCCAGGGAAAATTCATTAGACATATTTACATTAAATAATCCATTGTGAAGATTTAAGAAATCTTCGATAGAAGCCTTTACATACTCATCGAATTCATGGAATTCTTCTTTGGCATAACGGGATGCAAAAGCAATTGCAACAGATTTACTCATGTCTATACCAGAATTGAAAGAAAGTAAACCTTCATCTTTCTGGGTAACACAATAGTTGGTCATATACTCGGATTTCATCAGTGGATTTAATGGTGTAAAATCCTTTCCGATGAAACGGACGATATCATTAAAGAGAAGATTAAGGTATGCAACAATCTTTCCTGACATATCAGAATTATCAAAATGGAAGAATTTATGAATCAGCTTTTCAACCATATCATTCTGTTCGTTAGCAACATTTAAATCATCAATTTCATTACTTGCCTGATATTCTGCAAGTAATTCCTCAAACTGACTGTTGGTAAGCAGTCCGTCTTCAATCAAAATCTGACCTAAAAGCAGGTAGTCTGGTTTCTGCGAGGAGAGTAATTTGTCAACCTGTTCCTTTGTAAGATATCCGCCTTCGATTGCAATTTCACCAAATTTCTTATCTTCATGGGTCTGACGGCATATAATAGCGTCAACCTGGGAAGCATTTAATAATCCGGCATGAATTGCCAGAGTACCTAATTTCAGATAGGAAGAGGACTGCCTCTCTAATGCATCTACCAGCTTATCCGCAGGAACAGCACTTTTGCTTAAAAGAAAATTACCAAAAAACTGTGTATACATAATTATCTCCCTTCAAAATAATTCTTCAGTACCCGCTCAATCTGTTCAACATTCAACGGTTTCTGGATAAAATCCTTTGCACCGGCTTCAATTGCATTCTTTAACTGAGCCTGTGTACCAACAGAAGATACGATAATAATAACCGCTTTCGGGTCAGATTCTCTAATTTCTTTTACAGCAGCAATACCATCTTTTACTGGCATAACAATATCAAGAAAAACGATATCAGGTTTATCGGATTTGAATTTGTCAATTGCTTCCTGACCATTTGCTGCCTCAACAAAAGTTGTACCACCATACTGCGCAATAATGTCTTTCAACTGTTTTCTCGCCAGAATGGAGTCATCTCCAATCAGGATTTTTGCTTCGTCTAATTTCATATATAATCCCTCCAAATACAACTAGAATAATTAGAACATATTAATATACTACAATAGTTGAACTAAAGTTTCAATGGCTTTTTCGATAAAATTCGTGGTTTTGCATAAAAAACAAATAAAAATAGAAAGTTATATGATAAATATGTTCACATAGCAATGTAAAGTGTGGTAAGATAAATCAGAATCAGGAAAAAAGAGTAAAAGAGGTTACATATTATGAAAGTAAACTGGAATTTAGTAGTAGATGTTGTGGTAGCACTGGTAGGTGTCTATGTTCTTATGAATGGCATATGGATGAAAAGTACCGGAAAGACAAGCAGCCTTTTGGCAACGCCGGAGGAATTAAAGAAATGTAAACATCCGGAGAAGATAAGAGAAGAAGTAACACCGAAAATGCTTCTTTGCGGAGCACTGGCATTAGTATATGGCATTGTGACGGCATTGGGTGAGACCATCTTTAAACTGCCGATTATTATTAAATCAGGAATCCTTCTGCTGCTGGTGTTATCCTGTCTGTTTTTGGTCAGTACATTAAAGAATGCCAGAGAGAAGTATTTATAAAAAATATTTATTTATAATAATTTATAAAAAACTGTAGTTTATATCTGGAAAAGATACCGGATAAGAACTACAGTTTTTGTGTCTAGGCATTCCATAAGAAGCTGCAGGTGACAGAATCTTGCGATTTAACGTTTATCAATCGGAACATATTCTTTGCGTTCACCGATGTTACGATATGCAGGACGCATAATTTTTCCATTCTGGGAAAGCTCCTCTAAGCGGTGGGCACTCCAGCCGGCAATTCTTGCAATTGCAAAAATTGGTGTATAGAGTTCTAAGGGAAGGTCAAGCATATGATAAACAAATCCGCTGAAGAAGTCTACGTTTGGACTTACACCTTTATAGATTTTACGTTCTTTGGCGATGATTTCCGGTGCAAGGTGCTCTACTAAGGAATAGAGTGCAAATTCTTTTTCATATCCCTTTTCCTGGGAAAGCTTTTCCACAAAACCGCGGAAGATGACTGCTCTTGGGTCGGAAAGAGAATATACTGCATGACCCATTCCATAGATAAGACCGGCATGGTCAAAAGCTTCTTTATGAAGAAGTGCAGTAAGATATTTACCTACTTCGTCTTCGTCTGTCCAGTCTTTTACAGTGCGTTTCATATCTTCAAACATCTGAACCACTTTGATATTGGCACCACCATGTTTCGGCCCCTTAAGGGAACCAAGGGATGCTGCAATAACAGAATAAGTATCGGTTCCGGAAGAAGATACCAGATGGGTAGTAAAGGTAGAGTTATTTCCGCCACCATGCTCCATATGTAAGATTAATGCGATATCTAAAAGCTTTGCTTCCAATGGGGTATATTTACTGTCTGGCCGCAGAATATGAAGAATTGTTTCTGCAGTAGATAATTCCGGTTGTGGGGTATGAATATAAAGGCTGGCACCATCATGATAATGGCGGTAAGCCTGATAACCATATACAGAAAGCAGTGGGAATAAGCTGATAAGCTGCAAACACTGTCTCAATACATTAGGAAGTGAAATATCATCGGCACGGTCATCATAGGAATAAAGTGTAAGCACACTTCGTGCCAGTGTATTCATCATATCTTTGCTTGGAGCTTTCATAATAATATCACGTACAAAGCTGGTTGGAAGTGTACGGTATTCGGAAAGCAGTCCACAGAAGTTTTTCAACTGTTCTTTGGTTGGAAGCTCACCAAACATCAGAAGATAAGCACATTCCTCAAATCCAAAATGGCTGTCCGGTGCAATTCCTTTTACTAAATCTTTTACGTTATAGCCACGGTAATAAAGTTCGCCCTCAGCTGGAATGTATTCTCCATTTACCAGCTTGGTAGAGCATACATCAGAAATGTGTGTAAGTCCTACCAGAACACCCTTTCCGTTTAAATCACGAAGACCACGGTTAACATTATATTTCGTATATAATTCAGAAGGAATGATGGATGATGCGGAGCATTTATTCGCAAGTTCCATTATTTCCGGTGTGATTTCATAAAAACGTCCTGTCATATTGTTCCTCCTCTTTTAATTATTTTAATATGTTATCATATTTCGGTTGTAGAAAACAAGAAAAAAGCGTAAATTTTAAAGAAAGTTTAAAATTGTTTTCTAAAAAATTTAGAATTATAGGAAGATGGTACTAATGTAAAAATGTTCTCTGATAAAACGTTTTTTGCTGGATAAATTACAGAATATATATTACAATTAAGAAAAAATACCGGAGGCACAAAATGGAAAAAGAAGAATTATATCGTTATGTGGATCATACTGCGTTAAAAGCCTTTACCACATGGAAGGACATAGAAAAATTATGTGAAGAAGCAATAAAATACCATACCGCATCAGTCTGTATCCCAAGCTGTTACATCAGCCGGGTAAAAGAAACTTACGGCGATAAAATCAAAATCTGTACCGTAGTAGGATTTCCGTTAGGATATGCGAATACTGAAGGAAAGCTGGCAGAGACAAAGAAAGCATTGGAAGACGGCGCAGAAGAAATTGATATGGTAATTAATATCTGCGATGTAAAGAATGGGGCATATCATAAAGTAGAAGAGGAAATCCGTCTTTTAAAAGAGGCAACAGGAGATAAAATCTTAAAGGTTATTATCGAAACCTGTTATCTTACAAAAGAAGAAAAGATTGCCATGTGCCATGCGGTAACCAATGCCGGAGCAGATTTTATCAAGACATCCACCGGATTTGGAACGGCAGGTGCTACCATGGAAGATGTATTATTAATGAAAGAACACATTGGAGCAGAGGTTAAGATTAAGGCGGCCGGAGGAATCCGTACCAAAGAAGATATGGAAAATTATATTAAGGCAGGCTGTTCACGGCTTGGCACAAGTTCTGCCGTTGATATTCTGGGATAGCAGATATTAAGAGCAATGAAGAATGATAAGATAATGAAAAAATTGTAAAACAGAAATAATTTAGAAAAGGTGAGTGTCATGGAGACGGACAAAAGACAATTATTAGAAGCGGCAAAAGAAGCCAAAAAATATTCCTATGCACCGTATTCCAATTTTCATGTAGGTGCAGCCCTTTATTGCAAGGATGGCAGTATCTATACCGGATGTAATATCGAAAATGCAGCCTTTACGCCCACGAACTGTGCGGAGCGGACAGCAGTCTTTAAGGCGGTATCGGAAGGGAAAAAAGATTTTCTGGCAATTGCTGTAGTGGGAGACAGGGAAGAACCTCTTACACCTTGTGGTGTCTGTCGGCAGGTACTGACAGAGTTTGTAGATGGAAGCACGTTTGAGGTAATTATGGAAGATGGAGCTGGAGGCATTAAAGTCATGAAATTAGAAGAACTATTTCCGGCATCTTTTTCGCCAAAAGATCTGCAATTATAAATTGTTCCACAATTTGACAGGAATTTTACATTGAAAAACGACACATATTAGAGTATAATAACAATTACAGAAAGCAGATAGTTTTATGCCTGGGATGTTCGACACGCCTGTTATTTTGAACCTACATTTACTTTAAACGGGATTCCAATATTTCCAATAGGATGTCAGGCCTCCGTTTGCAGTGGAAGGCAGAGTATTGGTTGAGGTTACCCACCTAGCTTTGCTAGGAGTCAAAATACAGGAAACGGCATTTTGGGTATATTTGCTAAAGATAAGGTATGAATAGACGAAAGAATCTTTGTGTACAAAAGAATCATAAGGTACGGAAGATAAACATATAGTATACCAAAGAAGCATGTTTACAAAAGAACCGAAAATACAAAAGAGAAAAAAGAAGCTGCTGAAAAGCAGCTTCTTTTCTGCAACAGGCAATAAAGGAGTTATTATGCGAAAAGTGAAAAGTAAAAAAAGTAATTATCTGTTGCTGTTTTGTGGAGCACTTCTGGTTCTTATACTGGTGGTTCTGATAACGGATACAAAAGGGGAGAAAAATGGATATTCCGAACAATGTGTTTATCGGAATGAGATTCCCTCCCTGCTGCAGTTTACTTATTATTCCAAGGACGAATGGGCTGAGAAACTGCCGCAACAGGGAACACTTACCTATGATGATGTAAGTGGCATTCTGGAATTGCTTCATTTAAAAGAATATATTCCTTTGGATGATTCGAAAAAAAACATTGACCGGGCAGCCTGGTTTGCTATATATGATGAAATTTTAAGTTATCTTGATACCGATACGTCTGTCTTAAAAAAGGACATTCTTGTATTGAAAAAAGAAAAAAAGCAGCTTACCACACAGGATGGCACTTATACCATTACATCCAATCCAAAGTGGTATCAGAAGCTTCACAGTTATGGTGTTTATCTGTTGGAGGATAAAGTAATCGGGGTCGCCGCAAAGGATAAAGAAGATGTGGCATTGAAAAATGCCTATCTCATTTCAAATATAGAAGGAAATCTTACATTTCTTTATCAGGGAACAGAATACCAGCTGCCGGTTGATACCGATGAAGAATTATCAAATGTCGTAGCAGATATTTCTTTCAGTGAAAAAGAGATACATAAAATCAGCCGGAAGGAAGATACCATTACCGGAAAGCTGATATCAAAAACAGATACCGCAATGGAGATTAAGGGATATGGACAAGTTGCGATAGATGAAGCCATGAAAATATATGCAACTTATGATGGAATCCGGGAAGTCTCCATGGATGCACTGATGCTGGAAAACATGGAAATTACATTTGTAGTGGCAGAAAAACAGATCTGCGCCATTCTTTTGACAGAGCCTGCTAAAATAGAAAACATCCGTGTTTTGTTATTAGACAATGATAATATGTTCCGTTCTGATGTATCATTGGTATCGGATGTGCCGGTGCATCTTTATTATGGAGAAACGGAAACTGTATTAGAAGCAGGAAGCGTGATTACAGCATCCTGTTATGCCAATATACTGACAACATCGTCTGTTTCATTAGTCGCAGAGGATGGCACATCGCCATTCTATTTTACTGACAATCAGGGCAATCGCATATCCCCGGCTTATGCAGGCAGCATGGAGCTTCGTATGTATCCGGAAGGATATACCGTGGTAAATGTAGTGGATTTAGAATCCTATGTAAAGGGCGTTATCCCAAGTGAGGTTCCATCTTCTTATGGAATGGAAGCCTTAAAAGCACAGGCTGTCTGTGCCAGAAGCTATGCTTATATCCAGATGATGCACAATAAATATGAAGCTTATGGAGCACATGTAGATGACAGTGTGAATTTTCAGGTGTATAATAAGCAGAATCAGACGCCGGAAACGGTAGCTGCGGTAGATGAGACGAAAGGTCAGGTACTTTCTTATAAAGGTGATATTATAGAGACTTATTATTATTCCACATCCTATGGCCATACCGGAGATTACGAAGCCTGGAATCTTGATAAAGATGCTTATGGTTATTTGCAGGGCGTCTGGGTGCGCAGTGAAGAAAATCCCATTGATTTATCGGATGAAAAAAGCTTCTTGGATTATATCAGTAACGTAGACAGTGCCTGCTATGAATCGGATTTGAAATATTTCCGATGGAATACTGTGCTTGATTTCCAGGGAAAAGATGAGACATTGCTTCATACGATAACTGATAGAAAAGAGCACCAGCCGGAGGCAATTAGTTATTATAAAGATGCATCTAAGACGGAAACAACAGACAGTTGCAGCAACTTTGGCTCATTGCAGGCAATAAATGTGGTAAAACGCAATCAGAGTGGTGTTATTTTAGAACTGGAACTTGAATTCCAGAATGGTGCAGTCAGCGTACAGTCCGAATATAATATGCGTGCAATTTTGGGCTGTGGTATTACGAATATTAACCTTTTGGATGGAAGCAGTGTGGAAATGAGTATTCTGCCCAGTGCTTATATCAGTATACAGGCAAAAGGGGATGGAACTTATGCAGTCCTTGGCGGTGGTTACGGTCATGGCATTGGCATGAGCCAGAATGGGGCACAAAAGCTTTGCGTGCAGGGCTTTGATTATAAAAGGATATTAAATTATTTTTATCAGGATACAGAACTGACTGAGTTATATCAGCCACAAAATAAGACGAAGGAAGAAGGGGGTGCATAAGTTTGCTCTGGAAACTGATTGGAAATGTAAAATCATTTTTAGATAAATGTAAACGGGATAATATCAATGCATTTGCAGCACAGGCGGCATTTTTTATCCTCTTATCCAGCATCCCGTTTCTTATGGTATTCAGTTCCCTTTTGCAGTACACGCCGGTAACGGAAGGGATGATTTTACAGATTGTAAATGAAACAATGCCTGAATATATTGCACCGTTCCTGGTAAATATTATCAATGAAGTCTATACCAAATCCTTTGGAATCGTATCGATTGCAGCCATCGCAGCAGTGTGGTCGGCAGCCAAGGGTGTGCAGTATATGGCAAATGGGTTGAATGTGGTAAATGATATTGTGGAGACCAGAAACTGGTTTGTTCTCCGTTTCTGGGCGATTATTTATACCATTGTATTTGTCATTGCTATTGTAATCTCGCTGGTATTACTGGTATTTGGCAAATCATTAGAACATCTTCTGGTGAAGCATATTCCGATAATGACACATATTGTAAGCCTCATATTTGAACGTGGAAGCCTTATTATGATACTGGTGTTAGTCATTCTCTTTGTAGTGATTTTTACATTGATACCAAACCGTAAGGCAACCTTTCGTTCCCAGCTTCCGGGTGCAGTACTTTGTGCCATTGCCTGGTGTGTGTTTTCTGCCGGATTATCTATCTATGTGAATTATTTTAATGGATTTTCCATGTATGGAAGCCTGACTACATTGGTATTAATTATGTTATGGATGTATTTTTGCATGTATATCCTGATGTTATGTGCGGAATTCAATGTGGTATTCGACGAATATATTGCAGGATTCATACAGCAGAAGAAGGAGCGGAAACGGGATAAAAAATAACTTGAAGTTTTAGAAACCCTGTGGTATTATAACATTTAGTGAAAAAGTAAAAGGCAATGAAAGTGTTCAGTAGGTTATTGTACTTTTTAAAGAGAGAGGAAATCATCGGCTGAAAGTTTCCTTAAGGTAAGGCAGTAATTGAATTTCGCACGGAAGCTGCACAGGTGAATGTTAGTAGTCTGTGACGTGATACGCGTTAAGTATTTATAAGTGTCTAATGATTTAGAAATCAGGGTGGTACCGCGGAGTAATTTCGTCCCTATGGGAAGAAAATGCTTCGCGTTTTTTTACGTGAAAAATTCGCAAAGCGTGTTTCTCGTAGTTTATTTATGAATGAAATAAAATGATAGAAGGAGATATTATTATGAAAGAAAAGCTGCAGAAAATCAGGGAAGAGGCAATTCATCAGATTGAATCATCCGGCGAACTTGGCAAACTGAATGATGTCAGAGTTGCATTTCTCGGAAAGAAAGGTGAACTCACCGCAGTATTAAAAGGAATGAAGGATGTAGCACCGGAGGACAGACCTCTGGTAGGACAGCTGGTAAACGAGACCAGGGAAGCTATTGAAAAGAAATTAGATGAGACAAAACAGAAATTAGAAGCTGCCCAGATGGAACTGAAATTAAAACATGAAGTAATTGATGTTACACTTCCGGCTAAAAAGAACCGTGTCGGCCATCGTCATCCGAATACCATTGCATTGGAAGAAGTAGAGCGTATCTTTACCGGTATGGGCTATGAAGTAGTGGAAGGACCGGAAGTAGAATATGATTATTATAACTTTGAAGCGTTAAATATTCCTGCAAATCATCCTGCAAAAGACGAGCAGGATACGTTCTATATTAATGATAAAATCGTGCTTCGTACCCAGACTTCACCAGTACAGGTCCGTGTCATGGAAAAAGGCAGGCTTCCAATCCGTATGATTGCACCGGGAAGAGTATTCCGTGCAGATGAAGTAGATGCAACCCATTCACCATCTTTCCACCAGATTGAGGGAATGGTAATCGATAAGAATATTACATTTGCAGATTTAAAGGGAACGCTGCAGGAGTTTGCAGCCCGTCTGTTCGGACCGGAAACCAAAGTAAAATTCCGTCCGCATCACTTCCCGTTTACAGAGCCAAGTGCAGAGATGGATGTCACCTGCTTTAAATGTGGCGGTAAAGGATGCCGTTTCTGTAAGGGAGAAGGATGGATTGAAATCTTAGGCTGTGGAATGGTTCATCCGAAGGTGCTTCGTATGAGCGGTATTGATCCGGAAGAATATTCAGGATTTGCATTCGGAGTTGGTCTTGAGCGTATTGCTTTATTGAAATATGAAATTGATGATATGCGTCTCTTGTATGAGAATGATGACCGTTTCTTAAGACAGTTTTAATGAACAGGGAAGTTGAAGGGACATGCTTCCTGTAGTCGGAAAGAAAAGAACACAGTAGAGAGTTGATAGAAGGAGAAACAATATGAATACATCATTAAAATGGATAGAAGCTTTGGTTCCGGGACTTAATGTAGATGCACAGGAATATACCGATGCAATGATTCTGTCCGGTTCAAAAGTAGAATTTTACAAGAAAATGGATGCCGATTTAGAGAAAATCGTTGTTGGACAGATTAAGAAAATCGAGCCGCATCCGGATGCTGATAAGTTAATCATCTGTCAGGTAGATGTGGGAACAGGTGAGGACATCCAGATTGTAACCGGTGCTCCGAATGTAAAAGAAGGAGATAAAGTTCCGGTTGTATTAGATGGCGGACGTGTTGCCGGTGGACATGATGGAAAGATGACAGAAGGCGGCATCAAAATTAAAAAAGGTAAATTAAGAGGAATTGAGTCCAATGGAATGATGTGCTCCATTGAAGAACTTGGTTCTACCCGTGATATGTATCCGGAAGCTCCGGAATATGGTATCTACATCTTCGCAGAGGATGAGGTAAAACCGGGTGATGATGCAATTAAAGCATTAGGCCTTGACGATACTATTGTGGAATATGAGATTACAAACAACCGTGTAGACTGTTTCTCAATCCTTGGAATTGCCAGAGAAGCAGCAGCAACCTTTAAGAAAGAATTTGTACCGCCGGTTGTAACTGAGACCGGAAATGATGAGGATGTCAATGACTATATTAAAGTAAATGTAGTAGACAAAGAATTATGTCCTCGTTATACCGCCCGTGTGGTAAAGAATATTAAGATTGCTCCATCACCAAAGTGGATGCAGCGCAGACTTGCAGCCCAGGGAATCCGTCCAATCAATAACATTGTGGACATTACCAACTATGTTATGGAAGAATACGGACAGCCGATGCATGCATATGACTGGGATACCATCGAGGGAAAAGAGATTGTTGTAAGACGTGCCGGAAAAGGCGAATTATTTACAACTTTGGATGGTCAGGAGCGTACTTTGGATGAAAACGTTCTGATGATTTGTGATGGCAGGAAAGCAATCGGTATTGCAGGTATTATGGGTGGCGAGAATTCCATGATTACAGACAATGTAAAAACCATGCTTTTTGAAGCTGCATGCTTCGATGGAACCAATATCCGCCTTTCCGGTAAGAAAATCGGGCTTCGTACCGATGCGTCTTCCAAATTTGAAAAAGGTCTGGATCCGAACCTTGCTATGGAAGCTATGAACAGAGCCTGCCAGTTAATCGAAGAATTAGGCGCTGGTGAAGTAGTTGGCGGAGCCATTGATATTTACGAGAATAAGAAAGAGGGCAGACGGATTCCTTTTGAACCGGAGAAATACAATAAATTATTAGGAACCAATATTAAGCCGGAAGAAATGCTTTCCTATTTTAAACGTCTGGAATTAGGTTATGATAAAGAAACCAATGAAGTATTAGTTCCATCCTGGAGACAGGACTTAGAGTGTGATGCAGACCTTGCAGAAGAGGTAGCAAGATTCTTTGGTTATGCAAACATTCCAACAACCCTGCCAAGCGGAGAAGCTACTACCGGAATGTTATCCTATAAATTAAGAATCGAAGCAATTGCAAGAGAAATTGCAGAGTTCTGCGGTTTTTCACAGGGCATGAATTATTCCTTCGAAAGCCCGAAGGTATTTGATAAATTATTACTTCCGGAAGATTCACCATTACGCCAGACCGTAACAATTTCCAATCCTTTGGGAGAAGATTTCAGTATTATGCGTACCACATCCTTAAATGGAATGCTGACATCGTTATCAACCAACTACAACAGAAGAAATAAAGATGTACGTCTTTATGAATTAGGCAACATTTATCTGCCAAAGAGTGTACCGGTAACTGAACTTCCGGACGAGAGAATGCAGTTTACCCTTGGTATGTATGGTGAAGGTGATTTCTTTACCATGAAGGGCGTGGTAGAAGAATTCTTCTATAAAGTTGGAATGACGAAGAAAGCTGAATATGATCCGAAGTCCGGAAGGCCTTATCTGCATCCGGGCCGTCAGGCAAACATTGTATATGATGGTAAAGTAATTGGTTACTTAGGAGAGGTTCATCCGATTGTAGCTGCTAATTACAATATCAAAGACAGAGTATACGTTGCAGTGATTGATATGCCATCTATTATGGATGAAACAACCTTTGACCGTAAATATGAAGGTATTGCCAAATTCCCGGCAGCAACCCGTGATATCAGTATGGTTGTTCCCAAAGAGATTCTTGCAGGAGATATCGAAAAAGTATTCGACAGCAAGGGCGGCGCTTACTTAGAGAACTACACACTGTTCGATATTTATGAAGGAGCCCAGATTAAACCGGGTTATAAATCTATTGCTTATTCACTGACCTTCCGTGCAAAGGATAAGAACTTAGAGGAAGCAGATTTAAGCGGAGCAATGAACCGCATTGTAAAAGCATTAGAAGCAATGAAGATTGAACTGAGAGCTTAGAAATAGAGGAAAGAAACATGGATGTAAAAGATTTTGATTACGATTTACCGGAGGAACTGATTGCGCAGGATCCTCTGGAGGATCGTTCCAGTTCCAGACTCATGGTCTTAGATAAGAAAACAGGAGATATTGAACATAAAATATTCCGTGATGTAGTAGATTATCTGCAGCCGGGAGACTGTCTTGTGTTAAATAATACCAAGGTAATTCCG
The DNA here is from genome assembly GCF_020687575.1 of Roseburia sp. CLA-AA-H209. Classification (NCBI taxonomy): domain Bacteria; kingdom Bacillati; phylum Bacillota; class Clostridia; order Lachnospirales; family Lachnospiraceae; genus Roseburia; species Roseburia sp. CLA-AA-H209. The sequence continues at coordinate 26,208 of NZ_JAJEQU010000001.1, forward strand.
GCAAGACTGTTTGGAGTCAAAGAGGGAACGGAAGCCAAAATAGAGATTCTTCTTTTAAAGAGAAAAGAAAATGATATCTGGGAAACACTGGTAAAACCGGGAAAGAAATGTAAGCCTGGTGTTAAGATTTCTTTTGGAGAGGGACTTTTGACCGGAGAAGTCTTAGAGGTCGTAGAAGATGGTAACCGGCTGATTCAGTTTCACTATGATGGAATCTTTGAAGAGATTTTAGACCAGCTTGGTCAGATGCCATTGCCGCCTTATATTACCCATCAGTTAAAGGATAAGAACCGTTATCAGACAGTATATGCCAAATATGATGGTTCTGCCGCTGCCCCAACAGCGGGACTTCATTTTACACCGGAATTATTACAGCAGATTCGTGATATGGGCATAGATATAGCAGAAGTTACCCTTCATGTGGGACTTGGCACTTTCCGTCCGGTAAAAGTCGATACCATCGAAGAGCACCATATGCATTCGGAATTCTACCGGATTGAACAGTCGGAAGCCGATAAAATCAATCGTGCCAAAGCAAATGGTCACCGGGTAATTGCCGTGGGAACCACCAGTACAAGAACTTTAGAGTCTGCAGCAGAAGAAGATGGCACCTTACGGGAAAAGAGCGGCTGGACGGATATCTTTATCTATCCGGGCTATAAGTTTAAGGTTATAGATGCTCTGATTACGAATTTCCACCTGCCACAGTCTACCCTTGTGATGTTAGTGTCTGCTCTTGCAGGCAGGGAACATATTCTGGCTGCCTATAAGAAAGCAGTAGAAGAAAAATACCGTTTCTTTAGTTTTGGGGACGCTATGCTGATAAAATAATTTCTTATTGTCAGAATTCGAAATATAGGATAAAATAATTTTATTAGCTTTAATCTTGATAGAAGGAGAGGACTATGGACGAGAGAAGAAAACATAAACGATTGGATTTAGATGTATCTGTTCAGCTGGAACGTCTGGATCAGGATGATATTACTACTTTAAAATTTATTCATGTGGTAGTTACCGATATTTCACGTTCCGGAATCGGATTTGTTTCTGACCAGAATTTGAAAGTTGGAACCTACTATGATACCAAGATTCAGATCTGGACGAAAGAGGTCATTGATGCGGTACTTGAGATTGTCAGATGTGACCCGAAGGGGGACGGAACCTATAAATATGGCTGTGTATTTGTTGGAATGTCAGATACCGATGCATTAAAAATTGATATTTATCAGATTTTCAATGATGTCTAAAAGAAAAACTGAGTTACAGAATAAAATGTGTTGATGAAAACCGCTTTTAACCCTTGAAAATAAAGGGCTGAAAGCGGTTTGATGTTTTCAAAACTGCCTGTAGCAGATTTGGTGCTTTTTTAAGTGGATTTATAATCTGACATATGATTTACATAGATAATTTCTCTAAATCTTTGTAGAAATCAGGGTAAGAAACCTCTGCAATTTCAGAATGCTCTAATTCGATACCACCATCAATATTTAACGCAGCAATGGCAAAGCTCATAGCAATCCGGTGATCAAGTCCTGCATCAATGGCTGCGGAGTGTAAGGTCTTTCCGCCGTGAATAATCATGCCATCATCCGTTGGGGTAACATCACAGCCTAATAACTTTAAGTTTTCTGTTACCGTAAGAATACGGTCGGTTTCCTTTACCTTAAGTTCTGCAGCATCCCGGATAATGGTGATTCCTTCTGCAAAGGCTGCCATAACAGCAATCACAGGGATTTCATCGATTAAAGTCGGGATGAGTTCCCCTTCCACCACGGTACCATGAAGTGAACTGCCTTTTACCAGAAGGTCGCAGACCGGCTCACCGGATGCGGTTCTTGGATTCAGCCGTTCGATGGAGCCGCCCATTGCTTTGGCAACTTTTAAGATGCCGTCTCTTGTGGGATTGACTCCAACATTGCGGATTAAGACTTCGGAACCAGGAGTAAGTAACGCTGCCGCAATAAAATAGGCTGCCGAAGAAATATCTCCAGGAACTTCCACTTTCTGTCCGTTTAAAACAGGATCCGGTGCAATGGATGCAGTTGTTCCTTCAGAGGTGACTTTAGCGCCGAAAGAGCGAAGCATTAGTTCTGTGTGGTTGCGGGAGAGTACCGGTTCCGTTACGCTGGTAATTCCGTCCGCATATAAGCCGGCTAAAAGTATACAGGATTTTACCTGGGCAGATGCAACCTTGGAAGTATAATCAATGGCATGTAATTCATGTCCGGTTATTTTTAAAGGAACACAGTTGTTATCCTTTAAACTTTCGATATCTGCCTGCATGAGACGAAGCGGTTCCATGATACGCTTCATGGGACGGGTGCGAAGGGAATCATCCCCATCTAACTGGCTGACAAATGGATTACCGGCTAAGATACCAGAAATCAGCCGGGTAGTAGTTCCACTGTTCCCCGCGTCTAAGATATGCTGTGGCTCCTTTAGACCGTGTAATCCTTTTCCATGGACAAGTACACGACTTTTTTCCCGTTCAATTTCAATGCCCATTTCCTGAAAGCAGGAAATCGTAGAAAGACAGTCGGCACCCTCTAAGAAATTGGTGATTTCGGTTGTGCCGTTGGAAAGCGAACCAAACATAATTGCACGATGGGAAATAGATTTGTCTCCCGGAATATTTATTTCTCCATGTAAGGCATGGGCTTTTTTGATCTGCATAATAAAATCCTTTCTGGATGCATTCTGAAATATTGTCAATATTTTATCTAAATATTATCGTTCATAAACTGTATAATGATATTTGCGAAGCAGTGCAATGGCACAGTTAAGTGCTTCTTCTTCATATAATTCAATACGAAGTACACCGTTTTCAAATTCACGGTTATGGATAATTCCAATATTTTTAATACTGATATTGTTGCTGGCAAGAATCGTAGCAATGGTTGCAATTCCACCGGCTTCATCAATCAGATCACAATAACATTCAAAGACTTTACGCAATGGACCGGAAGAAGTAATGGTGATAGAATCCCGGTAATCCTTGGCATGAGAGAAGAATTCATAGATTTCCTTTTCTTTTCTTTCAGCAATCAGACTACGCATGGTATTTAACTCTTCCGTATAGCGGTCAATGAGTGTTAAAATCTGCTCCCGGTTAGAGGCACAGATATGCTGCCACATTACAGGAGAAGAGGATGCAATTCTTGTAATATCTTTAAATCCGCCTGCTGCAATCGTCTTCATCGTCTCATTTTCATCATCGGTTTCACGAATCAGATTCACAAGACTTGCTGCAATAATATGCGGTAGATGACTGATAGAAGCGGTTGCATGGTCATGGGTTTTCGCATCCATAATCATAGGAACTGAGCCTAAGGATGCAATATAATCCCGGAACGCATGAAGCATTGTGGTATCAGTTTTTGCAGTCGGGGTTAAAATATAATAAGCATTTTCCAATAAATAGGCGGTTGCAGCCTGATAGCCGGTCTTTTCAGAACCTGCCATAGGATGTCCGCCAATAAAAAAGGATTCTAACTCAAGGGCTGTAATACTTTCATGAATATCCCCTTTGACACTTCCTACATCAGAAAGAATACAGCCCTTTTTTAAAAAGGGCTTTAATTCTTTTATGTATTCAATATTTTTCTGTACCGGACAGCAGAGAAAGATAATATCACAGTCGGAGAAATCTTTCATTGCAAGCAGCGTATCATTGGAAATAGTATGGTCTTCAAAAGCTGCAGTTATGGTAGAAAGATGACCGGATGTGGCAATCAGTTCTGTTTCCGGGTAAATGCGTTTTATGGTCTTAGCCATCGAACCGCCGATAAGACCAAGACCAATAAAACCGATTTTCTTAAAGTCCATGTTACATTAAGCTCCTTCCGCTTAAGGAAATATATGGTTTGATATGTTCCATAACAGAATCGAACTGTTCGAAGTTCAGAGACTGCGGACCATCGGAAAGTGCATGTGCAGGGTCATTATGTACTTCAATCATCAGACCATCGGCACCGCAGGCAATACCGGCTTTAGCAAGCGGCTCAACGAAAGAGCGGACACCGGTTGCATGGCTTGGGTCAACGATGACCGGAAGATGGGTACGTTCCTTTAAGACACATACTGCACTTAAGTCTAAGGTATTTCTGGTGGAAGTCTCGAAAGTACGGATACCACGTTCACATAAAGCAACGTTTGGACTTCCGGAAGAGATAATATATTCTGCTGCATTCAACCATTCATCAATCGTAGCAGACAGACCTCTCTTTAATAAGACAGGAAGACCGGCACGGCCAACTTCTTTTAATAATTCGAAGTTCTGCATATTTCTGGCACCGACCTGAAGCATGCTGACATATTTTACAGCAGATTCTACGGCATGTGCACTGGTTACTTCACAAATGGTTGCAAGACCTGTTTCATCAGAAGCGGTCTTCATATATTTTAAACCTTCTTCCTCAAGACCCTGGAAAGAGTATGGGGAAGTACGAGGTTTGTAAGCACCACCACGAAGAATGGTTGCTCCTGCCTTCTTGACTGCACGGGCAATGCAAAGAAGCTGTTCTTCTGTTTCAACGGCACAGGGACCAGCCATAATTGTCATGGTATCAGGACCGATTACGGTATCCTTAACCTTGAAACTGGTTGGCTGTGGGTGGAACTTCTTATTGGCAAGCTTGTAGCTTTCGGTAATCGGAACTACCTTTTCTACTTCAGGGCTGGCTTCAATGCGCTGAATATCTAATTTGGTTTTATCACCGACAACTCCGATGATTGTAACTTCTTCCCCATGGGAAAGATGTGTTTTTAAGCCTTCTTTTTCCACTGCATCTACAATTTTATCTACATCCTGTGGAAGAGCGGATGGTTTCATAACAATAATCATAATTTATAATCCTCACTTAAAAAATGTCACCTGACCGGACTATTATAATATGAGAAGAAACGGAATGCAACCGTATCTCTCCGGTGGTGCATGTATACTATAACGGAATCAGAATACAATGTCAATACTTTAAAGCGTTAAAGTTTAACGTGTGAAAATATAAAATTTAACAATAAAATGATCAAAAATAGTGCAAAATGTTTACTGCACATTTACAATTCATTCATAAATGTTGTGTATAATACATAATATAGTTGAAGAAAATAACTTGATTTAGTAAAATATATACATAAATCTATAGTACAGGAGGAATAACATATGGAAGTATTTACAACGGACAGAATCAGAAACGTCGTGCTTTTAGGACATGGTGGAGCGGGAAAGACCAGTCTGGTGGAAGCAATGGCATATTTATCCGGCATGACAACCCGTATGGGAAAGATTTCTGATGGAAATACTATCAGTGATTTTGATAAAGAAGAAATCAAAAGACAGTTTTCCATCCATACTTCGGTTGTTCCGGTTATCTGGGATAATACCAAGATTAATTTCTTAGATACTCCGGGATATTTTGACTTTGTCGGTGAAGTGGAAGAAGCAGTCAGTGCCGCAGATGCAGCAATTATCGTGGTATCCGGCAAGAATGGAATTGAAGTCGGTACGAAGAAAGCCTGGGACATCTGCGAGAAATACAATCTTCCGAGAATGATATTTGTTACGGAGATGGATATTGATAATGCAAGCTTCCGGCAGGTAGTAGAAGATTTACAGCAGTTATATGGCAAGCGGATTGCACCATTCCATCTGCCGATTCGTGAAAACGAGAAATTTGTAGGCTATATCAATGTGGTTCGTAAGAGTGCCCAGAGATGGAATGATAAGGGTGAAGTAGTAGAATGTGAGATTCCGGAATACAGCCAGAATAACCTTGGAATCTGTACCGATGCCCTGATGGAAGCGGTAGCAGAAACCAGTGAAGAATTCATGGAGCGGTATTTTAATGGTGATGAATTCTCGGAAAACGAAATACGTCAGGCACTTCGCGTGAATGTGGCAGATGCCAGCATGGTTCCGGTTTCCATGGGTTCCAGTATTCTTGCACAGGGTATGTATACCTTGTTAGATGATATTATAAAATACTTCCCAAGCCCGGATAAACGTTCCTGTACCGGAATTAATGCCAAGAGCAATGAAGTATATTCCGCAGATTATGATTTCTCAAAGCCAAAATCAGCATATATTTTTAAAACAATTGTAGACCCGTTTATTGGAAAATATTCTCTGATAAAAGTAAATTCCGGTGTGTTAAAAACCGATGATTTGCTTTTTAATCATCATCGGGATACAGAAGGCAGGATTGGAAAGCTCTATGTAATGTGCGGCAGCAAACCACAGGAAGTACCGGAGCTTCATGCCGGAGATATCGGAGCATTAGCAAAGCTTTCCGGAGCTATGACAACCGATTCCCTGTCTACAAGAGCCAATCCGATACTCTTTATCCGGACAAGTATTTCAGAGCCATATACCGGCATGAGATATAAAGCAAAGAATAAAGGTGATGAAGATAAAATTTCCCAGGCACTGCAGAAAATCATGCAGGAAGACTTAACCATTAAGACAGTAAATGACAGTGCTAATCACCAGACACTGATTTATGGTATAGGGGAACAGCAGTTGGAGGTTCTGGTAGAAACCTTAAAGAATAAGTATAAAGTAGAGATTGAACTGAGCCGTCCGAAGGTTGCATTCCGTGAAACCATCCGAGGAACCTCAGATGTGGAATATAAATATAAGAAACAGTCTGGTGGACATGGCCAGTATGGACATGTAAAGATGCGTTTTTCACCATCGGGAAATCTTGAGGAAGCCTATGAGTTCTCGCAGGAAGTGGTTGGCGGAGCGGTTCCGAAGAATTTCTTCCCTGCAGTAGAAAAAGGGCTTCAGGAGGGCGTGCAGAAAGGACCTTTGGCGGCATATCCGGTACTTGGTATCAAGGCAGTGCTTTATGACGGTTCCTATCATGCAGTAGATTCTTCGGAAATGGCATTTAAGGTTGCTGCAAGAGAAGCCTTAAAGAAAGGAATCTTAGAAGCAAAGCCGGTGCTTTTAGAACCGATTGCCAGCCTTAAGATTACATTACCAGACGTTTATACCGGAGATGTAATGGGAGATTTAAATAAGAAGCGGGCAAGAGTTCTTGGCATGACACCGGATAACAAAGGAACCACCGAGATTTTAGCGGATATTCCTTATATTGAATTATATGGTTATGGCACAAGACTTCGTTCCATGACACAGGGAAGCGGAGATTTCTCCTACCAGTTTGCCAGATACGAACAGGCACCGGAGGAAGTCGCAAGGGTACAGATGGAAGAGCGGGCATCCAAGCTTGCTTCAGAAGAAGATAAATAGTGTAGTGAGATAAGTGTAATGAGAAAAAATATCTGTTAAGACAAACGGATGACGAAAGAGAGGTGGTGGTGACATGGGAAAGAAAAGAACTTTTTTTGCAATTGTTTTGATTATTGCGCTGTTTTTCGATAATTCGCAGTTTTCAGAAGCAAAAGCACTTCGTTCTCTGCCAATCACTACCTCTCTTTATTACAGCATGGAGCCGGAAGATGCCAATGTATTAAAGGAAGATTATGATATCACCTATTACTTAAATGGTGGAATCCCTACTTCTGATTTGACTTATAACTATATTATAGAAGAACTTCCTCTAACCCTTGATATACCGGAAAAACCGGGATATAATTTCGCTGGCTGGTATACCGAAAGCAGTTATCAGAATAAGATTACAGAGATAAACATTGATAATTTCGGAGACGTATCTTTATACGCAAAATGGACCAAGAAGATTGATTCTTCTTACAGCGTGGAAATGTATCCATATTCCACGGCATCACAGATGAGCGGAAATGACCGGATGTTAAAGGATTGTGGATTCAGCTTTGCCTATGATGTAAATATTCCGGGAATGCCATCCACCAGGGAACAGGATTATGCACAGAATATGACATCCACGGACAACCAGTGTCCGCAGGGTATCTGTATTACCGAAGATTATTATATGATTACAGCATATAATACGGATGATTCGGAAAGCCTTGGAGCCCTTTATATCTTTGACAAAGAGACCGGAGAATATATGGTTACTCTTGGCATGAAAAAGAACAGCCATCTTGGAGGACTTACCTACGATGGAAGAAATGTCTGGATCTGCCATTCGGACACGAGGTCTTTGGAGCGGCTTAGTTACAGTTATATAAAAAAGATTGCAGAGTCCAAACCGAAGATTTTTGTGGATGCCACCGGAATGTTTGAAGAATACCGTGTAGCGAATATGCCATCCTGCATTACCTGGCATGATGGAATTCTCTGGGTAGCAACACACAATGCCTTATTCAAATCCATTATGATTTCTTATAAATATCAGGATGGAGAACTGATGGAACAGCAGCGCTACCAGATACCGGAAAAGGTGCAGGGAATTGCTTTTGATGAACAGGACAGAGTGTATTTAAGCACATCCTATGGAAGAAGCAATTCATCCTATTTAAAGATTTACCAGAATGTAGATGTAATGGATACAAAGCCGCGGACACCGGAACTTAAGGTAGAAATGCCACCATGTTCCGAAGAAATTAATTATGCAGACGGCAATATCTATGTGCTGTTTGAATCGGCAAGCTCGAAATATTTTGAAGGCACAGACGGAAAAGGGAAGAGCATTTGTCCGATAGACCGGATTCTTACAATTGATACAAATACCATTTTTCCTTGACAAATTGAGGGCATGTGATAGAATTTTATGAGTATAAGTCTCTAAAAAGGCATTCTATCAGCATGTCCTTATTTTATGGACGAAAGCTGTTTAAATTAGGAGGAATTGAAGATGTCACAAACAACAGTACCGTATAATCACAGAGCGGTAGAGCAGAAATGGCGTAAAGTCTGGGAAGATAAGCCAATTAACGTAAATGATGGCAAGAAGCCGAAATACTATTGTCTGGATATGTTTCCATACCCATCCGGAAACGGACTCCATGTAGGTCACTGGAGAGGCTATGTAATATCTGATGTATGGAGCCGCTATAAGCTTATGCATGGATATTATGTCATTCACCCGATGGGATGGGATGCATTTGGTCTTCCGGCAGAGAACTACGCAATTAAGATGGGTGTTCATCCGGAAAAATCTACCGCTGAAAATATCAGGAATATCAAGCGTCAGATTCAGGAAATTGCTGCAATCTATGACTGGGATATGGAAGTAAATACCACCGATCCTGAATTCTACAAATGGACACAGTGGATTTTTGTAAAAATGTTTAAAGCTGGACTTGCTTATGAGAAAGAGATGCCAATTAACTGGTGTCCATCCTGTAAGACTGGTCTTGCCAATGAAGAAGTTGTAAATGGTAAATGTGAGCGTTGTGGTGCTGATGTTACCAAGAAGAACTTAAAGCAGTGGATGCTTAAGATTACCAAATATGCTGACCGTCTTCTTGCAGACCTTGATAAACTTGACTGGCCGGAAAAGGTTAAGAAAATGCAGACTGACTGGATTGGTAAGAGTAATGGAGCAGAAGTCAACTTTAAGGTGGATGGAAGCGATAAAGAGATTACTGTTTATACCACAAGACCGGATACTCTTCACGGAGCAACTTTCATGGTACTTGCACCGGAGCATGCTTTGGCAAAAGAGCTTGCAACTGATGAGACAAGAGCTGCAGTAGAGGATTATATCTATCAGTCATCCCTGAAATCTTCTGTAGATCGTTTGCAGGATAAAGAAAAGACGGGTGTATTTACCGGTTCTTATGCGATTAATCCGCTGAACGGCGCAAAGGTTCCAATCTGGCTTTCTGATTATGTATTAGCTGATTATGGTACCGGAGCAATTATGTGTGTTCCTGCACATGATGACCGTGACTTTGAATTTGCAAAGAAATTCAATATTCCAATCATCCAGGTTATTGCCAAAGATGGTAAGGAAATTGAAAATATGACCGAAGCTTATACCGAAGCAAAAGGTATTATGATTAATTCTGGTGACTGGAATGGAATGGAGTCGTCCGTTCTTAAGAAAGAAGCTCCGGAAATGATTGAAAAGATGGGCTTTGGTAAGAAGACAACCAACTATAAATTAAGAGACTGGGTATTCTCCCGCCAGCGTTACTGGGGCGAGCCAATTCCAATCGTACATTGTCCGGATTGTGGAGCAGTTCCGGTTCCGGAAGAAGAGCTTCCATTACTGTTACCGGAGGTTGAATCTTATCAGCCGACAGGTACCGGAGAATCACCGTTGGCAGATATTACGGAGTGGGTAAATACCACATGTCCTTGCTGTGGTAAGCCTGCAAAACGTGAGACCAATACCATGCCTCAGTGGGCAGGTTCATCCTGGTATTTCTTACGTTATGTAGATAACAAGAACAAAGATGAATTAGTAAGCCGCGAGAAAGCAGATAAATATCTTCCGGTTGATATGTATATCGGTGGTGTAGAGCATGCAGTACTGCATCTTCTGTATTCCCGTTTCTATACCAAATTCTTATATGATATCGGAGTAATTGACTTTGATGAGCCATTCACCAAACTGTTTAACCAGGGTATGATTACCGGTAAGAATGGTATCAAGATGAGTAAATCCAAAGGAAATGTCGTTTCGCCGGATGATCTGGTTCGTGACTACGGTTGTGACTCCTTAAGATTATATGAGCTGTTTGTTGGACCACCAGAATTGGATTCTGAATGGGATGACCGCGGAATCGATGGCGTATACCGTTTTATCACCAGATTCTGGAATCTTGTAATGAGCCAGAAGGATGCAGATGTTGCTGAGACCAAAGAACTGGTTAAGATTCGTCATAAACTGGTATATGATATCACCCAGAGACTGGAAAGCTTCAGCTTAAATACTGTAATTTCAGGATTTATGGAATACAACAACAAACTGATCGACCTTTCCAAGAAGGGTGGCGTAGATAAGAAGACACTTGAAACTTATGTGCTTCTTCTTGCTCCGTTTGCACCACATATTGCAGAAGAACTGTGGAGCGAGCTTGGTCATGATACTTCTGTATTTGCAGAAAGATGGCCGGAGTATGATAAAGATGCAATGGAAGATGATGAAGTTGAAATTGCAGTACAGATTAACGGCAAGACAAAGGGTGTTGTCAGCATTGCAAAAGATGCTTCCAAAGAGGATGCTCTTGCTGCAGGAAAAGCTGCAATTGCAGATAAGCTTACCGGCAACGTAATCAAAGAGATTTATGTACCGGGTAAAATCATTAATATTGTAATGAAATAAGCAATGATAAAATCATAATAAATATTTCGCAAACGAGGATGTGCATTTTGCATATCCTCGCTTGTGTTATAAGAGACTATTTTTTCTTTTTCTGTAACATCTGCATTATCTGCAGCATTTTATCCGCTTTTACACGTTCTGCTTCGGACATATTCTGCTTTAATAATTCAATTAATAAAGTTGTTTCAGTATTCGAAAATGTCATGCCGTTCTGTTTGGCATTGTTGGCAGCGTTCATGACCGTGGAAGCCATGGATTTGGCATCTTTTGTATCGGCATTATTAGAAGCAAAATCCATAAGAAACTGCAGCTTTTCCGGTGAAATATCATTTAAGGCAGGATTGCCTTTTAAAAAGTCTAAATTCATAAAATCCTCCGTTCTTAACAAGTTGATAGGGAACCATAAAATAACAAATGATAAAGTGATGAAATCAGGAAAACAGGGTATCATAAGCAGACAGCATCTGATACATATTTAAAAAGTTTTCAATATTTTCTTTCTCGCCGGGTGTACACTGTTCACTGATATCGGTAAGCATCTGAAACATCCGCTCCTGTGGAGAATGACTGCTGACTTCCTGAATCGTAAGGGCGTCATTGGAAAAAAGCTGGGCTGTTTTTTGTAGTTCCATATATTTGATGAGAAGCGCAAAGGGACGCTGCTGACTGGCGGAAAGATATGGAATCATGGTTTTCATAATCTGTAACTGGTGGTTTTGTAACTGCGAGTCAAAGAAGGTTGGTTTATACTCAGAATCCATAAAATAATCCTTTTTCTTTTAAATTATGATAGAACAGCGGAAAATATAACTTTGACGCATATAATAAAATGTAGAACTTTTTTATAGAAACCGGAAAGGATTTGATGCCAGCATGGGAAAATTAATCATTGACGGAAATGAAGTATATGAAATAGATGAAGAGTGTATGAAAAAAAGGAAGCGGAAAAGAAGAAGTGGACCGCACCGGAAAAAGGCGGTCAAAGATATGACAGAACAAAGAATGTGTCTTGACACATTCTTGCGCCTGCGGCGGTCGCTTGCGACATCTACCTTATACGCCGCAGTGCGCATCCTCGCGGAGCATTTTTTACTTTACAGGAAAGCAATTTCCTGTAAAGTGAAAAAGGGACCTCGTTGAGAGGCCCCGCTTTGCAGATGAATTAGCATCCACAACCGTTGTTGTTAAATCCGAAGCTGTCACCACAGCCGCCGCAGAAGAGCAACAGTAAAATAATCCAGATACAGCTGTCGTTGCCGCATCCATTGCCACATCCTCCAAATCCATTGTTGCCACAGCAGGAGAGTAACAGGATAATCCAGATTAAAGAACAGCAGTTATTTCCTTCGTTACATCCACATCCGCAGCCAGTAGCAGCTAAATCACTCATTTTCAAATCCTCCAAAATTTATCTTACACTTCATAATATGGAAGAAGTAAAAATGTGTGACTAAATTATTCTGAAATTTTTTCGATGCCGGAAATGTCCGGGTGAATTGTCAGGGAATAATTCGTATAGTAAATGACATAACCGGCAACAGCACCGTTTGGTTTCTTTACATTTTTACGCTGTAAATAATCGATTTCAATTTTTTCGTTATCACGGCCGGAAGAATAGTAGCCTGCCAGTCTGCCGGCCTCTTCGAAAGTCCGGTCCGGAAGCTCCCTGCCTTCGGTTTTTACAATAACATGGGAGCCGGGCATTCCTTTGGCGTGGAACCACCAGTCATTTCCATTGGCAACCTTGAAAGTAAGTTCGTCATTCTGGAAATTATTTTTTCCAACATAAATATCAAAGCCATCACTGGAACGATAATGGAATGGTTTACTTTTGAATTTCTGGTTTTTCTTACCGTTCATTTTCCTGCGGATATAGCCATAGGTTTCCAGCTCGTCCCGGATCTGGGCAAGGTCATCTTCGGATTCTGCAATGGCAAGCGCAGCCTGAATAGTCTGTAAGTGTGCTATTTCTGTCTTGGTTTCTTCGGTCTGGGTATTTAATGCTTCAAAGGTACGCTTTAATTTATTGTACCGGGCAAAATATTTTTTTGCATTGTCCAGTGGAGAAAGTGTTTCATCCAGAGGAATGGTAAGCATTTCACCGGTATAGTAATTTGGCACCTCTACTGATTTGGCTCCTTCGGTAACCTGATAGCCGTAGGTATTTAATAATTCGCCGTATACTTTAAATTTATCACGTTTTTCCGTATCTTTTAACTGTTTTAACTGTAAATCCAGTTTTTTACTGCTTCGCTCTAAGTGAGTGGATACAATTTTACGCAAATCCACAGATTTCTGACGCATACGGGTGTAGAGGCTGCGGCTGGCATAAAATTGTTCTAATACGGCGGAAATAGAATCTGCCGGTTCAATGTGATAGCCTTCCGTATGTTCATAGCGAGTTGGTAAGATGGCAGCATATTCTGCCGGTTCTTCTCCTTTATAAAGAATACATGGCTTGAAGTTGGCGTTTCCGACATCCTCCATCAGCCAGCTGAAATTATGATAAAGGTGCAGCAGTGCGTCTTCTTCTAAGGTATTAATCGGTGTATCTGCATCTAAAGAAGCACGGTAACAGATTTCTGCTGCAACCTGTCCACTGATTCCGGTAAAAGCAGAAGTAAGTGCTTTGGCAAGTGGCAGTGGAAGAGAAGACGCCTTTTCACAGAACTGTTCATAGGAACAGTCAAGGGGATTCCGCTTGTCCTGGGTCTCCGGGATAAAATATTCTCTTCCCGGCAGAACTTCACGGACGGAACTCATCTGGGATGGAACCCGTTTGATGCTGTCAATGATGCGTTCGTTTTCATCACAGAAAATAATATTGCTGTATTTCCCCATTAATTCTATAATCAGGTTTTTCTTTTTCAGGTCGCCCATTTCATCCAAATGCTCGACCGTAATCCGGATGATTCGTTCTAATCCGGGCTGACTGATGGCAATAATCCGGCCGTTGGCAATATGTTTTCGTAATACCATGCAGAAATTCGGTGCAGTCATGGGACTGACTTTATTCTGAGCTGTAAGATAGATATAAGGCAGGGAAGCACTGGCACTTAAAGAAAGCCGGTACTGGCCGGATGGTGCCTTTATGGTAAGCAGCAGCTCGTCCGCCTCAGGCTGGGCTATTTTGCTGATTCGTCCATTTAAAATTGTCTGATTTAATTCTGCAGTAAGTGCAGCTACGGTAATTCCGTCTAGTGCCATATAATATGACCTCCTTTGGAAAGAATAGATTCTTTTACAGGATTTTATTATAAAGAAATCTTTCTAAAATTTCAATAAATACGGCATTTTGAATTTGACTAATAAAGAAAATTCTACTATAATACATATATCTATGCATTAGGAGGCAGCTATGATTAAAAGTATGACCGGCTTCGGCAGGTGTGAGATAGAGGAAGACAACCGTAAGATAACGGTAGAGATTAAATCAGTAAATCACCGCTATCTGGATGTAAATGTTAAGCTTCCTAAAAAATTAAGTTTCTTTGAAAGTGCCGTGCGTAACTTAATCAAAGAATACATACAGCGTGGAAAAGTAGATATCTTCATTACCTGTGAAGATTTTAACGAAGCCAACTTCTCGCTGAAATACAACGAAGAACTTGCTGGCGAATATTTAAAATATTTACAGCAGATGGCAGAGCATTTCCAACTGGAAAATGATATCCGTGTCAGCACATTGTCACGTTATCCGGATGTTTTTATAATGGAAGAACAGGATAATGACGAAGAAGAACTTTGGGCACTTCTTGAGAAGACATTGCGTAATGCATGTGAGGCATTTGTTGAAACCAGAGAAAAAGAAGGCGAGAATTTAAAAACAGACCTTCTGAATAAATTAGATGAAATGATTGGTTATGTGGATTTTATTGAGGATCGTTCTCCAATCGTTATGAAAGAATACCGTGAGCGATTAGAAACCAAGGTAAAAGAAATCTTAGAAGATAAGCAGATGGATGATGCAAGAATTGCAACGGAGGTTACAATATTTGCTGATAAAATATGTGTGGATGAAGAGACTGTCCGCTTAAAGAGCCATATCGAAGCGATGAAAGCTGCCTTAACAGGCGGTGGAACCGTTGGAAGGAAGCTTGACTTTATTGCCCAGGAGATGAACCGGGAAGCAAATACGATTCTTTCCAAGGCAAGTGATCTTGCAATTTCGGATACCGGTATTAATCTGAAAACGGATATTGAAAAAGTCCGCGAACAGATTCAGAATATTGAATAAATGATTTCCGTAAACCCTGTAGTAAGAATGGAATGGTGAAAAATGGCAGCACTTATGAATATTGGATTTGGAAATGTAGTAAATACAGATAAGATTGTTGCTGTGATTCAGCCGGATTCTGCACCTGCCAAGCGCATGATTCAGAAAGCCAAAGAAGAAGAGTGCGTGGTGGATGCAACCCAGGGAAGACGTACCCGTGCGGTGATTATTACCAACGCCGGATATATCGTTCTTTCTGCGTTACAGCCGGATACACTGACTGGCAGATTTAACGAGATTAGTGGAAATAAACTGAGTGAGGAATAGTAAATGAAAAGAAAAGGTATATTAACCGTAGTATCCGGTTTCTCCGGTGCCGGCAAAGGCACTGTGATGAAAGCTCTGATGGCGGAGTACAAGGATACGTATGCATTATCTGTTTCAGCTACCACGAGAAATCCGAGACCCGGAGAAGTGGATGGTGTTGATTATTTCTTTCGTACCAGAGAAGAATTTGAACAGATGATAGCAGACAATGCGTTAATTGAGCATGCCTGTTATGTGGGAAATTATTATGGTACACCAAAAGCCTATGTAGATGAACAGTTAGAGGCTGGAAAAGATGTAATTCTTGAGATAGAGATTCAGGGAGCACTTGACGTAAAGAAACGTTTTCCGGACACTATCTTAATCTTTGTAACACCACCGGATGCGGATGAATTAAAGAACCGCCTGGTGAACCGTGGAACTGAAGATATGGCAACCATCAATGCAAGATTAAACAGAGCATCCCAGGAAGCAGAGTTTATGAATCAGTATGATTACATTGTGGTGAACGATACCGTCCCTGCATGTGTGGAGAATATCCATAGCATCATTGAGAACGAGCATGATTGTGCATCACGTAATATAAATTTCATCAATAAAATCAGAGAAGAGCTGAAGTGCTTTTCGAAAGGAGAATAAATTATGATACATCCATCTTATGTTGAGTTAATGAAGGTCGTAAATAACGACGTTGAAATCGGAGAAGAACCGGTCGTAAACAGCAGATATTCTATTGTAATTGCTACTGCAAAGAGAGCAAGACAGATTATCGGTGGAGATGAACCATTGGTTGAAAATGCAAAAGGAAAGAAACCGCTTTCTATCGCAGTAGAAGAGCTTTATACCGGAAAGGTAAAAATCATGGGAGAAGATGCTGTTTCAGAAGATAACGAGTAGCATAGCGGGGTTGCCAACATGGTTTGGTAACCCTTTCGTCATGTAAGAGAAAAATATATACAGGACTCTTTCCTGTTACGGAGGAATGAATGAATATTTTCTTTGTATCGCTGGGGTGTGATAAGAACCTGGTAGATTCAGAATATATGCTTGGTATGATCCGTGATGCCGGATATACCATTATTGATGATGAAACGCAGGCAGATGTGATAGTAATTAATACCTGTTGTTTTATCAATGATGCCAAAGAAGAGAGTATTAACACAATACTTGAAATGGCAGAATATAAGAAAACCGGACATGCAAAGGCATTGATTGTAACCGGGTGCCTTGCCCAGCGTTACCGGAGTGAGATTGAGGAAGAAATACCGGAAGTAGATGCAATTCTTGGAACCAATTCCTATGATAATATTGTTTCTGCTGTGAAAGAAGTTATGGCAGGAAAACATTATACCAATTTAAATTCACTGGAAGGACTTCCGACCTTGCATACCAAACGATGTGTTACCACCGGTGGACATTATGCCCATTTAAAAATTGCAGAAGGCTGTAACAAACGCTGTACTTACTGCATCATTCCATATATCAGAGGTAACTACCGCAGTATTCCGATAGAAGAACTGGTAGCAACAGCCAGAGAACTGGTAGAGGGCGGTGTAAAGGAACTGATTCTGGTAGCCCAGGAGACCACTCTTTACGGAATTGACCTCTATGGAAAAAAATCCCTGCACTGGCTTTTAGATGAATTAAACAAGATTCCGGGATTGTACTGGATTCGTATTCTTTACTGTTATCCGGAAGAAATTGATGATGAACTGATTGAAGCAATCAAACGAAATGATAAAGTCTGCCATTATCTGGATATTCCGATTCAGCATGCAAATTCAGATGTATTAAAGAGAATGGGAAGAAAGACCAATAAGGATGACCTGGTTCGTATTATTCATCATCTGCGGAAAGAAATTCCGGATATTACGCTCCGGACCACTTTAATCTGTGGCTTCCCGGGAGAGACAGAAGAGCAGCATAAAGAGCTGTTGGAATTCGTACAGGAAATGAAATTTGACCGTCTGGGCGCATTTACCTATTCTCCGGAAGAGGGAACGAAAGCGGCTGAGATGGAAAATCAGATTCCGGAAGAGAAGAAGAAGCTGTGGCAACAGGAAGTCATGGAACTTCAGGAAGAAATTATTTTTGAGAAAAATGAAGATATGGTTGACCGTGAACTTTATGCTTTTATCGAAGGAAAAGTTGCAGATGAGAATGCTTATGTAGGAAGAACCTACCGTGATGCGCCATCTATTGACGGATATATTTTTGTAAATACAGAGGAAACCTTAATGACCGGAGACTTTGCCAAAGTAAAAGTAACCGGAGCTTATGAATATGATTTGATAGGAGAATTAGCATGAATTTACCAAACAAATTAACAATTTTCAGAGTGATTTTGATTCCGTTTTTTGTAGTGTTTATGTTGGCACCGATTTGTCCGGGTTATGCAAATTATATTGCTGTAGCAATCTTTATTGTAGCAAGTCTTACAGACCTTTTGGATGGGAAGATTGCAAGAAAGTATAATCTTGTGACAGATTTCGGCAAATTTATGGACCCGCTTGCGGATAAACTGCTGGTATGTGCCGCAATGATCTGCCTGATTGAAACCGGACAGCTTGCAGCCTGGATTGTAATCGTAATTATCAGCCGTGAGTTTATCATCAGTGGTTTCCGTCTGGTAGCAGCTGATAACGGCGTTGTAATTGCAGCCAGCTACTGGGGCAAATTTAAGACCACATTCCAGATGCTTATGGTCATTGTATTGATTCTTAATTTTGATAACTGTTACTTCCAGTTATTAGGAACCGTACTTACTTATATTGCACTGGTATTAACGGTTGTATCTCTAATTGATTATCTCTGGAAAAACAGAGCTGTTTTAAAAGAACAGAAATAAAGAGGATTCCCATGGAAAATAGACAGGAAAACCTGGAAGATAAAATTGTAAAACGGCTGGCGGAGAATCATTTATCCATTGCTGCCGCAGAATCCTGTACCGGAGGACTTGTAGCCGCAACTTTGATTAATGTGCCGGGTGCTTCGGATGTGCTGGAAGAATCTTATATCACTTACTCGGATGCGGTAAAGCATAAAGTACTAGGTGTATCGGAAGAGACCTTGCAGAAACACACTGCAGTAAGTAAAGAAGTAGCAGAAGAAATGGTTCGTGGCGTAACAAAAGTTGCAGGTACGAATGTCGGAATCTCAGTAACCGGTATTGCAGGTCCCGGCGGTGGAAGTGAAAAGTTCCCGGTAGGACTGGTATACATTGGTTATAAAATAAATGATTTTGTGAAAGTTATACGTTATGTATTTTCCGGAGACCGTAGTGAAGTGCGTATGCATGCGGTGGAGACAGCATTGCAGGAACTGGATGATTTACTGATAAAAGAGGGATTTTAATGAGAATAATAGCCGGAAAAGGAAGAAGCCTTCCATTGAAAACAATTGAAGGAATAGACACAAGACCGACAACAGACCGTATTAAAGAAACACTTTTTAATATGCTGCAATACGAGATTGCGGACTGCCGGTTCTTAGATTTGTTTGCAGGAAGCGGACAGATTGGATTGGAAGCTGTCAGCCGTGGAGCGAAAGAAGCTGTTTTTGTGGAAAGTGGGAAAAAAGCAGCAGCATGTATACAGGATAATATTAACTTTACCCAATTTAATGACCAGTGTCGTTTAATGCAGATGGATGTTATGGCAGCTATCCGGAGTCTGGAAGGAAAAGGGACATTCCAGATTATTTTCATGGATCCGCCTTACAATCAGGAACTGGAAAAGGATGTGCTGATGCTGCTTTCTAAATCGACCCTGGTAGATGAAGATACGGTAATTATTGTAGAAGCGTCCCTAAAGACTGGTTTTGAGTATCTTGAGGAGCTTGGTTTTACACTTGATAAATGCAAAAAATATAAGACAAATTTACATGCCTTTATATCCAGAAAGGAATAACCTATGATGAAAAAAGCAATCTATCCGGGCAGCTTTGACCCGGTCACAAATGGTCATGTTGACATGATTGAACGTGCTTCGAAAATAGTGGACGAGCTGGTTGTGGGAGTTTTAAATAACAGTGCAAAAAACTCGTTGTTTTCTTTAGATGAACGTGTTAGTATGTTAAAAGAGATAACAAAAGATATGCCGAATGTAACCGTTGCTTCTTTTGATGGTCTTTTAGTTGACTTTATGGAAAAAATTGATGCAACCATTATCGTCAGAGGATTGCGTGCGGTAACGGACTTTGAATATGAACTTCAGATTGCACAGTCGAACCATCGTGTAAATCCAAAGATAGATACGGTATTTCTTACAACGAATGTAAAATATTCCTATCTCAGCTCTACAATTGTAAAGGAATATGCTTCTTATGGTGGCGATATTTCTCATTTTGTCCCACCACAGTTTATAGAGCGGATTTATGATAAATATAATATCAAAAAATAAGGAGTGTGGACGATGAGTAGCAGAATGGAACAAATCATAGAAGAAATCGAAGAATATATTGATAATTGCAAATATCAGCCATTATCCAGTACAAAAATTGTTGTTAATAAGGATGAGTTAGAAGAACTTCTGACGGAATTAAAAATGAAAACGCCGGAAGAAATCAAGCGTTATCAGAAGATTATCAGCAACAAAGAAGCTATTCTGGCAGATGCCCAGGCAAAAGCAGATGCCATCATTGCTCAGGCACAGGTACAGACCAGCGAGCTTGTCAGTGAACACCAGATTATGCAACAGGCTTATGCCCAGGCAAATGAGGTTGTTATGATTGCTACCAAGCAGGCACAGGAGATTCTTGATAAAGCAACCAATGATGCCAATAATATCCGTATGGGTGCAATTCAGTATACGGACAGCAGTCTTAAGAATATTGAAGAAATTTTAAGTCATGCCATTGAAGGTTCACAGGCAAGATATGATAATCTGATTCATACCCTTCAGGGTTGTCTGGATGTTGTGACGGCAAACCGGAATGAACTGCTTCCAGAGGAAGAAGATGCTTCTTCCGGACAGGCAAAACAGGAAACAACAGCAGCAGAGCCTGCCACACAGGAAGCACCGGCAAATGAGATTCCGGAAGAGTAATATATATTTATCCTGCCGGATATATCATGTACCCCAGAAGGAAAGCACAGAATGCAAGACTGATTCGGACCAGCAGATAATATTTCATGGAAAGCTTCTGGCTTGCAACCATGGAATAGGTCTGGGCGAAGCCGCATAATCCGCCAAAAGAGGTAAGACTTAAAATTAAGGCATAACCAAGTTGTGGAGAGAGAGCTTCTTCGGAAATCTGCCGGATTCCATTCGTAACTTCTAATGAAATACAAAGTGGTAATTGTAAGAGCTTTTGTGGCACATAAAAGGTAATCTGTTCTAACAGAATAGAAAAGAGCATGATATATCCACCGAGTTTACAAAGAATTTCAAAACCGTTCATGATACCGGCATCGATGATTGAAAAGTTTAATTTTAATCGTGGTGCCGTTTCTTTTTGCCTTAGATTATCACACTGAAAAGCATAGAGAATGCGGCATAGAATCAGGGGCGGCAGATAGAGAATCCCAAGTGTCGGTAATAAAAGACCGTCCTGCCGGAGTGTATCGTGAACAATATAGCTTGCAATGAACATGGGACTGATATTATTGCAGATGGCAAAGAGAATGACAGCCTCATCCCTCGATAATTGATTTTCTTCTAACATCTGGGCACAGATACGGCTTCCCATAGGAAAACCAAATAGAAACCCTGACAGAAGTGGAAAACAGGCATTTCTGCTGCAGGGAATCAGGAGATGGATGAATGGATAGAGGATTCCTGAAATATGATAAAAAACCCCGGATGAAATCAGAATATTGGATAGAATGGCAAAAGGAAGCAATGCAGGCAGAATATTCTGATACCAGAGCATAAGGCCATTTGCTGCGGCTGATACCGTAAGCATGGGATGCACAAATAATAATATTAAGCACAAAAAAAGAATCAGAAGAGAAATAGTTTTTTTCATAGTTCAATATATTGTATAAAATAACTTTTATGCGGATTATTATGAAGAAGAAAATTTGTGTCATTATTCTCTTTTTTTTGCTGTTGGTCATAGACTGCAGCCTGTTACAGCAGATTCAAAAGCGGGCAGCCTTTTATATAGTATTTGAACAACAGGAGTTCTTTCAGAAACTTCGGAATCAGGAAGTCTCTCCGGAAACGGTGTTAAAATTCAGGGAATATGAGTCTGAAGATGGTGAGGCTCAGGACGATATGACATTTACCCGGTATCTTCTGGCATATTATGCTTCAGATTTAACAGAAAAAAACGAGCTGAAAGATGTATACAAAAGATTGCTGCATTTTCATAAAGAAGAAATTGAAAAGCAGGAAGCCTATTTAGACAGTATCTGGTCTGACATTGTCTATTTTCCGGTTCCGGATACCATCTGGGACGAAGAGAAAAAAGTAACTTTTGGAGACACCTGGATGCAGAGCCGCACTTATGGTGGAGACAGAGGACATGAAGGCTGTGATATTATGGCAGATATCAATGCGCGGGGAAATTACCCGGTAATCAGTGTCTGCGATGGAACCATAGAGCAGATGGGCTGGCTGGAACTTGGGGGTTATCGTATCGGAATCCGGAGTCCCCATGGAGCATATTTCTACTATGCACATCTGTCGGATTATGCAGAAGGATTTTCCATCGGAGACGAGGTTCATGCCGGAGAGCTGATTGCATTTATGGGAGATACCGGATATTCTAAGACAGAAGGAACCATCGGTAATTTTGATGTGCATCTTCATTTTGGAATTTATTTAAATGATGAAAATAAACAGGAGTTTAGTGTAAATTCCTATTCCATCCTGCAATATCTCTATCAGGAGAAGAAAATATTACATTATCAATATTAAGATTTAAATTAGAATTTGAACGATGAGAAACACGCTTGGCGAGCTTCTGGAGTTATCGCGGTGTCTGCCAAATCAGAGTAGTAAAGGAACGTATCAGAATGAAAGATTTGAGATTAGATAAATTTTTAACAGAAATGGGCAAGGGAAGCAGGAGTCAGGTGAAAACCTATATTTCCAAGGGACGTGTTACCGTAAATGGAGAAATCATCAAACGTCCGGAATATAAGATTTCACCGGAAAAGGATGTTGTTAACCTCGAAGGCGAAAAGGTTAATTATTCCCAGTGGGAATATTATATGCTAAATAAGCCTGCCGGCTGTGTCAGTGCCACGGAAGATAAGCATTTTCCAACTGTAATTTCTTTTATAGAAGATGCTGTAAGAAAAGATTTGTTTCCGGTAGGCAGACTGGATAAGGATACGGAAGGACTGCTCCTTATCACCAATGATGGTGCGTTGGCTCATGAGCTTTTATCTCCGAAGAAACATGTGGCAAAAACTTATTATGCCAGAATAGAAGGAAAAGTGACTGCTGAAGATGTTGCGGCTTTTCGGAAGGGTCTTGATATCGGAGAGAAAAACCTCACAAAGCCTGCTGAACTTGTGATTTTAAAAAGTGATTCAGAATCAGAAATTGAAGTTACTATTACCGAAGGAAAATATCATCAGATTAAGCGGATGTTTGAAAAAACAGGAAAAAAAGTCATTTATTTAAAACGGCTTTCCATGGGAAGCTTAAAGCTGGATGAAACTCTGGCAACAGGAGCGTATCGCCCATTGACGGAGTCAGAATTACAGGCATTAAAGGAAGGATAAGAGAATGCAGAATGGTTTTTTACCAATTTCAAGAAAAGACATGGAAGAAGCAGGGATAAAGCAGCTGGATTTCGTCTATGTATGCGGAGATGCATATGTAGACCATCCTTCCTTTGGACATGCTATTATCAGCAGAATATTGCAGGCACATGGTTATACCGTGGGTATCATTGCACAGCCGGATTACCGGGATAAGGAAAGCGTAACCATATTGGGAGAGCCACGGCTTGGCTTTTTCGTTTCCGGAGGTAATATGGATTCCATGGTAAACCATTATTCCGTATCGAAAAAGAGACGTGCCCATGATGCATTTTCACCGGGTGGCGTTATGGGAAAACGCCCGGATTATGCAGTGGTAAGTTACTGCAATCTGATCCGTCAGACCTATAAACATAATCCAATCATTATCGGCGGTATTGAAGCAAGCCTTAGAAGACTGGGGCATTATGATTACTGGTCTAATAAGGTAAAACGTTCCATTCTTTTGGACTCCGGTGCTGATTTGATTTCTTATGGAATGGGCGAGCACAGCATTGTTGAAATTGCAGATGCATTAGCTTCCGGTCTT
Source organism: Roseburia sp. CLA-AA-H209 (assembly GCF_020687575.1). Classification (NCBI taxonomy): domain Bacteria; kingdom Bacillati; phylum Bacillota; class Clostridia; order Lachnospirales; family Lachnospiraceae; genus Roseburia; species Roseburia sp. CLA-AA-H209. The sequence continues at coordinate 50,159 of NZ_JAJEQU010000001.1, forward strand.
GCGGTAAAGGATATTACTTATATCGATGGAACTGTTTTTAAGACCAGAAATAAAGAAGATATTTATGATGCCTTGGAATTGCCGTCTTTTAATAAAATCAAAGAAGACAAGACAGCGTATGCCAAGAGCTTTTACCTGCAGTATCAGAATACAGACCCTTTTACGGCAAGAAGAATTTATGAAACCTATGATGAGAAAATGTTTGTCGTACAGAACCCTCCGGCAAAGCCATTGACCCAGATGGAAATGGATGATATCTACGCACTGCCATATATGAGAACCTATCATCCAATCTATGAAAAGGATGGTGGTGTACCGGCTATTGAAGAAGTAAAATTTTCACTGGTCAGTAACCGTGGCTGCTTTGGTGGCTGCAGCTTTTGTGCTTTAACTTTTCATCAGGGCAGAATTATTCAGACCAGAAGTCATGAATCCATTCTTGCAGAAGCAAAGAAGATGACACAGGATAAGGATTTTAAAGGATATATCCATGATGTAGGTGGTCCGACTGCTAATTTCAGGGCACCGGCATGTACGAAGCAGCTCACAAAGGGTGTTTGCAAGAACCGGCAATGTCTGTTCCCGACACCATGTAAAAATCTTGTTGCTGACCATAGTGATTATATCAGTCTTCTTCGTAAATTACGGAATATCAAAGGAGTGAAAAAAGTATTTGTCCGTTCCGGTATCCGTTTTGACTATCTTTTATGTGATACGAAAAATAATTTTCTGGAAGAACTTTGTAAATATCATGTCAGCGGACAACTAAAGGTGGCACCGGAGCATATTTCAGACCCGGTATTACAGAAAATGGGAAAACCTCCGGTTTCCGTTTATAATGAATTTGTCCGCAAGTATCATGATATGAATGAACGGTTAGGATTAAAACAGTATCTGGTCCCATATCTGATGTCCTCCCATCCTGGTTCGACCCTGCAGGAGGCAGTAGATTTGGCTGAGTATTTAAGAGATTTAGGTTATATGCCTCAGCAGGTACAGGATTTCTATCCGACCCCATCCACCATATCGACCTGTATGTACTATACAGGTTTAGACCCGCGAACCATGGAGCCGGTATATGTAGCAACCAATCCGCATGAGAAAGCCATGCAACGAGCACTGATACAGTATCGGAATCCGGAAAATTATGATCTGGTGCATGAAGCGTTAGTCAAAACGAACCGGACGGATTTAATCGGCTTTGATGCCCATTGCCTCATCCGTCCAAGAAAGCTTGCCAAAGAAGAAGCATTTCCGGATAGGAAAAAGACGAAGCGGACACCGAATCAAAATCAGACAAAGTATAAAGCTGGAAAGTCCAGAAATACAGAAAAATTTTCAGAAAAGGCTTCCAGCCAGAATACGAAGAAGAAGCATACGATTCGAACCGTTCATAAAAAGAAATAGTAAGGATATGTTATGAAAACATTTATCATCAAAGAAAATGAAGCAGGACAACGATTTGATAAATATTTAAAAAAGCTTTTAAAAGAAGCACCGTCAAGCTTTGTCTATAAAATGCTTCGGAAAAAGAATATTGTATTAAATGGAAAAAAGGCAGATGGCTCCGAAAAACTGAATGCCAGAGATGAGGTAAAGCTGTTTTTAGCAGATGAAACTTATGATAAGTTTGCAGGAGCAGAGGTAAAAGAAAGTTTTCCAACCACAGCACTGGATATCGTTTATGAAGATGAAGATATTTTAATCATCAATAAACCTGCAGGAATGCTGTCACAGAAGGCACAGCCATCCGATATTTCTGCCAATGAATATATTATCGGATATCTTCTTCAAAGCAGAGCCCTTAAGGAAACGGATTTGCGGACCTTCCGGCCGTCCGTCTGCAACCGTCTTGACCGCAATACTTCAGGACTTCTGACAGCCGGAAAGACGTTAAAGGGATTGCAGGATTTATCCGAGACATTGAAAAAAAGAACCGTAAAGAAATATTATCTCTGCCTGGTAGCCGGATGCATTACAGCACCGCAGCATTTAAAGGGTTATCTTGTGAAGGATGAAAGGCAGAATCGGGTATTTATTTCAAAGGAAAAAACAGCAGATGCACTCTGTATTGAGACCGAGTATGAGCCACTGGAAGTATATCAGGATGTCACACTGCTGCAGGTACATCTGATTACCGGACGCAGCCATCAGATCCGTGCCCATTTAGCATCCATTGGTCATCCGATTATCGGAGACAGTAAATATGGTAATGAAAAAATCAATCATTTTTACCGGGAACGCATCGGCGTAAAACATCAGCTTTTACATGCTTACCGGATGATATTTGCAGATGGCAGATGTGTAGAAGCAGCTCCACCGGATGATTTTAATAAGGCTATTTGTTATGCAAATCAGAATGCCATAGAGCAGTAATTATTTTTAATGAAAGACTGCGGATGTTACAGGAAGGATGAATAAGTAAGATGAAAGTATATCTGATGCGGCATGGAGAAACCGATTACAATAAAAAAGGACTGATACAGGGAACCCTTGACATTCCATTAAATGAATTCGGACTGGAATTAGCCGAAAAGACCAAAGAGGGATTCGAAAAAGAAGGACTGACTTTTGACTACTGTTATTGCAGTCCGTTAATTCGTGCCAGACAGACGGCAGAGATTATTTTGAGAGGAACGGATACCCCGCTTTCCTATGATGAACGTATCCGTGAAATGAACTTCGGAGAAGGGGAAGGGCAAAAGCTTGCTGATCTCAGCTGGAATCCGGCCCTTAAAAATATTGATGCTTTATTTCATGCACCGGAACAGTATCGTGCCACGGAACAGGGCGAAAGCTACGAAGCGTTACTTGCCCGGGTGGAAGACTTTTTAAAGCATGAAATTTTTCCGCTGGAAGAAAAAATGAAGCGTGTGCTCATCTGCTGTCATGGTGGAATCATCCGGGCATTTCTTGCATACATAAAAGGACTTGAAATCAAGGATTTCTGGAACAGCCACCAGCCAAACTGCAGTGTAAATATATTAGAAGTAAAGAATCAGAAAATAAGGATTCTCGAAGAACATAAAATTTATTACACACTGCCGGAAGAAAAGAAAGGAAGTATACTCTGATGCCAACTTGGAATTCCAGAGGATTAAGAGGTTCTACGTTAGAGGAATTTATCAACCGGACCAATGAAAAATATGCAGAGCATAATTTAGCAATGATACAGAAAATTCCGACACCGATTACACCAATTAATATTGATAAAGAAACAAGACATATTACCCTTGCCTATTTTGACCAGAAAAGTACCGTAGATTATATCGGGGCAGTACAGGGCATTCCGGTCTGCTTTGATGCCAAGGAATGTCACACCGATACGTTTCCTCTTGCCAATGTGCATGCTCACCAGATTCAGTTTATGCAGGATTTTGAAAATCAGCAGGGTATTTCCTTTATTCTGATATTTTATACCCAACGGGATGAATTTTACTATATGCCATTCCGACAGCTTTATGAATTCTGGGAGAGAGCCCAGAATGGCGGACGGAAGAGCTTCCGGTTAGAAGAATTAAATCCGGAATTTTTCCTGCCAAAGAAGTCAGGAATCCTGGTTCCTTATCTGGAAGGCTTGAAAAAAGATTTGGAGCTAAGGGATTGACAATTATTTCCAGGTAATATATACTAGGAAAAGCAATTCACCGTGGTAGCATGGTAGCACGCTAAAGTGCTTTGAGAAAAACTGGAGGTTTATATGAAAAATCAATTGTTACATACACCAGAGGGTGTCCGGGATATTTATAATGAAGAGTGTGAAAAAAAATTAGAGCTGCAGGATCGGCTGCATAAGGCTTTAAAACGACACGGATACCACAGTATTCAGACACCAACCTTTGAATTTTTCGATATATTTGGAAAAGAAGTTGGAACCATTCCATCCAACGAATTATATAAATTTTTTGACCGGGAAGGAAATACCCTTGTATTAAGACCGGATATAACACCATCTATTGCACGGTCTGCCGCAAAATATTTTATGGATGAGGATATGCCAATCCGCCTTTCTTATATGGGAAATACCTTTATCAATAACCATAGCTATCAGGGAAGATTAAAGGAATCCACCCAGCTTGGTGCAGAGTTAATCGGCGATGATACCGTAGATGGCGATGCAGAGATGATTGCTATGGCAATTGATGCATTAAAGAGCAGTGGTTTAAAGGATTTCCAGATTAGTGTGGGACATGTGGAATTCTTCCGTGGCTTAATGGAAGCGGCAGGGCTTTCCGAAGAACAGGAAGAAGTTATCCGGGAACTGATTGCTAATAAGAATTTCTTTGGCGTGGAAGAAGAGATTTCCGACTGTTCCATGAATCAGAATTTAAAAGAATTATTCGGAATGCTTGGAACCATTTATGATAATGCAGCTTCCTTTGAAGAAGCAAAGACCTATGCGGCTGATTATCCAAAGGTTTATAAAGCAATACGCAGATTGGAAGACTTAGATGCGGTGCTTAAAGTATATGACGTAGACAAATATGTGACCTATGAATTTGGTATGTTAAGCAGCTATCATTATTATACCGGAGTAATTTTTGCCGGTTATACTTATGGAAGCGGTGAACCGATTGTAAAGGGTGGTCGTTATGACAAGCTTCTTACTTATTTTGGAAAAGATGCAGCTTCCATTGGATTTGCGATTGTAGTAGACCAGTTAATGGCAGCAATTTCAAGACAGAAAATTGAGATTACCGTAAAACATGACAATCAGCTGATTGTATACAAACCAGAATACCGCAGGGAAGCAGTAGAGAAAGCCATTGCACTGAGGGCAAAGGACTGCAATGTGGAACTGATTGCCTGGGCAATGGATAAATCAAAAGCAGATTATGAAGCATATGCATTGCGAAATCAGATTGCAGAACTGACATTTATGGATGGAGAATAGAAATGGAAGATATGAGATATTTAACCTTTGCATTAGGTAAGGGAAGACTGGCAAATAAAACCTTAGAGACTTTTGAAAAAATCGGCATTACCTGTGAAGAAATGAAAGACAAGAATACCAGAAAACTTATTTTTGTCAATGAAGAATTAAAGCTTCGTTTCTTCCTTGCCAAGGGACCGGATGTACCAACTTATGTAGAATATGGTGCGGCAGATATCGGTATTGTGGGAAAGGATACAATTTTAGAGGAAGCAAGAAATATTTATGAAGTATTGGATTTGGGCTTTGGAAAATGCAGAATGTGTATCTGCGGTCCAAAAGAATCCAAAGAATTATTACAGCATCACGAACTGATCCGTGTGGCAACCAAATATCCGCGCATTGCAAAAGACTATTTTTATAATAAGAAACATCAGACTGTAGAAATTATCAAATTAAACGGTTCCATCGAACTTGCCCCGATTGTTGGACTTGCTGAGGTAATATGTGATATTGTAGAGACAGGCTCAACCTTACGTGAAAACGGACTTGAAGTATTAGAAGAAGTTTGCCCGCTTTCTGCCCGGATGGTCGTAAATCAGGTTAGTATGAAAATGGAACATGAGCGGATTACGAAATTAATTACAGATTTAAAATCGGTATTAAAGGAGGCATAAACATGCGTATTTTAGAGTTGACAGAAGAGACAAAGGGTAATATATTAGAGAATCTTTTAAAGAGAAGCCCCAACAGCTACGGCAAATTTGAAGCCAGCGTACAGGAAATCATTGAAACGGTACGTGCCAACAGAGATGCTGCATTATTTGACTATACAGCGAGATTTGATGGCGCAACGATTAATAAAGATAATATTTTAGTAACAGAAGAAGAGATTAAGGAGGCTTATGATGCAGTAGATCCGAAGCTCCTTGAAGTCATCCGGAAATCTCTTGTAAATATCCGCACCTATCATGAAAAACAGCGTCAGAACAGCTGGTTTGACAGCCAGGATAAAGGTATTATCTTAGGTCAGAAGGTAACCGCATTAGCCCGTGTCGGTGTTTATGTACCGGGTGGAAAAGCCGTTTATCCTTCTTCCGTACTGATGAATATTGTTCCGGCCAAGGTTGCCGGAGTTGATGAAATTATTATGACAACACCGCCTGGAAAAGATGGTAAGGTAAATCCTTCTACCCTGGTTGCAGCAAGAGAAGCCGGTGCAGACCGCATCTATAAAGTAGGAGGCGCACAGGCAATTGCAGCTCTCGCTTTTGGTACCGAAAGCATTCCAAAAGTAGATAAAATTGTTGGCCCTGGAAATATTTATGTAGCTTTAGCAAAAAAAGCCGTATTCGGTTATGTCAGCATCGACTCCATCGCCGGACCAAGTGAGATTTTAGTATTAGCAGATGAAACAGCCAATCCAAGATATGTTGCAGCCGACCTTTTATCCCAGGCAGAGCATGATGAAATGGCTTCTGCAATTTTGATTACCACAAGCCGTGAACTGGCAGAGCGTGTTTCTGAGGAAGCGGCAAAATTTACCGCACAGCTTTCCAGAAAAGAAATCATCCAGAAATCCTTAGATAACTATGGATATATTTTAATTGCAGATAATATGGAGGAAGCCATTGCTGCAGTAAATGAAATTGCATCCGAACATATGGAAATTGTAACAAAGAATCCGTTTGAAGTTATGACCAAGGTAAGAAATGCCGGAGCAATTTTCATCGGTGAATACAGCAGTGAACCGCTTGGAGATTATTTTGCAGGACCAAACCATGTTCTTCCAACCAATGGAACCGCAAAATTCTTCTCTGCATTATCCGTAGATGATTTCATTAAGAAATCCAGCATTATTTCCTATTCCAGAGAAGCATTAGAGGAAGTATATAAAGATATTGCCCAGTTTGCAGAGTGCGAACAGTTGACGGCACATGCAAATTCCGTTAAAGTAAGATTTGAAGACGAAAACTAAACGGAGGTTTGCTTCATGGAACAAAGACGTATTGCAGAATATACAAGAAAAACAAAAGAAACAGATATTTACCTTTCCTTTGATTTGGACGGCAGAGGGGATGCAAAGGTAGATACCGGAATTGGATTTTTCGACCATATGTTAGATGGCTTTGCAAGACATGGATTATTTGATTTAAATGTCAAAGTGACCGGAGATCTGGTGGTGGACTGTCATCATACCATTGAAGATACCGGAATCGTCCTTGGCAATGCCATTAAAAAAGCAGTCGGTGACAAAAAGGGTATCAAACGTTTTGGAAGCTGTATGCTTCCCATGGATGAGACACTGGTGCTTTGTGCGGTGGATTTATCCGGAAGACCGTATCTATCCTTTGATGCAGAATTTACCACAGACCGCGTAGGTTATATGGATACCGAAATGGTAAAAGAATTCTTTTATGCCATTTCCTATAGCGCCGGAATGAATTTACATCTTAAGGTCATTACAGGCGGAAATAACCATCATATGATTGAAGCCATGTTTAAAGCATTTGCAAAGGCATTGGATGAGGCAACCATCATTGACCCGCGTATTACCGACATATTATCAACGAAAGGCAGTTTATAGGTGAGCATATGAAACACAAGAATATAGTAGCAACCATTTATCTGAAAAACGGAGAGGCAGTAAAGAGCCCGAGTGACCTTAGTTCTGCAGGAGATTTAAAGGAACTTACCAAGCTTTATAATGACAGTGGAATTGATAAGATTTTAATCTATGACTTATCAACCGGTGATGAAGAGCATGAGAAAAATATTCATACGGTAAAAGATATTTTCCGTACTGTAGAGATTCCGATTTATGCAGGTGGAAATATCAACCGTCTGGAAGACATTAAGAAATTTATCTATGCCGGATGTAAACAGGTTGTTTTAAACGGAGCCAAATCTGTCAGCATGTCTTTGGCGGAGGAAGGTGCAAAACGATTCGGAAAGGACCGTATGATAGTTTCTGTAAAGAATATTGATTTCTTATTCAAACACAAAGATGAACTGGATGAATATTTCCATGAAATGATTGTTCTTGATCCATCCATGATGGACGGAGTAGAAAATATTACAAATCTGCCATATGTCGTTCAGTATGATAATTATGACAAGGATGCACTGGTGGATGTATTAAAACGTGAAAATGTCAGAGGAATCTGTGGTGCATTTATTAATGATACCAGGACAGATATCATGAAATTAAAGACAGAATTTGCAGCCAGCGGAATCCGTATGGACAATTTTGCTCCGGCATTAAAATGGAGTGATTTCAAATTGAATTCGGATGGAATGGTACCTGTTGTAGTACAGGATTACCGTACCGATGAAGTACTTATGGTAGCTTATATGAATGAAGAAGCGTTCAATACCACCATTTCCAGCGGAAAGATGACTTATTACAGCCGCAGCCGTAAGGCGTTGTGGATGAAGGGTGAGACCAGTGGTCATATCCAGTATGTGAAATCTTTAACGGCAGACTGTGACTTTGATACCATTCTTGCAAAGGTATCCCAGATTGGCGTGGCATGTCATACCGGAGCACCAAGCTGCTTCTTTAATGAAATTGTCAAGAAAGAATATGCTGAGAAAAATCCGCTTCAGGTATTTGAGGATGTCTACTCCATTATTGCGGATCGTAAGATTCATCCAAAGGAAGGCTCTTATACCAACTACCTTTTCGATAAGGGGATTGATAAGATTTTGAAGAAGGTCGGCGAAGAAGCAACCGAGATTGTCATTGCCGCAAAGAATCCGGAACCGGAAGAGATTATTTATGAAATTTCAGATTTCCTTTATCATGCAATGGTATTGATGGTAGAAAAAGGCGTAACATGGGAGGATGTTACCCAGGAACTTGCCCAGAGATAACATACATAGTTCCTGCACTTTCTGCATAGATTACAGCAGAACAACAATCAGGCGATGATATGCAGAAAGGTGCGATTTATTTGGAACAGGATTATATTGCAAACAGACGGGAATATATTCTTCGTGCCAGAAATTCTTTTTCGGAATCACGGAAAGACACGGACGAGGAGTTAATAAACACAGGAAAAGCAGCCATTTGGAAAGTAAAATGGCTGCTTTGTATTTTCCTTTTTGTGGTGTTTGTTTTATGTGATAAAGGAAAGCTTCCTTTTCCGGGAACTGCCGGTGAAAAAGATACCAAATGGATGTACCGGCAATTAGAAGAAAACTATGATTATACAAAACTGCAAAAGTATGTTATGATGATTTCGGATTTTGCAAAAAATAAATAAACGTTATTTTTTTCACAAATCGGATTATGATATTTAAGAATGATTGAGGTACCAGATGAACACTTTAGCATTAAGTGATGAAATACTTTTAACAATTGATAAACCGGCCCGTTATATCGGAAACGAGCTGAACATGGTAAAGAAGAATCCGAAGGATGTTGACATCCGTTTTGCAATGTGCTTTCCGGATGTCTATGAAATCGGAATGTCTCACCTGGGCATTCAGATTTTATATGATATGTTTAATAAACGGGATGATGTATACTGCGAACGGGTTTATTCTCCGTGGCCGGATTTACACAAGATTATGAAAGAAAAAAATATTCCTTTATTTGCACTGGAAAGTCAGGAGCCGATTAAGGATTTTGATTTCCTTGGTATTACCATCCAGTATGAGATGTGCTATACCAATATTTTACAGATTCTTGATTTATCACAGATTGCCATGCTGTCTTCTGAGCGAAAAGAAGATGATCCGATTGTAATCGGTGGCGGTCCTTGCAGCTATAATCCGGAGCCGATTGCAGATTTCTTTGATTTGTTCTATATCGGAGAAGGCGAAATTTCTTATACGGAATTATTTACGCTGTATAAGCAGTGCAGGAAAGAAAAGGTCAGCAGAAAGGAATTCTTACGCCGTGCAGCGTCTATTCCTGGAATCTATGTGCCTTCCATGTATGAGGTGGCTTATAAAGAAGATGGAACGATTGCATCCTTTACACCAAAATATGAGGATGTGCCGGCAACGGTAAAGAAACAGATTCAGATGGATATGTCCCATTCTGTTTATCCGGAGAAACCGGTTGTTCCTTTTATTAAAGCAACCCAGGATCGTGTAGTATTAGAGATTCAGCGTGGCTGTATCCGCGGCTGCCGTTTCTGTCAGGCAGGAATGATTTACCGTCCGGTCCGTGAAAAAGATGTAGAAGTCTTAAAATATTATGCTTATGAAATGTTAAAGAATACCGGACATGAAGAGATTTCTTTAAGTTCTTTAAGTTCCAGTGATTATTCGCAACTGGAAGAACTGGTTAATTTTCTGATTGATAACTTTAAGGATAAAGGCGTAAATATTTCTCTGCCATCTCTTCGTATCGATGCATTTTCCTTAGACGTTATGGGAAAAGTGCAGGATATCAGAAAGAGCAGCCTTACCTTTGCTCCGGAAGCCGGTTCCCAGCGTCTTCGTAATGTTATTAATAAAGGACTGACGGAAGAGGTGATTTTAAATGGTGCCGGAATGGCGTTTGAAGGCGGCTGGAATAAAGTAAAGCTTTATTTCATGCTAGGACTTCCGACCGAGACGGAAGATGATATGCGTGCCATAGCAGAACTTGCCAATAAAATTGCAGTCCGTTATTATGAGATTCCAAAGGAAGAGCGGAATGGAAAATGTCAGATTACTATCAGTACCTCTTTCTTTGTACCAAAGCCATTTACTCCATTCCAGTGGGCGAGAATGTATGATAAGGACAGCTATCTTGGTAGAGCCAAGGTGGTAAATGATGCTGTAAAAGAACAGTTAAACCGCAAGAGCATCAAGTATAACTGGCATGAAGCAGATGTTACGGTATTAGAGGGTATTCTTGCAAGAGGAGACCGCCGGATTGCCCCTGCCTTGCTTAAGGTTTATGAAAAAGGTGGTATCTTTGATGCCTGGACGGAATTTTTTGATAATAACCGCTGGGTAGAGGCTTTTGCGGAATGTGGCATCGATACCGATTTCTATACCATGCGGGAACGTCCTCTGGATGAAATTTTTCCATGGGATTTTATTGATGATGGCGTTTCGAAAAAGTTCTTAATCCGCGAATGGGAACGTGCCAGAAAAGAAGAAGTGACTCCAAACTGCCGGATGCAGTGTCAGGGCTGTGGAGCTGCTCAGTTTAAGGGAGGTGTCTGCTTTGAAAATAAGAATTAAATTTCGAAAATATGGTGTAATGAAATTTATCGGACACCTTGATATGATGCGTTATTTCCAGAAAGCAATGCGTCGTGCTGAGATTGATATTGCATATTCCGAGGGATTTTCCCCGCATCAGATTATGTCTTTTGCGGCACCGCTGGGAGTTGGAATCACCAGTGATGGAGAATATCTTGATATTGAAGTACATTCTACCAGAAATTCAATTGAATCCGTTAAGGCTTTAAATGATACCATGGTGGAAGGTGTTGAAATTGTATCTTACCGGATGCTGCCGGAGCATGCAAAAACAGCGATGTCCATTGTTGCAGCAGCGGACTATAACGTATTTTATAAGGATAAAGGAAATTGTCCATTCACTTTGGATGAACTGAAAGGTAGAGTAAAAGCATTTTATGAAGATGCTCCGGAGATTCTGGTTACGAAAAAGACGAAAAAAAGCGAAAAAGTCATGGACTTAAAGCAGCTGGTATATGATTTTCATGTTGAGGAAGCAGATGGCTGTCCATTCTTTTATCTTAAAGTATCTACAGGAAGCGTAGATAATGTAAAACCAGAGCTTTTGTTAGAAGCCTTTTACCGGTATCTGGAACTTCCTTATAACGAAATGCAGTTTCAGATTCATCGTGTGGACGTATATGCCCGAAAAGAAGACGGCACTCTGATTGCATTGGATGAAATGGGAGATGACATTCTTGAATAAATTTATCATTACAAGGCAGCATTATGTAGGCGACTCCTATTTTACGGCACTGTTAGATGAAAAGGACAAGTTTAGGGAAATTGCATTTCATCCGTTATCCGAAGAAAATCAGGTTGTACCGGGAATAATTTATATTGCCAGGGTAAAAAAGATTGCCGCGAACTTAGATGCCGCTTTTGTGGACATTGCAAAGGGAGTAACCTGTTATCTGGAAACAGCACATATAAAAGATGCCTGGTTTTCGAAGCAGTGCAGAAGCGGAAAGCTGACCGAAGGGGATGAACTTGTGGTGCAGATTACCAAAGAGGCAATCAAGACCAAGTATCCCATTGCAGATACCAAGCTTTCCCTTACTGGAAAATATTTTGTCCTGACAAATGAAAAACGACCTCTTGCCATTTCTTCTAAATTAAGTGCGGATGAAAAAGAAAGGTTAAGCAGTCAGGTACAGCTTTTCGAACAAATGAGGCTTTTTGAAAAAGAAGCAGTTACCGATACAAAGCAGAATGCCGGACAGGAAGAAAAAAGAAAGCCGCATAGTCTTATCGTAAGAACCAATGCGGCAGGAGCTTCTCCGGAAGAATTGGAAACAGAATACCGGAAACTTCTATCTGACTATCAGAAGTTAGCTGCAACTTTTCATTTCCGTACCTGTTACAGCATTCTGATGCCGCCAAAGAAATTTTATGAAAATGCCATTAATCACCTTTACCAGGAAGAGCTTGGTGAAATTATTACGGATGATAAGAATATCTATGAAGAGCTTCAACAGCTTTATGCCGGAAATCCTGATATTTTATCTAAGATACGGTTCTATGGAAATGATGCCATTTCATTAGGAACCCTTTATTCCTTTGAGACGCAGATACAGCGTGCAATATCGGAACGGGTCTGGATGAAGTCTGGTGCTTATCTTATCATTCAGCCAACGGAAGCTCTGACAGTTATCGATGTAAACAGTGGAAAGAATACTTCCGGAAAAAATGCAGAAGAATATTATTATAAGATTAATTTAGAAGCTGCTGCAGAGATTTCAAGACAGCTCCGGCTTCGTAATATTTCAGGAATTGTCATTGTGGATTTCATCAATATGGCAAAAGAAGAGCAAAGAAAAGAGCTGATGCACCAGTTCCGGTTATCCTTAAAAGAAGACCCGGTTCCGGTACGGCTTGTGGATATTACAAAGCTTGGCTTAGTGGAGCTGACCCGGAAGAAGGAGCGTAAGAACCTTTTGGAGCAGGTGGCTCAGCTAAGGTGATAACAGCTGCAAAAGCCACATCAAGGTATCTATCAAGATATGCAAAGAAATATCTGAATACAATACCTGGAAAGTACCTGAAAAATAATGGTACCTGAAAAATAATTAAAATTATAGCGTGAAATAGTTGACGAATCGTAATTCGTGTGCTATGATACAACAGTATGCCGCACAGTGAGGTATAAGTCTATCGTAAGGATAGCACCACAACTGGCGAGTAATGATAATAGGAGGTGCCATATGTACGCAATTATAGCAACAGGTGGTAAACAGTACAAAGTATCTGAAGGCGATATCATTACCATTGAAAAGCTTGGTGTTGAGGCTGGTGAGAAAGTAACTTTCGATCAGGTTTTAGCAGTATCTGACAACGGATTAAAGGTTGGTGCAGACGCAGCTAACGCAACTGTAGAAGCTTCTGTAGTAAAAGAAGGCAGAGCTAAGAAAGTTATCGTTTACAAGTATAAGAGAAAAACCGGCTATCACAAGAAGAACGGTCATAGACAGGCGTTCACACAGGTGAAAATCGAAAAAATTAATGCGTAATCGATAGGAAATTGTTATGACAAAGATAACGATTTTTCGAAACCAGAAACAAGAGTATCTTGCTTTTTCCTGTGTCGGACATGCTGAATATGCAGATGCCGGAGAGGATATTGTATGTGCAGGAATTTCGGTTCTTGTGATTAATACAATCAATGCCCTTGGAATGTTCACGAAAGAACAGTTCAAGACCAATCAGGACGAAGAGACCGGATTGATTTCCGTATCTTTTGAGCAGCCGGCAGGACATGATGCAAAGTTGCTTTTGGACACAATGGTTTTAGGCTTACAGGGAATACAAAACAATTATGGAAATGATTACATCATTTTAAACTTCAAGGAGGTGTAGAACATGTTGAATATGAACCTTCAGTTTTTTGCTCATAAAAAGGGAGTTGGTTCTACTAAGAACGGTAGAGATTCTGAATCCAAGAGATTAGGTGCAAAAAGAGCAGACGGACAGTTCGTTAAGGCTGGTAACATTTTATACAGACAGCGTGGAACAAAGATTCATCCAGGCGTTAACGTTGGTATCGGCGGAGATGATACTTTATTCGCATTAACAGACGGTGTTCTTAGATTTGAAAGAAAAGGCAGAGATAAGAAACAGGCTTCTGTTTATCCAGTAGCAACAAACGAATAAGATGCATGATAGACCCGACACGAAAGCGCCGGGTCTATTTTCACTTATAGGAAACTATATTTTAACTTGAAGTAATTTAGAAACAATTAAAGTATCATTTGATTACAGTAACTGATATTTAATCACAATCAATAATGAGGTAGAAAATTATGTTTGCCGATAGTGCAAAAATTATTATAAAATCAGGAAAAGGCGGCAACGGTCATGTGAGCTTCCGCCGTGAAAAATATGTTCCGGATGGCGGCCCGGACGGTGGCGATGGTGGAAAAGGTGGCGATATCATCTTTGAAGTAGATGATAGCATGAATACATTAAATGATTTCCGCCATAAACACAAATGGGCTGCAGAAAACGGAGAAGAAGGAAAAAAACGAAACTGCCACGGAAAAAAGGGTGAAGACCTTGTCATCCATGTTCCTGCCGGAACCATTATCCGTGATGCAGCTACCGATAAGGTAATTGCAGATATGTCCGGTGAGAATAAAAGACAGATTATTTTAACCGGTGGAAAGGGTGGACTTGGCAATCAGCATTTTGCAACCTCTTCCATGCAGGCACCGAAATATGCACAGCCGGGGCAGGAAGCATTGGAACTTGAAGTTCGACTGGAACTTAAAGTAATTGCTGACGTTGGTTTAGTCGGCTTCCCAAATGTGGGAAAATCAACTTTATTATCCAGTTCCACCAATGCAACACCAAAGATTGCAAATTATCATTTTACAACTTTAAATCCGATTCTTGGTGTCGTTGATTTAGGCGAAGGTGCCGGATTTGTCATGGCTGATATTCCGGGGCTGATTGAAGGGGCATCCGAAGGAATCGGTCTTGGACATGAATTCTTAAAGCATATAGAGCGAACCAAGGTTATCATTCATGTTGTGGATGCTGCCGGAACAGAAGGCAGAGATCCGATTGCAGATATTCATGCCATCAATCAGGAGCTGGAATCCTTTAACCCTGAATTGTTAAAGAAACCTCAGGTTATTGCAGCCAATAAAATTGATGCTATTTATGAAGGCAATAATGAAATAATTGAGAAATTAAAAGAAACCTTTGAACCATCCGGCATTAAAGTATTCCCAATTTCTGCGGTCAGCCGTCAGGGTGTACGTGAGTTAATGTTTTATGTGAAGAGTCTTTTAGATGAAATGGACGATACACCGGTTATCTATGAGCAGGAATTCTTCCCGGATTCGAGAGCATTAGAGGGTGAACCTTATACCATTGAGATTGATCCGGAAGATGGTGCTTATGTGGTGGAAGGACCTAAGATTGATAAAATGCTGGGTTACACCAATATTGATTCGGAGAAAGGTTTCCTTTTCTTCCAGAAATTCTTAAAAGAACAGGGTATCTTAAAGGAATTAGAGGCAAAAGGTATTCAGGAAGGCGATACCGTCCGTATGTATGGACTTGAATTTGATTATTATAAGGAGTAAATCATTATGGAATTAACGAGTAAGCAGCGTTCCCATTTAAGAGGAATGGCAAGTACGATAAATCCAATTTTCCAGATTGGAAAGGCATCTCTTACACCGGAAATTATTTCAGCAGTAGATGATGCCATTGAAAAACGTGAATTAATCAAGATTTCTGTATTAAAAAACTGTGCAGATGATCCTCGCGAATTAGGCGAAATGATTGCAGAGCGTACGCATGCACAGGTGGTTGCGGTAACTGGTAAAAAAATCGTTCTTTACCGTAAATCAAAGAAACATCCAAAGATTGAATTGTTATAAACGAAAGCTTTTATACCTTGGAAGGGTGGTAGAAGATTGAAGAAAGTGCGTATTGGAATTATTGGCGGAACCTTTGATCCGATTCATATCGGGCATCTGATTATTGCACAGAATGCGGTAACACAATATCATTTAGACCAGATTCTTTTTATTCCAACGGGACATTCGCCTCATAAGGATGATAAAGAGATTGAACAGTCTGCCCACCGGCTGGAAATGATTCGCCTGTCGATTAAAAATAATCCGGATTTTTATTTTTCGGCCATGGAGATTAATGCAGCCCGCACCAGTTATACGTATCTGACGCTGCAGGAGCTTCATCGGACCTATCCGGACTGGGAACTCTATTTCATTATGGGAGCAGATTCCCTTGATTATCTGGATAAATGGATGGAACCGGCAGAAATTTGCCGTCTTGCAACGTTTTTAGTTGCCATCAGAGACGATTTGGATATGAACCGGATAAAGAATAAGGCTGCAGAGTTAAAGCGGCTCTATGAGGCAGATATAAGGCCGATTATCACACCAAATGTTTCCGTTTCTTCTCATAATATCCGGGAGCGGGTAGCAAAAGGGGAACCGATACGTTATCTTGTCACACCGGAAGTGGAAGAATATATTGCCCATCAGTGTTTATATCAGGAGGATGAAGGTCAGACACCAATGAACGAAAGATTAAATAAGATAAAAAAAACATTAAAAAAGGAATTGGATAAAGACCGTTACGAGCATACTTTAGGGGTCATGTATACTTCAGCCTGTCTTGCCATGGCAAATGGTTATGATATGGAAAAGGCTCAGCTTGCAGGTCTGCTTCACGATTGTGCCAAATGTATTCCAAACGAAAAGAAATTAAAAATCTGTGTGAAGAATAACATTCCTGTCACGCAGGTGGAAAAGGATAATCCTTTTTTACTTCATGCTAAAGTCGGTGCATTTCTTGCCAGAGTATTATATGAAGTAGAGGACGAAGAGATTCTTCATGCAATTTCTGTTCATACCACCGGGGCACCGGCAATGAATACACTGGATAAAATCGTATTTATTGCTGATTATATCGAACCAAAACGGGATAAAGCAGCAAACCTAAAAGAAATCAGAAAAACAGCCTTTGAAGATTTAGATGAAGCACTGAAAATGATTTTATGTGATACCATTCATTATCTCAATGGCAGTAAAAATGATAAAAATATCGATCCAATGACACTTGAAACATATCATTACTATACAGGAGGTTCTCATGAATAAACAGTCGAAAGAAATGGCGAAACTTGCATATCAGGCTTTATCGGAAAAGAAGGCAGAAGATATCCGTATTATTGATATCAGTGAAATATCTGTTATCGCAGATTATTTTATTATCGCCAGTGGAAGCAATGCCAACCAGTTACAGGCTATGCAGGACAGCGTAGATGAACAGTTATATAAAGCCGGTTATCATGCAAAACAGATTGAAGGAAATCAGCGTTCCAGCTGGATTCTGATGGACTACAGTGATATTATCGTTCATATCTTCTCAAAAGAAGATCGTCTCTTCTACGATTTAGAGCGCATCTGGAGAGATGGAAAAGATATTGACCCGGAAGAACTTTAAGAAATATATAGTTAAGAAGTATATTATGAAAAGGGATATATAAAAAGTTATATAATAAGATGTTCATATCAGGAAGGCACTATCGTACAAACACAGTCTGTATGGTAGCGCCTTCTTTCTAAAATATACTTACTTAATAAGCTTGAAATTATTACTAAGCCAGGAAACGGAATACGCCGAATACCTTTCCGAGAATAGAACATTCTTTCACAATAATTGGATCCATGGAATCATTTTCTGGCTGCAGACGATAATAACCATCCTCCTTATAAAAGGTCTTAACCGTTGCAGAATCATCTACAAGAGCAACCACAATATCACCATTAGATGCAGTAGACTGACGCTTTACAAGAACATTATCCCCATCGAAAATACCTGCATTAATCATACTTTCTCCCTTAACTCGAAGCATAAAGCTTTCTGCATTTGGCATAAACTCTGCCGGAATAGGAAAATAGCTGGTAATATTTTCTACTGCAAGAATCGGCTGTCCTGCAGCAACACTTCCTACCATAGGAACATTAACAACCTCACGTCTGGTTAAATTAAAGCTGTCATCAATGATCTCAATTGCTCTTGGCTTCGTAGGGTCACGTCTGATATATCCATTCTTCTCAAGAGTTTCCAGATGAGAATGAACCGAAGAAGTTGATTTCAGATTAACTGCTTCACAAATTTCACGAACAGCAGGTGGGTATCCTTTATTTAAAATTTCCTGTTTAATATATTCAAGAATTTCCTTTTGTTTTGAACTGATTTTTCCGTATGCCATCTCATTACCTCCTTTTTATATTCTCAGTCTAACATATGTTCACAGAAAAAGCAAACACATATTCCGAAAATTTGTTCGCCTTTCTTCTTGACAAACGAATGTTCCCTATATATAATGCATATATAAACAAATGTTCGCAACAGACGTTCGAAAGGAGATAGAACAATGAATCGTGATAATAGAGTATATGGATACAACGAATATAAAGAATACTACGGAAGGGGAAATAAAATAGACAACAGACGCAGAGATATGGATGGAACTCAGTATACATCGAATCGTACGATGGCAATTCGTGCAAACGGAAGAAGAAACAGAGCATATGTGTGCCAGATTCAAAGATATCTTATTATTTCTTTTCTGGCAGTGCTTTTAACCATCCTTGGTGTTATTTTAGGAAGCAACCTGCTTGCTTCTTCACAGAGCAAAGCTTCCAATGAGGTAAATACCTATAAATATTATACCAGCATTGAAGTACAGAAAGGGGATACTCTCTGGACTATTGCCCAGCAATATGCCGGTGATGACGCCGATTATGCATCCTATATCGAAGAAGTAAAAGATATGAACCAGTTGACCAGTGATACCATCCATGCGGGAGAGTACCTTACTGTTTCTTATTCTTCCAGTGAATTTAAATAGGATTTCAGATATGACAGAACACAGACCGCTTTTAGATAAATTAGATACCTTTCTGGATAAATAAGATATGCAAGAAGAGATTTTGTTTTAATGCTATTTTAAATATTATTTTTAATTTTATATTGACTTTTCATAGTAACCATATTAATATAGTAGGAAATTAGAAAAAGTATTATTTTCAACTACATATATCAAATTACATTATTTTAGACAAATGGAGGTTTACTATGAAAGAAATATTATGCTTTGGCGATTCAAATACTTACGGTTTAATTCCTGGCACAAAAGAGAGATATGGACGTGATACCAGATGGACAGGTCTTTTAGAACAACATTTATATGAAAAAGGTTATCGTATTATAGAAGAAGGTTTATGCGGTAGAACCACCGTCTTTGAAGATGAGCTAAGAGAGGGACGGAAGGGGGCTGCCTTACTTCCGACACTGTTAGAAAGCCACGCTCCAATTGACCGGGTTGTTCTTATGTTAGGAACGAATGACTGCAAAAGCTTATATAATGCATCAGCAGAAGTAATTGGACTTGGAATAGAACAATTATTAAAACAGATTCGGAAAATTGATTCAGATACCCGTATTTTGTTAATTTCTCCAATCCAATTAGGTGAAGGAGTTTGGGAGCCGGAGTTTGATCCTGAATTTAATCAAAAATCTGTTGAAGTATCTAAAAAATTAAAATCCGTTTATCAAAGAATTGCCCTAAAATACAATTGCGATTTTCTCGCTGCATCTGATATTGCAGCACCAAGCAGTGCTGATAGAGAACATTTAAATGAAGAGGGACATCAGAAGCTGGCAGAAGCAGTCCTTAAAGTGATTGCAGCATAATATGCTAAGAAATTTAAAATAAAAATTTATCAGAAAAGAAAGAATAGTTGTCGAATTTTTGGAATGTGGTATAATAATTATGTATTATTTTACGCATAGTACAAGATTAAAATATCAAGGAGTTAGAAAATGTTACGTTTTATATATGTTATTCTAATGAATCTTTTTCGAGCCCCATATATTATACCGAAAATGAGAAAGTGGGCAGATCATCCGGAAAAATATTCGGAAGAAGAACGATATAAACTGGTTCGTCATGTCATTTATTTAATGAAGCGTTCCGGTAAAATCAAGACTGTAGCCTATGGCGAAGAAAATCTTCCAAAAGAAGGTGGATATGTTATGTATCCGAATCATCAGGGTAAATATGATGCTCTTGGTATCATAAGCACTCATAAGGAACCATGTTCCCTTGTTATGGACGAAGCAAAATCCCATACCATTCTGGTAAGTGAATTTGTTGACTTACTTCAGGGTAAGCGTTTAATAAAAGATAATGTCCGTCAGGCTTTGAAAATTATTACCGAAGTTTCAGAAGATGTAAAGAACGGAAAGAAATACATTCTTTTTCCGGAAGGTGGTTACGAATTCAATAACCGTAATCGTGTCTGTGATTTCAAAGCGGGTAGTTTTAAATCTGCAATCAAAGCACATGTACCAATTGTACCAATTGCGCTGATTGATTCCTACAAAGTCTTTAACGGTTTTTATCTGTGGCCGATTACTACACAGGTTCATTATTTGGAGCCGATTTATTACGAAGAGTATAAAGATATGAAATCCAAAGAAATTGCCGAATTAGTAAAACAGCGGATTCAGGATAAGATATCAAGTATTTTATAAGATTCCTTTTATTATCTTATATTAAAACAGTTTCCCTTCTGGTGATTATAAATATATTTCTACTTTTATAATACCGGAAGGGAAACTGTTTTTCTTATAAAATATTAATTATAATATAATGATAAGAATGCTTATTTTTATTCATCCCGCAAATGAATATATTTTGGAGCAGTTCTTCGACGTTCATCCTCTAAGGCCGCATAATGCTTTTTCGTGGTATTTACATCTTTATGGCCTAAGACATCAGCCACCAGGTAAATATCGCCTGTTTCGCGATATAGTGACGTTCCATAGGTACTTCTCAGTTTATGCGGTGTAATATTCTTCATCGTAGTAATTAATTTCGAGTATTTTTTTACCAGATTTTCTACTGCCCGGACACCGATTCGTTTCTTCTGCAGGGAAAGGAAGAGGGCATTGGTGCTTCCTTCC
The DNA here is from genome assembly GCF_020687575.1 of Roseburia sp. CLA-AA-H209. Lineage (NCBI taxonomy): Bacteria > Bacillati > Bacillota > Clostridia > Lachnospirales > Lachnospiraceae > Roseburia > Roseburia sp. CLA-AA-H209. The sequence goes on from NZ_JAJEQU010000001.1 coordinate 71,238, forward strand.
ACAGCTTCAATGGTATTTCTTTCTTCCAGATAATTCAAAAGAGCAGTGCGAACCTCATCACCGAAGTATACAACGACTTCTGCACCACCTTTTCGATGTACTTTGATTCCGTTGTTACGAAAGTCTACATCTGTGATATCAAGTCCCACACATTCAGAAACACGGATTCCTGTTCCTAAAAGCAATGTCATAATTGCAAGGTCACGACATTTGGTCTGTTCATGAAACTTTTGCTGGCGTTCGGTTAATTTTTCACCAGATTCAACTTCATCTAACAGCATAGCAACTTCATCTACATCAAGTCTCGTTATGGTTTTTTCGTGTTTTTTTGGCATCCGGACAAGCTGTGCAGGATTTTTTGTTATCATTTCTTTACAGAAATAGTAATTATAAAAGCTTCGTAAGCTTGCCAGTTTACGTGAAATGCCTCTTTCATCATTGGTATGCGCAACACCATCTTTTTCATAAACCCTTAAATAATCAAGATATTCCTCAATATCCATAGGCGAAATCTGGTCTAACAAATCGATAGTGAATTCATTTACCGGCTTTTTCGCACAAATGGGATTATTCTGATGTATAAAATCAAAAAATATACCTAAATCATATGCATAAGCCAATAGGGTCCGGGACGAAACAGACGCCTTCATTCCGATAAAAAACTCTCGGCAGAAGGGGGGCAGCTCCTTCTGAAGTTCACGTAACTTTAATTCATTTTTTGTATTTACTGATTCATAATATGCCTTTTCATTCATTGGATAATTGCCTCCAGTCTGGAATATTCCCATTTATAATTGCTGTAAATAAACGGTTCTTTACACCAGGATGATCTTTATTAAGCTGTTGTAATAAATCCTTGGCATATTGACGCTTTGTTTTTCCATCAAATGTACATGGATTTTTAACAACAGGAAGATTGTAATGATTTTTAAAACCAATTACATCGACTTCCGGAACATACATCAACGGCCGGATAACATCAAGATTACTACGGTCGAGATGTGTAACCGGTGGAAATGCATAAAATCTTCCTTCAAACATAAGAGAAAGCAGCATCGTTTCTATGATATCATCCTTATGATGCGCATAAGCAACTTTGTTGCAGCCAAGCTCAATGACCGCCTGATTCAATGCTCCTTTACGAAGCTTTGCACAAAGAGAGCAGGGGCTATTCTTTTTGTTCTGCTCTTTTATAATTGCCCCAATCTGTGTTGGAATAATATGATATGGCACATCCAGCTTCTGACACAATGCTTTGATTTCTGTTAAATCAAAATCCGGATATCCCAAATCAACTGTTATGGCAGTAAGAGAGTAGTGCACCGGATAAAATCTGCGTAGACCAGCCAGGGCATATAGCAGCGTAAGACTGTCTTTTCCTCCGGAAATACCAACCGCAATAGAATCATTTTCCTTAATCATCTGAAAATCATCAATTGCCTTTCTGGTATAACTATATAATTTTTGAAGTTTCATGAATAGCCTCCAGGTTTTGTGTTCATTGTGTTTTACGAATACATTATACATGAAAACTACTGGAAAATCCATGTCTTTACATATATAATAGGATAAGAATATGTAAAGAAAGGAATTAGATGAATGAAATTCGTAATACAGCGCGTTACACATGCCAAAGTTGAAGTTGAACAGAAAATTATTGGTTCCATTCAGAATGGCTACCTGGTATTAATCGGAATCGCGGAGGATGATAATGAAGAAATTGCAGATAAATTAGTTAAAAAGCTATTGGGATTAAGGATTTTTGCAGATGAGAATGGCAAGACAAATTTAAGTCTAAAGGATGTAAATGGATCCCTTTTGTTAGTTTCACAATTTACATTATATGCAGATTGCCGTAAGGGAAATCGACCGTCCTTTGTAAATGCAGGTAATCCAGAAAAAGCCAATGAATTATATGAATATATCATTGGAAAATGTCGTGACGAAGTTCCAGATGTACAAACTGGTTCCTTTGGAGCCGATATGAAGATAACTTTGCTGAATGACGGTCCATTTACAATTATATTAGATTCAAAAGACTTGATATAAAGTCTGCTTTGTGCGTTAATATGGTATATATAGTGGTAGTGAAGTATCTATTCGCAAAACTCGCTCGTAGTTTTGCGAAAATGTAGGCAACGCCGGAATGGTAGTTTGTGCCATGCGATATTCATACTCTCCCCTTTGAGCATGGCGCTTATAAACTATTCGCAAAATGGGTGTTTTGCTGAATAGATTAATGTGCGATATAAAAAAATAAAATAGATAACTCATAATCAAAAGAAAGGTTATGAGCTATCTATTTTTTTTATGCCCCATTTGAATAGTTAGTTCTGGGTGGCAGGGTGTTGCCCTACTTGACTATGGCAACACTTTCCCGTCATTGAGGAAAAAAAATGGCTTACAATGTAAAAATTACTGAATACGCTAATGGTCAATTAGAGGTTGCAACGTATAAGCAAGGTGTTTATACAATGTTAGACGGTGAGAGTTCTTATCGTGCTGATATGATTGATAAAAATGTTGATGCTTTAGCGTGGCGGTTTGCGTCTTATGTGGTTGATGAAAAGACTGGACAAGGACGTTTTATTCCTCGTATTGAAGATAGGGAATATTGTTATAATCCGTTTACTGAAAAGATTCAACGTTTTTATACGGATGCTGATGAAAAGGCTATTGAACGTAAAAAACAACATTCTATTTATAGTTCGCTCAACCGTACACGTTCTGCGTTATATATGTACGCTAGGCAATGCGACTGGGAATATTTTATTACACTGACCTATTCGCCGGATAAGATAGAAAATCGTTATGATTTTTCGTTGTGTATGAAAAAGGTTCATAACTGGGTTGATAATTGTAGAAGACGCAAAGCAAATGAATTATTATTTCTGCTTGTGCCGGAACAACACAAAGACGGTGCTTGGCATATTCACGGATTGTTATGTAACACTACTGGATTTACGTTTACTGATTCCGGTAAAAGATATGACGGAAAAATTGTCTATAACTTGGATGATTGGAAACTAGGTTTTTCAACTGCTACAAAAGTTACTGATACTTACAAAGTATCAAACTATATAACAAAATACATAACAAAGGATTTATGCGCTATAACTCCGGGAAAACAACGGTATTTTGTTTCTAAAACAATTCCAAAACCGAAAACATTTACTGCATTAATAGACTCGGATGAAGTAGATAGTTTTATCCAAGAAGTAGCTGATTCCTGCGGTGCTGATTTAGAGTATCAAAAGGACGTTAGTGGTTACTTGGATGTTAACTATAAATATTTTAAAAAATGTCAAAAAGGAGAAAAGAAAGAGAATGGCAATCAGTGAAGAAAAAGAAAAAATGGCAGCATTTCAGGTTGTTGTAACTTCAAAATCTCAATCGCAGGCGGTATTTATTGAAGCGGTCGTTATACCGGAGATTGCCGCAGTATTGGAAAAGTACAAAAAAGATATTATTGAATTAGGAGAGGAGCAGTAAAGGATGGTTAAATTAGTCGGATATGTAGAGATGAAAAAGAAAGTCGGAAAGATACTTTTTGTGGAGCAGGATGGTGTTGACGGTTGCGTTGGTAAAGCAACTGATAAGATTTTTTTGTTTGATGATTTATCACAAAAAATAAAGCCGGATTCTGTTGGACATGAGGTTATTGTCAGTTATAGTTGCGGCTATAATGGCAAGGCTTATGTTGCTGATGTTGTTGTAAAGTAGGTCTGTTATGGAAAATGTATTAAATACAGAAATATCAGATACGGTTGCGGAAGTTGCGTCCAGTGATTTATTTGCTACCCATGCTGGGAATATGGAAGTATTGCTTATATGTGTATTGTTCGGAATCGGTGTATTGTGCGGATTGGTTATCGCAAGAATATTGTTCAACAAGGTGAGGTATTAAGATGCAAACATATGATATTTATGGTGCAATTACAATCTTCGGAATGGGTATAATAGGCGGTTTTCTATTCGGTTGTTCGTGTGAAGTTATATCATTTGCAATCGGTGGAATTATAAAGATTTTTAAAAAAGCATGAAAAGGAGGGAATAACAATGGAAGGTATTCAGACTGCGTTGACAGAAGCGTTTACGACTGTTGCTACCAATTGCAATACTGCAATTGCTAATGTATTACCTATCGCATTAGGCGTTGTTGGTGCTGTAATGGTTGTTACATTCGGCATCAAAGTGTTTAAGAAGCTGACCGGTAAAGCGTAAGGTACGTTTGGCAACTGACTGGCATGGAATGAATTTTCCATGCCAGTTTTTGAATTAAAAGGAGATAACATAATGAAAACAATTGCTAAAAGAATATGTATGTTATTTATGGCATTTTATTTATCTGTATCAACTGTTGTATGTGACTATCAGCAGGCGCAGGCGGCAGAATGGGCGTATACTTTATGGTCATTAAGTGAAGTTATGGGAACGCTTCTCGGTATGTTGGGAATAACTTGGACTGCTGCTGAAGCATATGAAAATAAAGACGTCATAGAAAAAGATGCAAAATCAATACTCGATTCTATGAAATCGGCTGTTGATTCTGAGATGGATGGTATAGATGAAACATTTGATATATGGTTAGATAATGTAATACAAGATGCGCAGGAAACTGGACGTATTGTTATGGATGCCGGCTCGGATGGGTGGCGTAAGTTGAAAGAATGGGCGGCAGATATGTTTACCGGGACTGATGGTTCAAAGGTCGGAAGTAAACCGCATGAAGCTTATCCAACGTTGACGCCGGGTTCAATTGCTGATACGCTTTCTATACAATTACCGTATTTAACCACAGCGCAGATGGAACAGATAAAAGCTAAGTATGATGATACGGACTATAACGCATTGACTATTTATAAATTCCAATCAAGTCAAACTAAATTATATCCTTATGCGGGTTCTGACATTCCATGTGCTGTATATTATTATTATATTACTGCTTATAATGTGCCGGATAAAGCAACTATAAAAGGGCGGTATGCAGACTATAAAAATTATTCCGGTGGCTTGGTTTATGATATATATAATGCGGATGGAACGCTATATAATACAATTGGTGCAATGTCCGGTAGCGGTATGGTTTATCAAGTTGCTATAGGTACTGATAACAAGCCTATCTATCGTTTTGCGCCTAGTTATGGTGTAAGTAAAGCTATTGAAACAACCCAAGGTACATATTTGTTTAATGGAACTATTACTAACAAATATGGTATTGCACAATTGCTAGATTGTGCGAATTGTAAGGGGCGTGTATTGTATTCAACGATACCGGTAGATGGCGTACGTGGAGACCTTGCGCCGGATGTTATATTCCCCAAAATATTAGGCGGACTGTCTGTGCCGGATTCAATATTAGATTTAATAAATAGTGGTACTTATCCGGATGCATATGATGTTGTTGTACCGGGGCAAACTGCCGGAGAAGATGAGGCAGGAAACAAAGTTATAAACGGTGATATTGATGTACCTGTGTCAGATATTCCGGTTGGTGGAGTGGCGGAAGGTGACGCTGTTATTGACTTACCTATACCGGGAGTTACTCCGGTTGATAAGGTTGGTGATGTTGTAATTGATACGGATATTCCTATTGATGATGTTATTGATGATACAACTAATCCAGAACCGCCAACGGATGATAAGAATAACAAATTAAAATATGACGGATGGACAACTATATTTCCATTCTGTATTCCATTTGATTTAGTCCGGTGCTTCGAAGTATTAAAAGCGAAACCAGTAGCTCCGGAATGGGAATACACTTTGAAAGTTGATTCTTTGAATTTTGAATATACTTTTCATCTGAATTTTGATAAAGTGCGTCCTTTGGTGACGATATTTAGAACTGGGGTATTGCTTACGTTTATAGTTGGATTAATATTAGTTACACGAAATATAATAAAAGGATAGGGGGGATTTTTATGGATTTTTCTTCAGTATCGGGCATATTCGATAAAATATTAAAGTTCTTGCCAACAAGTCCATTTGTAACATTTATAAATAAAATGCAGGACTTACCTTATTTAGGCTATCTCAATTACTTCTTGCCTATAAGTCAGATTATTGCAATTGGTGAAGCGTGGCTTGTGGCAATTGGTTTGTTTTATGCATATCAAATTATTTTAAGATGGATTAGGGCAATAGAATAGAGGTGAATATATATTGATAACATTGTATTCAGGTACGCCGGGTAGCGGTAAGTCATTACATTTAGCGGAAAAGTTATACTATAGAATCCGTTCCGGGCGTCCAACAATCTGCAATTTTGATGTTCATGTGAATTATAAGAAGATAAAAGCGAAACGATTCTATGATTCGTTTTGCTATATTGATAACTTGGAATTGACGCCGCAAAGACTTATAGATTATTCACGAAATCTATTTAAAAATAAAAGACCAAAAGAGGGTAGTATATTATTAGTTATTGATGAATGTCAGATATTATTTAATTCAAGGGATTGGGGGCGCACTGGTCGGAATGAATGGTTGTCATTTTTTACTCAACATAGAAAATACGGATATGACATTGTATTAGTAAGTCAGTTTGACCGGATGATTGATAGACAGATTCGCTCATTAATAGAATATGAACTTGTGCATAGAAAAGTATCTAATTATGGATTGATTGGAAAAATATTATCCATGATTAGTATAGGCAATTTATTTGTATCGGTTAAAATATGGTATCCAATGAAAGAAAAGGTTGGTAGTCAGTTCTTTAAGGCCCATAAAAAATACTATAGTTTATATGATACCTATAACATATTTACAACGCCTGGTTGAATGGGTGGGGCATGGGGTCCCCACCATGATGCCAGGCGTTGCGATATGTTAAAAAATCATATAACCATTTTTGCGTAGCCACATTATGAATAATATGATTACAAAAGTCGCAACAATTCCGCAAATATCGGTAAGAACGGATTTGTTCCCTTTGCCAGATACACGATATGTCTTAGGTTTAATTTTGATTTCTTTGAATCTGTTTTTTCTGCTCATGATGTACCCCCTATATCATTAGAATGAATAATTGTATTGTAACATATCTTATAGTGGGGCGTCCAGTAATCCCGAAGTAGCAAGTAGGAATTGGCGCAAGCGCAGCTTGTCTAAGCTGTGCTTGTTTGCCTATATATATAAAAGATTATTTTTTGTCAACGGCTGTGTTTTTTTAGCCACTGTTTTTGTGGTCTAAAAAAATTAACTGATCGTTCCACTGGTTTTGTGGAACATCCAGTTAACCGTTTACTAAAATTGGCTTTTATGTTTGGTAGTAGCTTGTATTTGAAAAGATTATACAATTAATAAAAAAGTTGACTTCCGTGCGTTAATATGGTATATATAGGGTGTGAGTTATCTATTCGCAAAACTCATGTTTTGCGAATAGATACTTCCATTTTAAGCCGGTTAGCACTGACGCACGCATAAATACCTTTGACCTATGCAGGCATTCCCTTATGGCTGTTTCAGAGCTTTTTATCCCCCTTTGGCAGTTCTGCTTTATAGCAAATGAGGAAAAAATATGAATGAAAAATAAAAAGTGCATGAACTCTAAAGTTTCTTTTGAAATACTTTAAAAGTTCATGCGCTTTTTGGTTCTTATTTCATAAGATATAATGCACGATACTGTAAAATCATTTCTACACATTTATCAATGCCAAGAGCGCTGCTGTCTAAGGTCAGATGATAGCTTCTTGAGTCGCCCCATTTCTTGCTGGTATAGTAATTGTAGTAGCTGGCACGCTGTTTGTCCTTTTTCTGGATTGCATCCTTTGCTTTGGATTCATTTACCTGCAATTCAGCAGCTACACGTTTTGTCCGGAATTCCTTGTCAGCATGAATAAATACATTGATGCAGTTTGGATTTTCTGCCAGTGCATAGTCGGCGCAGCGACCAACAATGACACAGGATTCTTTTTCAGCAATTTTCTTAATGGTTTCAAACTGTGCTAAAAATACTTTATGATTTAAGGGCATATCTAAAAACGGTGCGGATGAATAGCCATTTATGGAATATGTATCCATAACTAAAGAATATAAGAAACTGTTCGTTGGCTTTTCGTCCTGATTTTCAAAAATTTCACGGCAGAAACCGCTTTCTTTTGCAGCTTCCTGTAAAAGCTCTTTATCATAAAACTTTATGCCGAGACGATCTGCAACTTTCTTGCCAATTTCTCTTCCGCCACTTCCAAATTCACGTCCGATGGTTATAACAACATTATTTCCCATAGCAATCACCTCTTTATGCAAAATATATAACTTGATAGATGAATTATAACATATTTAGTGCACTATTCCTAGTATTTTCTGAAAATAAATAAGATTTTTTAAAATTAAACACAGCCAAACACTAAATATTACCGAAAATAATACCGGAGAAAGCAAAAAAATTGAAGAAGATTCCCGAACTAATTCTTCCTCAATTTATTTAAAAGTTCTTCAAAATATTCCGGAATCGGTGCTTTAAACTCAACATATTCTCCGGTTGTCGGATGCACAAATCCAATGATATAAGCATGAAGGGTCTGTCCTTGCAGATGATATGGATTCTTCAGACTGCCATATACGGTATCGCCCAGTAAGGGATGACCAATACTTGCCATGTGAACACGAATCTGATGGGTACGTCCCGTTTCCAGTTTGAATTCCATATAAGTTGCATCTTTTAGACGCTCTATAACACGGTAATGGGTAATTGCCGGTTTCCCATTTCGTTCATTCATTGCCATTTTCTTACGGTCTTTTGGATGACGGCCGATTGCACCTTCAATGGTGCCGGAATCTTCTTTTACAATCCCCTTTACAATGCCGCGATAAAGCCGGTTAACGGAATGCACTTTAATCTGTTCTGCAATCAGACGATGGCTCTGGTCATTTTTGCAGATAATCAGTGAACCGGTGGTATCCTTATCAATTCGATGAACGATGCCCGGCCGGATTTCACCATTGATTCCGGAAAGATTTTCCCTGCAATGGTGCATGATTGCATTTACAAGGGTTCCGCTGTAATGTCCGGGACATGGATGTACAACCATATCTTTGGGTTTATTAACGATAATTACATCATCATCTTCATATAAGATGTCTAATGGAATAGCTTCTGGTAAAATTGTTGTCTTTACCGCATCTGGTATGGTCACAGAAACCATATCTTCTATATGCATCCGATAATTTGCTTTTGATTGCGGCACATCATTAACTGATACCAAACCATCCTTTATCAATTTCTGAAAGAAACTTCTGGACTGTTCCGGGTAGATAGCAGCCAGAAACTTATCCAGACGTTCCTCTTCATATTCATCCGTAACTTCAAAAGTTTCATTATGCATAAAAGAAATTCCCCCTACTCTTCCGCTTTTTTGCTTTTCATAAATGGGAAAATCTGACCTAATTCCTCTTCCTTATAATAAAACAGCATCAGCAGAATAAAGAGAATACATGCTACTACCACATAAATATCTGCAACATTAAAAATCGGGAAATTAATCAGCTTAAAATAAAAGAAGTCAATGACATACTGGTGTACAACACGGTCAATCATATTTCCAATAGCACCGGCAACAATCAGTACAGCAACAATGCGGATTGGTGTAAATCTTTTCGTCAGTGGAATATTATGATAAAGAATTACCACTATTACAAGGAAAATCAATGTCCCAATTACAAAAAGAGTTTTCTTTCCCTGCATAATACCAAAGGCTGCCCCTTGATTTTCAAGATACTGCAATTCAAAAACGTTCTTAATAATTGGAATCGCAGCCTGTCCTTTGAGATGAAGCACGGCTAAATATTTTACTATCTGGTCGAGAAAAAGTAATACTGCTGTACTCAATATAGTAACTATATACATGATCTTCTTATTCATAAATCTATCGCCTTTCGTCTTTTTATGAAACATACTGCTGGAAGTGGATTTTCATCATTAATCAAACATGCTGCCGGAAGTGGATTTCTTCATTAATCAAACATACTGCCGGAAACGGATTTTCATCTTACTTTTCTTTGTGGTGCCAATTTCCCCATCAAAAATAAATTTTCCGGTGCCGCGGATGGAAATCACATCATTTTGTTTACATAAGTATGTGTTATGTAAACACTCTGCACCATTGATAAAAATTTTACCGGATTGTATCAGCACAACCGACTGGCTTCTTGATTTTCCGCTCATGGCAGCTATCACACTATCTAAGCGATTCGATGCCACAATTTTTTCGAATTCTTTTAATTCTGGCTCCACTGCCATAGCTGATGGTTCTTCTAAAACACAATGTACTATAGTATGACATACCTGTTGAAGTTCCTCGGCTATGTAATCGGCAATTTCCCTTTTTACAAAAAGGTAAGCCTTATTATCCTTTATCAGAATGTCTCCAAGCTTCTCTCTTGCAATGCCAAGATTCATCAATGCTCCCAATACATCCCGGTGGGAAATTGTATCTGCAAATTTCGGATAAGCCGGTGCAATTTCAATACATTTAATCGGATAACTCCATTCATAATAAAGAGCATCAGGAAGAAAAGCTGCTATCTGACGCTCTGCATAAAAACAGCCGCCCGATAATTCATAGGTAATTCCCAATGATCCGGCGCAGCTATTTAAGATATTCTGTTCATTCAGGGTAAGAAAATCGCTGAAACAGACAATCCCCTTGCGTTGTGCCTGCTGGAACAAGTCCAGGAAGCGTTTTTTTATTAATTGTTCATCCTGCATCATAGCTATATCACATCATATATTTTGATTGTAATACTATTAACGAAAATCTGTCTGAATGGACGAACCGGAGAAGCTGTCTAAAATCTCCTGGAAGTCACCTGAAATATCAACAGATTCCGGTGTAATAATAAAGATATAATTGGATATCTTCTGCAAATTTCCATTGATTGCATAACAGGAACCAGAGGTAAAGTCAATAATTCTCTGGGCAATCTCAACATCCAGACCCTCTACATTCAATACAACGGTACGGTTCATAAGAAGAGTCTCAGTAATCTCTCTTGCATCCTCAAAAGAGGTTGGCTTAATCACACAGACTGCCATATTACCATTCTGCTTCCGGCTGCTGCGCATTGGAGTAATCTTGCTGACTGCTTTTGGTTTCTCCTTTACAACAGGCTCATCGAAATCGTCATCCTCTTCCTCATGCTTATGGAAAAGCTTTTTCTTTGGCTTTTCTTCTTCCTCATCATCATAATAATCGTCATCATAGAAATCATCGTCGTCATCATCTGAGTTCAAACGCATAACATCCATAAATTTATCAAAAAGACCCATTGTTCATTCTCCTAACTACTTATTTATTATAATTTCTTTCACCAAAAATTCCGGTACCGACACGAACCATTGTAGCACCTTCCTCAATGGCAACCATATAATCTCCTGTCATACCCATGGACAGGACATTCATAGATACATTATCAATGTTTTTTGCGGCTATGTCAACAGATAATTGGCGGATATTTCGAAAATATTGACGGTTATCTTCTGGATTTTCTACAAACGGAGCAATGGTCATAAGTCCTTTTATCCGTACATTTTCAAGCTGTGCAATCTGTTCTACCAGTGCAATGGCATCCTCTGCATGAACACCAAATTTGCTGCTTTCTTCAGCAATATTGACTTCCACAAGAATCGGAACTGTGATATTTTTCTTCTTTGCCTGAATATTAATTTCTTCAGCGAGACGGTAAGAATCTACAGAATGAATCAGGCAGACCTTATCAACGATATATTTCACTTTATTTCTCTGTAAATGACCAATCATATGCCATTTGATATCCTGTGGAAGCTCATCATATTTTTCTACCAGCTCCTGCACTTTATTTTCCCCAAAGTCACGGATGTTTTCATCGTAAATTTCCTGCAGCATTGGTACCGGCTTGGTCTTGCTGACAGCAATCAATGTTACATCTTCCGGATTCCTTCCGGACTTTTCACATGCCTTTAAAATATTTTCCTGCACTTCTTTTAAGTTTTCTTTCAGCATTTTATACACCTCTTAATCTCATGATATCATTTTATGATAATGTTACTTTTTTAACAATATTAATTAATCAAATCATCCTCGGAAACAGCATCGCCCTCTAATGCAATGTGATCATAAATGGAGATTCCAAAATCTGTTCCAGCCTTTACAATGGTATATTCTTCATTCTGATACAAAATATCAATCTGCTTGAATACAGCATATCCCTTGTTGACATTGTATACACCCTGAAGTGTGGACTGCGCCTGCACCTCAAAAGTATCGTTGGAATCCGGCTTTTGAATGATACTGCCTGCAGTAATTTCTTCTTCGTCAATATAATAATCCGTTTCGGATTCCTGGAAAATAGCTGTTGCAATGAAATTAACAGCATTGGTCTTACTGTCCCTTACATATAAGCCTAAGGAGTTAGAATCGCCTCCACGGGTAAAATATTCCTTCGGAACAGTATAGAACGCCTTTTCCGTGATGGAAGAATTTGGAATCTTAAGTCCACTCCGCTCTGTCAGCAGTAATTCCACATCGGTAAAACGGTCTCCTGCAAAGCGAACCATGTTATTATGCAGAGATAATATCACATAATAATCATTCCCCTGGGCTTTTAATTCATAATTCGCCCAGCAGCTCGTATTGTCTTTTTTAAATTTGATTTCAATAACATTGCTGTCTGTTAACCGGTCATAGGTTGCTTTCTGGACCGGAAGAATGATATTCCAGTTTTCACTGGTAATCTGCTTATAAATCGGGTCACCTGCAGCAATCGTACTGTTATTTTTAATGGTTGTCTTCTTATAATCCAGCGGCTGAATATCATCTGCCGTAAAATTATCTGTCGTGATATTTTCATAGCCATCGGTATAATAAGCAATCAGCCCCGGAGTCTGGGCATAACTGATATGGAAGGTATCACTTGCCGTTGCCCCGGATGCTGTCAAATCGGATAATGCGCTCATATTTACCGATTCCATGACCTGGGAGCTTACATTTTCTTTAAAATCATATACATGATAAAAAGACAATGAATCATAGGACTGGGTAAACTGTGATACATTGGACTTCAGATTTTTAAAATAATCACTGTCAAGCCCCGTGGTATCTGAAGCAGCTGCAGCAGCCAACTGATCACTGACAGAGCCTGTCTCATCCACAGAACAGATAATATTGTTCCAGCCAGCCTGGGCATTGTCTGCAATGTAATAATTAAAGGTACCACTATAGTCGGAAGTATAAACACTTTCTGACCTTACAATCAATCCGGTATAAGTATTATTCTCGGCAATTGTACCCTGGGTCACTTCATATATTCCAATGTGTTTTTCAGTGAAATAAGAAAATACATAAAAAAGAATATATACAAGAATAATGACAAAAATGACAATCTCTATATTTAAATGAAATGGTTTTCGATACTTTACAATCTTTTTTGTTTCAGCCACAATTGTTCCGCCTTTATAAAGAATAAATAGAAACTGATGTATAATGTCATCCACTTTGCACCATACTACATAGTAAAGGAGGACTTTGGCTATGAGTTCAAAAGGATTAGATTATACATTACTAACACTTGTAATCATTGGAGCCATCAACTGGGGACTCATCGGATTCTTCCGATTTGACCTGGTGGCATTTCTGTTTGGTAATATGAGCTGGCTTTCCCGCATTATCTATGCACTTGTCGGAATCAGCGGTCTTTATCTGCTTTCTGCCTACGGACGAATCCGCTCTATCGAACAGGCTTAGTAAAAAAGGTGTCTTAAGCATTTTAAGGACTTAAGACACCGCTTTTACTGCCAATTCAGGCATTTTTAAAGTGCTGCAACTACTTTTGCTTTTGCACATTCTGGAAGTTTTGAAGCATCCATAGAAATACTTAAAATAAATTTAACTTTATACTTCTCACTGATGACATCAAGTTTTTCAATAGCATGAGTAAATTCTTCGTCCTTCATACCGGAAATCGTAAGAAAACTATCCAGATACATCTCATGTAAATCATGATCAGATGAAACGATACCACATATAAAACCTAAAAACTCATCACAATTGGATATTGGAAAATCTGCAACATTGACAAGTCTGACTTTATTGTCCAGCTCATACATATGTTTCTGGCTCTTATCCAGATATACAATGTTGCCACCGACTGTTTTTACAGCTTCGTTTACCTTATCCAGTAATACTTTTGTCTTTCCTTTACCCTTTTCTCCTGCAATTATTTCAATCATCGCATTTCCTCCCAGACATTATTTTCTTCAATGAAGAACTATATAAATTCATTATATAATATGTTGCTGCTTTATACAATGCCTAGTTACCACATCCGGCAAGTATTTCATTCATCATAAGATACAGATTGGATTTACAGTCTGCCTTTAATACAATGGATATCACCGGTTGTCCACCGGCATTATCCGTAAGTAACACAAGACAGAATCCTGCGTCCCCGGTGGTTCCTGTCTTCCCGCCCACCAGTGTAAATCCATCCGGTAATTTGGATTCACCGGTTTTATACTGATTGGTACTGCTCCAGTCCTGGGTCTTAGCACTGCCATCTGCCGCTGTATAATTGGTGGTATAGGAGCTGGTAGAAATCAGCTGGTAAAAGGTCTCGTCCTGTAATGCCTTTTGGAAAATCAGATACAAATCATAAACGGTTGTATAATGATTCTCATCCGGCAGTCCATTTGGATTCATAAAATGAGAACCGGTTGCACCAAGTTGCTGTGCTTCCTGATTCATCAAATCCACAAAAGCTTCTACGGAACCGGAAATATGTTCTGCAATTGCAATGGCTGCATCATTTCCGCTTCGCAGCATCAGACCATAAAGTAAATCCTGTAAAGTCATCTGGTCTCCCGCCTGCAATCCGCATTTAGAAGAATCAGATGCCAGATTTACGGCATTGTCACTGATTGTTACCACATCACTGAGATTTCCATATTTGATAGCAAGATAAGCGGTCAGTATCTTTGTTGTACTAGCCGGATACATCCGCTCATATATATTCTGGGCATATGTAATTGTATTAGTTGCCGTGTTAAATACTCCGGCGGCCTCTGCCACACTGTTATGTTCTACGGATTCCTGCCCGATATTTTCAGTTCCGCCAACACATAAATTGGCACCAAAATAAGAGCTGACCGTATCCTCTGCACCGGATAGCACATTTACGCTGCTGCTTTCTCCATATACCGGATAGCCATTCTCTACAACGCTTTTGGCTTTCCCACAACCCGTTACAGATACGAACACACATACAACAAGCAGACCTGCCAGTACACGTTTATTTATACATTTCACGCCACTCAAGGTCTCCTCTGTCTAATGATTTAATCAAAAGCTCTGCAGTAGCAAGATTTGTTGCCAGCGGAATATTGTGTATATCGCATAAACGAACAACACTGTTTACATCCGGCTCATGTGACTTCTGTGATAATGGATCACGCAGGAAAATCACAAGGTCAATCTCGTTATGCTCAATCTGTGCACCAAGCTGCTGTGCACCGCCTAAATGACCTGCGAGATATTTGTGGACATTCAGATTTGCTACTTCCTCAATTAGTCTTCCGGTAGTTCCCGTTGCAAAAAGTTCATTTTTACAAAGAATTCCCCGGTATGCAATACAAAAATTCTGCATAAGCTTTTTCTTCGCGTCGTGTGCAATCAAACCGATATTCATTCGTTTAGTCCCCCTGTCCATATTTTCTAGGCTGAAGCCCTACATTCATTACCAGACCAATTCCCGCAAACAGCGTGACTAACGATGTTAATCCATAGCTTACAAAAGGAAGTGGAAGTCCGGTATTTGGCATCAAGCCTGTGACAACGCATATATTTACAAAACTCTGGAAACCAATCAATGCAGCAATTCCGCTGGCAATCAACCGGCCTGCCATGTCTTTTGCACGTCTTGCAACCAACAGACATTCTATGGTAATAAGAAACAGTAATACGATAATAATAACACTGCCGATAAAGCCCATCTCTTCACCTACTATAGAAAAAATAAAGTCTGTCTGTGGTTCTGATATAAAGTTACCGTTTTTAACAGAAACAATATTCGTATTATTAAGTCCCTTGCCCCAGAGTTGTCCGGAGCCCACTGCCATAATCGAGTTCTGCTGCTGATATGCAATGTTAGGATATTTATCGGGTTCCAGCCAGCCTAAAATACGAAGTGCCTGATTTCCTGTCAAAAGTTTCTGTCCCGGCTGTAATACCAGCGTTAAGACCACAACCAGTGACGGAACTGCCACTGCCAGCACACCCATTACTATTTTATAACTTAATCCGGCAATAAACAAGAGGGATGCAAAAATTAATGCTGTAACAATTGTGGTAGAAAGATCCGGCTCCTTAAAAATCAGAAGAAGCGGTACTGCTGCCAATACCAGCGTACAAAACAGCGTCCGGATATTATTCAGTTTATCTTTATTTTTGCTTAGATAATAGGCAAAAAACAAAACTAACAGGATTTTGCCTAATTCGGAAGGCTGAAAGCGGATTCCAAGCTTCAGCCAGCGGCGCGCGCCTTTTGTCTTTTCTCCAATGACAAAGATAGCTGCCAATAAAGCCACATTAACAAAATAGAATATCCAACTGAATTTCAATATAAAATTGTAATCAATCAGCGATATACCAACCATTACAATCAGACCTAAGATTAATCCTGCAATCTGCTTATTCTGTACGGAAGGCTTTGCACTGCCAACTACCATAATTCCAATGATGGTCAGTGCCACCACATAAAATACCAGTCGGAAACGGTAGTCTCTTAAGCGGTATTGTTTTAACATAAATCACTACTTCCAATCTGAAGTCTATTATTTTCCGGAATGCTTCAAATCCTTAATCGGAATATTTGCAAACAATGCCGGAACAGCTCCGTTATTACCATCTGATTCGGTCTGGGTAATCTGAATATCAAGCCCTTCCGCATCAATTTCCATATACTTTGATATTACCTGGATAATATCGTTTTTGATATTTTCCATTACATCCGGTGAGCAGTCAGCACGGTCTGAAATCAACAATAATTTCAGACGGTCTTTCGCTACATTACCGGAATTCTTTTTCTTAAAAAAATCCATGAATCCCATAATTATTATCCCCCTAGTTTTTCTTAAATAAACTTACGAATTTAGACCATACGCCATTTTTAGACTCTAAGTCAAGAAGCGGTACTTCTTCTCCCATGATACGTTTACAGATATTTAAATATGCCTGTCCTGCAAGGCTGTCAGAGCCTACTAACGGCTCACCCTGGTTGGTTGAGATTACAATCTGTTCGTCATCCGGAACTGCACCGATTAAATCGATAGCAAGAATCTCATGAACATCTTCAATGGACATCATATCGCCACGTTTTACCATATCCATACGCAGTCGATTTACGATTAACTCGATTTTCTTAATCTCATTTGCCTCTAAAAGACCAATGATACGGTCTGCATCACGGATTGCAGATACCTCCGGTGTGGTAACAACCAGTGCACGGTCTGCTCCTGCAATTGCATTTTTAAATCCCTGCTCGATTCCAGCCGGGCAGTCTAATAATATGTAATCAAATTCTTCTCTTAATTCTTCTACTAATTTCTGCATCTGCTCCGGTGTAACAGAGGTTTTATCCCTGGTCTGGGCAGACGGCAATAAGAAAAGGTTCGGATATTTCTTATCTTTGATTAATGCCTGTTTGATTCTGCAGTTGCCTTCTACAACATCTACCAGATTGTATACAATACGGTTCTCAAGACCCATAACTACATCAAGGTTACGTAATCCGATATCGGTATCAATCAATACTACTTTTTTATTTAACTGTGCAAGACCGGTTCCTACATTTGCAGTAGTTGTTGTCTTACCAACACCGCCTTTTCCTGATGTAATAACAATTACTTCGCTCATGATTTATTCTTCCTCCTAAATCTTATATATTCATTAATAATCCACTTGTAATCGGTTCGATTAGTATGGAATCATCCATAACAACAGCTACCTGCGGTTCTAAAGTCTTCCGCCGGTTCTTAATGGCACTCAGTGGTCCGCGGTCAGAGCTTCTTCCAATTACATTACCTATTTTAATCTGTACCGGGTCCATATCAAGGGCAGCTACAAAGGTATGCTCATCTCCTGCCGCTCCAGCATAGGCATTGCCACGAAGCGAGCCTAATACCACAATATTTCCTTTTGCAATAATTTTTGCACCTGGGTTCACATCGCCAAGTATAACAATGCTTGTCTTACATTCGATGACTTGTCCACTTCGCAGTGTTCCCTTATAGAATTCACCGGTTCTTCCAGACTGGCTTTCATCAAATTCCTGAATCTTTCGGGCACAGATTTCATCCCGCAGAGAATTATTATCTAAAATACATACCACATCAATGCTGGTATTCCGACTGATCAAATCAACGATTGCAAGTTCTTCTTCCTGACTTAATTTCCTGCCCTCAAAAGCCAAGGCAATTCTGGCATTTTTAAAGAATTTGTCGGATTCTTTAAATTTATGAAGTATCTCGTCTAATAGCTCCTGAAATGGAATTTTATCATCTAAAATCAGATTGATTCCATGGGGATTACTCTTTAAAACAACTGGTTGCGACATATACTTCCCTCCTGACATTTAATCATTAAAGGCATTGGCAGCAGCTCCAACATCCTCTGCCTGACCATCTAACAAGGTAGATGTATCCTCCAAATGGAAATAATATTTATATACTGATGCAGCAAGTTCTGCTGTATTGGCTGATGTATATCCGTATGCAATACGGGTTGCAATGGAAATCTCAGGATCATTATATGGTGCATATCCTACATATAACGCATGGTTTGGTCTGGTTGGTACCTGCTGTGCGGTACCCGTCTTACCGGCAGAATCCACAGTAAGTCCATCAAACTGCTCATGGGTTTCTACCACCATCTTCATACCGGAATGAATGGCATCCCAGGTACTTTCTGAAATGTTGTCCATTGTGTTCTTTACGGTCGGTTCATAGGTTTCTAATACGTTACCATCGGAATCTGTAACCTGTTTTAACAGGGTATAATTATATACGGTTCCACTCTTTGCAACTGCAGTTACATAACGGGATAACTGTACCGTAGTAAAACTGTTGTTACTCTGTCCAATTGCAGAAGTAATCGGGAACTCTGTGGTCTGCTTCGGTTTACTTTCTGCAATTTCAATTCCGGTTTTAGAATCAAGCCCATACATGGATGAGTATTTATTAATCAGTTCCACTCCATGGTCTTCATTATAAGTCCCATTTACCATACTTAAATCGTAACCAACTTTATAAAAGAAATAGTTACAGGAATCTCCTAACGCCTCTGAAACATTGATGGAACCGTGACTGCTTGGATAAATCCAGCATTTTGGTCCATTTGCTACTTCTTCAAACTGTCCTTTATCCAAAATAGTTGTACCAGGTGAAATAATACCCTCAGTAAGTCCTGCTGTTGCAGTAACCATCTTAAAGGTAGAACCAGGTGCCGTCGTCTGCTGTGTTGCATTATTATAGAACGGATTTGATAAATCCTGATACAGTAAATTATAATAATTACTGTCTACTGTATTTGCCAGACGGTTGGTATCATAGCCCGGATAAGTAACACATGCCAACAGTTCGCCGGTCTTTACATCTGTAATGACACAGGAGCCGGAACAAGGATCCAATGCAAGCTGTGCCGGTGTGATCTCAAGATTCTTCACCTTTTCTTTTATAAAATTAAAGGCACTGATGCTGCCGGACTGTAACCCACTTACTGCCGTGTCATCATAGTTTAACACTTTTTGGTCAAAAAGTGCAAGACAAAGCTGCGTTCCATTAATCAGGTCATCGTGAATCATGTACTTATACATAATCTTTGAAAATCCCTTATCTGATGCCAGTTCTTCTACAATATAGCTGACCAGTGCATCATAGATTTCAGAAGAATCAGAATACTTCTCGTCTACGGAAAACTTCGTGATATCAATCCATTTCTGGCTGATAGCATAATTTAAATATTCATTTACACTGATTTTATTATCTACATAATTTTTATAAGTTTCATCCGATTTGTCAATGGAATCTGTAAGCAAAATTTTATTATTGACCAGCATTTTCGGAATATAGGTCATATAATTCTGCATTTCCTCAGGCAACTCATCCACTGGAGTTGCGGCTGAACTGCTAAGGCTGCTTTCCACCTGGGCTAATACTGTTTGCTGTTTACTTCCAAAGGCACTGAAAATCTGTTTTTCCACATCGGAAGCATCTTCAGCACTAAAGTGGTTTAAATCCAATACATTATTATTAATCAATGCAAAATACACATCATCAATTGGAATCAGAATATCGGACGCTGTTCCGGCTGCGGTATTATATTCTTTGATATTCACAATTTTAGAATATAAGATTCCGGCAATTTCCTGTTCCAAAAGATTATAAACCGCTTCCTGCAAATCTTTATCAATAGAAAGATAAACGTCATTTCCGGCCTGTGGCTCAATCCGTTCGGTTGTCTCCATTACTTTTCCGAGACTGTCGACATAAACGGTTTCACTACCCTTTTTGCCCTGTAGTGTTTCGTCCATAACCTGCTCAATTCCGGATTTTCCAATGACATCATTTAAAGAATACTCATCATTATCAGCAGATAATTCATCATATTCTTCCTGGGAAATCTTTCCGGTATATCCGATAATATGGGAAAAATACTCGCTGTCTACATATTTTCGGATGGTATCTTCCGAGATATCCACACCCTGCAATGCATTCATATTTTCTGTAATATATGCTACGGTTTCATCACTAACATTTTGGGCAATGGTTGTGGAAATATATTTCTGATAGCTGTTTTCTGCAATGGCACAACGCAATACAACAATCCGGTATAAATCTTCTCTGGCATAATCATCTTCTGATAAATCATAGCCATTCTGTTTGCTGGATCTGCAAAGGTAATCCATTACCTGCTTTGGGGTTGCTTCTGCTTCGTTATATTTCAGCTTCTTATTATAGGCTAAATCATCCGCAGAAGAATGTCCATAAGTGTCAGCAAGGAAACGCTTTAATGTGGTTCCCTCTACCGTATAATAATAGTTCCCGTCATCATCCAGTCCGATTTCAAAATCATTTTCAATGACATCGCCGTTTTTATCCAGCTCTTTGATAATATTGTAAAGTTCTGTATTAAGAGCCTCATTCTTTTCTGAAGTCTTGTCATAAGAACCATTATCCTCAATGGTTACGCTGTTTGCCAGTTCGTTGTAGGCTAAAAGATTACCATTACGGTCATAAATATTGCCACGGGAACCATTTAAGATACGTGGTTTCTGGATTTTTAAACTGTAATTATCCTGATACTCTTCACCTTTGATAATCTGAAGGTAAAATAGTCTGCCTATCAGAGTCGATGACAAAAGAATCATGACAACGCAGAGTACAAATATTCTTGATTTTGCAACTTTATGAAGTATTTCTTTCAGTGTATCAAACAAATTTCGCTGCACTCCTTTTTTCAATACGCTCTAACCGCTGGTTAATTTTCAAAATAATGAAATATAAAACTACAGAAATCAAAAGCGTGTATACAAGTTCCGGTATGATAATGTGTAACATATAATATCCAATTGCAAACTGCTTGCGGAATAAAAACCGGAAAAAGTAGATAAACAGATTATAAGATAAATCACTTCCGGCAATCAAAAGCATTGGAAGCTTAATATCGTCCGGGTAAAACATCTTCTTAAAGCATCCGTTTAAGAAGCCTGCATACATATATAAAAGGGCATAAAATCCAATCATCTCCCCAAAAAAGATATCTATCAGCAGTCCACTGAAGAAACCGATAAATATCCCTTCTTTTCTTCCGCGCATAAATCCAAAAGATGCACAGACCACAATCAAAAGATTCGGGGAAATAGACGCAAAGGATAACGCCTTAAATAATGTGCTTTGCAATAAAAAGCATACAATAATAATTAATGTAACGGTGATTTTTCTTCTCATCAATCAGACCCCGTTTCCTTTTTGTCAAGTATAACCAAAACCTGCTGAAGATGTTCAAAGTCAACTGCCGGAGTAATGGTTCCTGATTTGGTCAGGTGGTTGGAATCTTCCGAAATACTGCTGACATATCCAACCAGAATGCCCTGCAGATATTTGTCACTGACATTGGAAGTTACAATCTGATCTCCTATCTGAACCTTGTTCTCACTGTCGTTTAATCCGGAAAACTCGATTACCTGGTCTTCATTCATACTCTGAAGATTACCATTTATGATACAGTTATCTGACGTATTTAATATCATGCCGTATACCTTGGCAGAATCATCAATCACAGAACGCACCTTTGCATAATGTGGTCCCACATCAATAACAATTCCTACCAGTCCGTTTCCGGCAATAACATTCATATCTACTTCAATTCCATCTTTGGAGCCTTTGTCAATGGTGAAGACAGAAAACCAGTTGCCCGGGTCCTTTCCGATAACATTTGCTCCGGTTTTCTTGTAATCCGAATACTGCTGGTCTAAAGCTAACAGTTCCCTTAAATTATCCAGTTCATACTGTTCTAATTTAAGGGTGTTTAATTCGTTGGTCAGTTCTTCTACCTGTTCCTTCAACTGTTCGTTTTCTTCCATGACGTCATTCAGATTTTTTAAATTATCTGCCTTGTCAGAAAGCCATGTACCAGCATAATTGATTCCCTTCTGCATTGGTTCAAAAATTGCACCGGCAATCGAATTCAACGGTCCGCCACCAAGATTCAATGAAAAACTGACATACATTGCCAGAATACATAATGCGGTCATGGACAATAATATATACTTTGTTGGAATTTGATGTTTTGGTCTACGTCTCATTTTATGCCTCTATTTATATATTTTGGACTTCATACTGAATCCTAAATGTTTATATTTTTCATCTGAAACAATCTTATTCAATCCACGAACTGCACATTCTTCCGGATTCTCGCAGGAATTTACCTTTATATTGGTAATCTCAGTAAATAATTTATCCAGATTATGTATTTTAGAACCGCCACCGGTAATATAAATACCGGAATGAATAATATCTTTTGCAAGTTCAGGCGGAGTCTTCTCCAAAATCATTTTAATAGAGTTACAGATAGAATTAAGATTATCCTTAATTGCAGCATAAATGACTTCTGCAGTAATCTCCATCTCAATCGGCAGACCACTGACTACGTCACGGCCAACTATAACCATACTCTTTTCCATGCCAGGTGTACCGGAACCAAGTTCTTCTTTTAAAGTCTTAGCAGTTTTGCGTCCGATTACAAGATTAAAGTTCTTTTTGATGTAACTGCTGATGGAGTCATCAATGCGGTTTCCACCAAAATGCAGTAAGTCACTTAATACAAGTCCACCCAGGGAAATTACTGAAATTTCTGTGGTATCTGCTCCGATATCTACAATCATGGCTCCGGTCGGCTCATTGACATCAAGTCCCAAACCAACAGCATCAGCCAATGGCTTCTCACATAAAAGGACAGACTTCGGTTTCATTTTGCTCTTATAAAAGATATCAAAGAAAGCTTTTTTCTCAACTTCCGTAATATCTGTTGGTACCGCAACGATAAATTCTGCACCACGGGTCTTGCCCTTTGCGTGTTTTTCTAAAAATTCCTGTATCATGGTCTGCATATTATTAAAATCTGCAATAACACCACAGATAATCGGAAAAGAAACCTGAATCTGCTCCGGTGCCTTCTCATACATTGCATACGCTGCATCACCATAAGCATACATCTGATTCTTATTTATGATGGCAATCGTATTTTTTTCATTTAGTATTTTCCCAGTTGCCTTGCAATATACCTTCATATTAGAGGTTCCAAGATCAATTCCATAAATGTTATTCGACATTTCTTTCTCCCTCCGGAAATCATAGCATTTCCTGTTCTTTAAAACTAAAATATTTTTTATCACCAATAATAATATGATCAGCAAGCTCAATTTCAAGAAGCCTGCCGCCTTCCACTATCTTTCTGGTAACTTCAATGTCCTGCCTGCTTGGTAGCGGATTTCCGCTGGGATGATTATGCACTAAAATCATATGTACTGCATGATATTCAAATGCTTTCAAGAAAATCTCCCTCGGGGAAATCAGTGAGGCATTTACTGTGCCAATTGAAAGAATGGAATCTGCAATCAGATGACACTTCGTATCAAACATGCAAAGCATCAGATGTTCTTTTTCTTCATGCCGAAGCTGCTCCATATAATAGTCTGCTACGGAAAAAGCATTCTGCATTACAACTGCCTGCTGGCGTCCGGTCTGTGCAATCCGCTTTGAAAGCTCTGCGATACACTTTAACTGGATTGCTTTTACTTTCCCGATACCCGGAACCTCCTGTAATTCCTTAAGACTCATCTGATAAAGCCCTAAAAGATTTCCGGTGCGTTTGCTCAATACATGCTTTGCTACTTCTGTTGAAGAACTTCCATTTGTGCCACAGCGGATAATTACCGCTAAAAGCTCTGCATCCGATAGGGATGCCGCCCCGGATTTCAAGCACTTTTCATAGGGCTGTTCGGAGACTGGCAGATTTTTTGCTGTCATATTATAACCTCTTTCTACTCTCACCGGTAACCCATTTCTTCCAAAAAGGCATATACTTTATATTAACACATCATATCTTCATTAACAAGTTTCTGTTCATAAAGTTTTTGTAAAGACATCAGGATTCCAAGTTTTGCATGATACCAGGTCAGTCCACCCTGAAAATATACGGCATACGGCTCTCTTAATGGACCATCGGCACTTAATTCAATGGAGGAACCCTGTACAAATGCCCCGGCAGCCATAATGACATCACTGTCATAGCCCGGCATTGCCCATGGCTCCGGTGTTACATAGCTGTCCACCGGCGCTGCAGCCTGAATTCCTTTGCAGAATGCAATCAGACCTTCCGGGCTGTTTAAGGTAACTGCCTGAATAATATCGTGACGGCTCTCTGTGCCATTCGGTACAACGGCAAAGCCCAGTCTTTCGTAGATATTTGCAGCAAAAATTGCACCCTTTAATGCACCTGCTGTAACTACCGGTGCCTGAAACAGTCCCTGATAGAAAGAAGAAATTACATTTAAGGAAGCACCCACTTCTTTGCCGAGTCCCGGAGAAGTAAGGCGGTATGCTGCATTTTCCACACATTCTTTTTTGCCGACAATATAGCCGCCGATTGGTGCCAGTCCGCCCCCCGGATTCTTAATCAAGGAACCTACAATCATGTCTGCTCCTACATCCAGTGGCTCTCTTTCTTCTACAAATTCACCGTAGCAGTTATCTACCATACAGATAACGTCCGGTTTTATGGATTTGATGAAGGAAATCAGTTCTCCAATCCGCTCTACGGATAAGGTAGGTCTTGTCTGGTATCCCTTGGAACGCTGAATGGTCACAAGATGTGTTTTCTCATTGATTGCTTTTTTGATATTCTCATAATCAAAGCTGCCATCGGAAAGTAAATCTACCTGGCGATAAGTAATGCCATATTCTGCCAGTGAGCCTTTGGATGGTCGAATACCGATAACTTCCTCTAAAGTATCGTACGGTTTTCCTACCGGTGATAATAATTCGTCCCCCGGTCTTAAATTTGACATCAATGCCAGTGCCAGTGCATGGGTTCCGCAGGTAATCTGCGGACGGACCAGAGCATCTTCTCCATGGAAACAGCTTGCGTATACTTTTTCCAGTGTATCTCTTCCCAGATCGTTATATCCATATCCATTGGACATGGCAAAGCATTCTGCGGAAACTCTGTTTTTCTGCATGGCATCAATTACTTTCATCTGATTATATTCTGCTGTTGCATCAATTGCTGCAAAACGTTCTTTTAATTCATCCTCTATCTTTTTCCCAAAACGGTATACTTCTTTGCTGATACCCATTTCTTCATATTTCTTTTCAATCATTTCTTCTCTCATCATTTTCCTCGTCTTTCCGGCTGCAATTCCTTCCTAAACTACAGCAAGTCTATCATATAATGTTCTCTTTCTTTTTGTATGAATAAAAACTTAAGAAATAATAGCTTTTTCCTTAAGTATCTTTATCATGTATGCAAGAATTGCCTCATTTTTATAATCAAACTCATTTTTGTTAAGCCAGATGACATCCCGTTCCCGTTTAAACCATGTAATCTGCCGTTTTGCGAAATGTCTTGTTTCCCGCTTGATAATATAAACTGCTTCTTCCAAAGAATAACTGCCATCAAGATAGGATAACATTTCTTTATAGCCAATTCCCTGCATTGCCACCATATCTTTGGTGCAGCCCATTTCCTTTAAGCGGCGGACTTCTGCTTCCAGTCCATCTTCTATCATTTTATCTACTCTGGCATCGATTCTTTTGTATAAGTGGCTGCGCTCATCATTTAATACAAAATAGGCAAAATTATAAGGTGAAGTCCGCATCTGCTCTTTTGCATTATGCTCAGAAATCTTTCTACCGGTCTCCTGATAGAATTCCAACGCACGGATGACGCGTTTTCTGTTATTCGGATGGATGGCTTCGGCAGATTCCGGGTCCACTTCCTTTAACCGGTCATGA
Organism: Roseburia sp. CLA-AA-H209; assembly: GCF_020687575.1. NCBI lineage: Bacteria > Bacillati > Bacillota > Clostridia > Lachnospirales > Lachnospiraceae > Roseburia > Roseburia sp. CLA-AA-H209. The sequence continues at coordinate 97,786 of NZ_JAJEQU010000001.1, forward strand.
AGATACTGATTGCCATGTTCTTCTGCCAGCGCTTCCAACTCTTTCCGGTATGCACTGTCACTTTCCTGTTCCGTAAAATCAATATCATTTAACAGCGCCTGGATATAAAATCCGGTGCCGCCGGCAATAATCGGAATCTTTCCGTGGGCATATATTTCATTTAAATATTTTTGGGCATATTCCTGAAATTTTACCACATGAAATTCATCGAAAGGCTCTAATTCATCCACCAGATAATGACGTACACCATCCATTTCTTCCGGTGTGATTTTTGCGGAACCTACATCCATATGTTTATACACCTGCATGGAATCGGCGGAGATAATCTCTCCGCCAATGACCTTTGCAAGCTGAATGGATAATTCTGTTTTTCCTACCGCAGTAGGACCTGTCAGTACTACAATTGGTTTCTTCATCATCTTTTCCTACACAATCCGCTTGAATTTTTTCTCAATTTCATATTTTGACATAGCAATAATCGTTGGTCTTCCATGTGGACAATTATATGGATTATCAAGCTTCATCAAATCCTTCATAAGCTGTTCCATTTCCGGCAGGCTCAGTCGCTGGCTTCCCTTTACTGCAGCTTTGCAGGACATGGATGCAATTTTATCTAAAATAACATCTGCCGTTGCCCGCTCGGATATGCCATCGGTAAGCTCGTCTAACATGTCAATCAATACATCCCTGGTATTCAGCCGGTAAAGATTACCCGGAACTCCGCAGATACTGTATTCTGCACCACCAAAGTGCTCAATTTCGAAACCTAGCTTCGTAAATTGTTCTTTGAATCGCTCCAGTACTTCTGCCTCACGCATGGATAATGTTATGACAATCGGCGGGCTGATAGCCTGAGAAGTAAACTCTTTCTTCTCAAACTGCTTTTTTAATTTTTCATACATGACTTTCTCATGGGCAGCATGCTGGTCTACAATAAACAGTCTGTCATTATATTCTACCAGCCAGTAGGTATCAAAAAGCTGTCCGATAATCTTCTGCTTTGCCATCTCCTCTTCTTTTAAGAAAGAACCCTGTTCATAGCTTCCTTCCGGCTTTGCTCCGTAAGTTTCTTCCTCCCGGAGGACATAGGCTTCTTTTGCCAGTTCTTTTTCCGTTTCTTTTTTCGATTGTTCCGGAAGCGGCTCTTTCCGAATCCGTTCTTCCATCATATCTTCCGGTGGCATTGATTTTATCGTATCAAGAAGCTTTTCCTGTGTCGCAGAGCTGACTGACCCGGTTCCCATTGGTCTGCTGACAGGATATTTTATTTCGTAAGGACTGTCTTTTCGTACTGCCTTCCGGATTTCTTCCAAACGTTTCTGCTCAAATGGCTCCGGCATTACCTTCTCTATCTTAGGAACTTCCATCTCGTTTTTCTTTGGTGTATCCACCGGAACTTCCGGTATAATATCACGGTGCACTAGCGCTGCCGATAAAATACTCTGCACTTCCCGGTACAGCTCCTGCTGGTTGGAAAAGCGAAGTTCCATCTTGGTGGGATGCACATTTACATCCAAAAGACTACTGTCAATCTCAAAATAAAGTACCGTAAAGGGATACTGATGCTGCATCAGAAACGGTTTAAAGGCATCCTCTATAGCCTTGGATAAAATCTGGCTCCGGATAAATCTGCCATTGACAAAATATAATTCGTAGCCCCGGTTTCCTCTGGAAATCATCGGCTTTCCAATAAATCCACTGACTATAAAAAGCTCGCTTTCATGTGCAATCGGAAGCAGCGCTTTTGTAATATCCCTTCCGTATAAATGGTAGATAATATCCTTGATATTTCCATTTCCGGATGACTGCAGTTTTACCTGATTATTCATAATAAATTTGAAAGCTACGTCTGGATGGGATAAAATCATCCGCTGCATCAGTTCATGAATATAGGTGCCTTCTGTCTGGGCGGATTTTAAGAATTTCTTTCTTGCCGGTGTATTATAAAAAAGATTCCGTATAATAAAAGTGGTTCCATCCGGCGCACCGATTTCTTCCAAAGAAAATTCCTTTGAGCCTTCAATGAGATAACGGGATCCGGTAAAATCACCGTTTGTCTTTGTAATGAGTTCCACCTGACTTACTGCTGCGATACTTGATAATGCTTCACCTCGGAACCCTAAGGATGTAACGGTAAACAAATCTTCTACGGATTTAATCTTACTGGTGGAATGACGCAAAAATGCCAAAGGAATCTGTTCCCTTTCGATTCCGCAACCATTGTCCGAAATACGGATAAAGGATATTCCACCTTCTTTGATTTCAACCGTTACTGCACTGGAACCTGCATCTATCGCATTTTCCACTAACTCCTTTACCACCGAGCTTGGTCGTTCGATGACTTCTCCTGCCGCAATTTTATCAATTGTTTCCTGACTTAACAGTGCAATCTGTGGCATAACGCCATCCACCTCCTTTACCATCTGTTTTTCACTTTATTCTGTAATTCGTATAACTTATTCATTGCTTCGATTGGTGTCATCTGACCCAAATCCAGTTCTTTTAATTCGTTTAATATCGTATCGTTGTCCATGGTATCAAGCAGTGATATCTGTTCTAAATCCACCTCGTCTAACTTCGGTTTGCTGCGTTTACTGCTTCCCTCCGCACTGATATTCTGAACGATTTCCGTAATATCATTATTACTTAATTCTTCTACAATTTCTTTGGCACGTTCAATGACATTATCCGGCACTCCCGCAAGCTTTGCTACCTGGATACCGTAACTCTTATCAGCTCCGCCTTTTACAATCTTGCGCAGGAAAACGATATCATCACCCTTTTCTTTTACTGCAATGCAGTAGTTATTTACGCTATTTAATTTGCCTTCCAGCTCCGTCAGTTCATGATAATGGGTTGCAAATAATGTCTTTGCGCCAAGAAGCCTTGGATTACTGATATGCTCTACCACTGCCCAGGCAATACTCAATCCATCAAAGGTACTGGTTCCACGTCCGATTTCATCTAAAATCAAAAGACTGTTGGAAGTGGCATTCCGTAATATGTTTGCCACTTCTGACATTTCAACCATAAAGGTACTCTGTCCGCTGGCGAGGTCATCAGAAGCCCCTACTCTGGTAAAAATACGGTCTACAATTCCAATTTTGGCTGATTTTGCCGGAACAAAACTTCCGATTTGAGCCATCAGGACAATCAACGCACTCTGTCGCATATAGGTAGACTTTCCTGCCATATTCGGACCGGTAATAATGGACACACGGTTGCTGCCATTATCAAGATAAGTATCATTTGCCACAAACATTTCATTCTGAATCATCCGTTCTACTACCGGATGTCTGCCGTCTTTGATGTCGATAAGACCTTTTTCGTTTAATTTCGGACGGCAGTAATTATTCTGTTCCGCTACCGTTGCAAGAGATGCAAATACATCAATCTGTGCCACTGCTTTGGCGGTCTTCTGGATACGGACCACTTCATCCGCCACCTTCTGGCGGACTTCCCGGAACAGTTCATATTCTAAGACAATCAGCTTGTCTTCCGCACCTAGGATAACATCCTCTAATTCTTTTAATTCCGGTGTGATAAAACGCTCAGCATTTGCCAGAGTCTGCTTTCTGGTGAAATATTCCGGCACCATGTCTTTAAAGGAATTGGTTACTTCAAGATAATAGCCAAATACTTTGTTATATTTGATTTTCAGATTCTTGATTCCGGTTTTCTCCCGCTCTTTTGCCTCCAAATCAGCAAGCCAGCTCTTTCCATCTGTCTTGGCTTTCCGCAGGCGGTCCACCTCTTCGTTATAGCCCTCTTTTAAGATGCCGCCGTCATGAAGGGTAAGTGGCGGTTCTTCCGTAATGGAGCGTTCGATTAATTCGTATAATTCATCCAACGTATCAAGCTGCTCATATAAACGTTTTAAAAGTGGTGACTGAAAATCACTCATCAGTGTCTTAATCGGTGGCAGCATATGTATGGAATTGCGAAATGCAATCAAATCCCTTGGACTTGCGGTCTGATAAGTAACACGGGTAATCAACCGTTCCAGATCATAGACCGGATTTAAATATTCCCGGATTTCTTCTCTTGTGATGGCATTGGTATTAAATTCGTCAATGGCATCATAACGTTCTTCTATTTCCGTGCGCTCAATTAATGGCTGTTCCACAAAGCTTCTTAAGGTTCTTGCTCCCATGGCTGTCCTGGTCTTATCCAATACCCAAAGGAGAGAACCACGCTTTTGCTTTTCCCGGAGGGTTTCAACCAGCTCTAAGTTTCGTCTGGTAGAACTGTCAATAATCATGAATTTTCCGGTGGTATACGGATGAATTGCCACCAGATTGGAAAGGGTTGTTTTCTGTGTCTCGTAAAGGTATTTTAATAATGCACCGGCTGCAACGACGCCGCTGTCATAATCTGCAAGACCAAGTCCCTCTAAATCCCTGACTTTAAAATGATCCTTTAAAGTCATCTGTGCTGTCTCATCAGAAAAATACCATGCATCCAGAGAATAAATTACGATTCCCATACGGTTTTTCATATCATCGATATCAATTCCGCTGATATAAAATGCTTCATTACAGATGATTTCTGTCGGCTGGTATTTATTGACTTCGTCCAATAATTTCCGTTCCGAATCCACTTCTGTCACATAATAGTCTCCGGTGGTAATATCTGCAGAAGAAATACCATAATGGTCACCGATATATGCGATACACATGATATAATTATTTTTCGTTTCATCCAGTGCCTGTGCATTTAAGGTAGTTCCCGGCGTTACAACTCTTGTTACTTCACGCTTTACCATTCCCTTGGCAAGCTTTGGGTCTTCCACCTGCTCACAGATAGCAACCTTATAACCTTTTTTCACCAGTCTGGTCAGATAAGTTTCTGCTGCATGATATGGGATTCCGCACATGGGTGCCCGTTCCTCTGCACCACAGCTCTTTCCGGTTAAGGTAAGCTCTAATTCTTTTGATACAACCTTTGCATCATCAAAAAACATTTCATAAAAATCACCCAGACGGTAAAATAAAATACAGTCCTTGTATTCTTCATGTGTTTTTAAATAATGCTGCATCATTGGTGTATATTCCGTCAATGTTCTGTATCTCCTTTTCTATTTCAAAACACCTGTTGTTTTAATCTATTTTAAGTCTTGCATATTTTCCTGCAATTGCTTCCGCTACTTTCAATCCGTCCATGGCTGCTGACATAATACCGCCGGCATAACCGGCACCTTCTCCGCAAGGGTAAATGCCTGCAATATTACTTTCAAAGGATTCATCCCTTGTAATCCGCACCGGAGAGGAAGTTCGGCTCTCCACGCCGGATAAAATGGCATCCTCCCTGTTATAGTCCGGAATGTATTTCGGAAAGAGCTCCATTCCTGCCTGAAAAGATGCTGCTAATTCTTTTGGAAAAATTTCCCTGAGATTTGCAAATGTATGTGCACCCTTTGTGGTACTTTCAAAAGCCCCATATCCTGTAGATATACGATTCTCTTTAAAATCTCCGTAAAGCTGCTGCGGAATTGCTCCGTTTCCAATGCGATAGGCATTTTTTTCCAATTTCCGCTGAAACTCAATTCCAGCTAACGGTCCATCCCCTTCAAAATCATCCGGTCGAACCGATATGATAATGGCACTGTTGGCATTCTGCCCGGCTCTTGCATGATAGCTCATGCCATTGACTGCCAGCATACCTTCCTCCGAAGAAGCATTTACTACATAACCACCCGGACACATACAGAAAGAATATACCCCGCGGTGATTCTCAAGATTTGCGGTCAGCTTATAGGATGCAGCAGGCAGCAGGGTATTTTTATGTCCGTTATACTGGCATGCATCAATCATCGCCTGCGGATGCTCTACACGAAATCCCACTGCAAATGCTTTGGCTTCCATCATAAGTCCCGCTTCCTGTAACATTGGGAAAGTTTCTCTGGCGGAATGTCCGATTGCCAGCACCAGAACGTCTGTTGCTACTTCCTTTTCTCCGTTAATCCGGATGGCTTCTACTTTATCTTTCTTCCCATTCAGCGTAATGTCTGTAAGCTGGCTGAAAAAGCAGTAAGTTCCACCCATTCTTTCAATTTCCAGCCGGATGTTTTTTACGACTGTTTTTAAAATATCAGTTCCGATATGAGGCTTATTTATATATAAAATTTCTTCCGGAGCGCCCATTTTCACAAAGATTTCTAACACTTCCCGGTTTCTTCCTGCCACATCTTTTACCAGCGTATTTAATTTCCCATCGGAAAAAGTACCTGCTCCGCCTTCTCCAAACTGTACATTCGTCTTTGGATTTAAGATGCCGTCCTTCCAGAAACGTTCTACTTCAGCGGTTCGCTCTTCCACACTGCTTCCACGCTCCAAAATAATTGGACAATAGCCATGCTTTGCCAGTTCATAGGCACAGAACATTCCAGCCGGGCCGCTTCCTACAATAACGGGTCTGTGGGACAGCTGTTTCTCTCCGGCAGCCGGGAAATGATAATGTATATCCTTTGCTTTAATGATATTGGCATTTTTATTCTTATGTAAAATCGTATCTTCCTGCTTCACTTCCACATCCACTGTGTATACAAAGGAAAGTTCATTTTTTCTTCTTGCATCAATGGATTGCTTTCGAATCTGATAACGGATCAGATCCTTTTCATTTTTTAGATGAAGTGTTTTGATAATCTGTCTTCTTAACATCTCTTCCGAATGTTCAATCGGAAGCTTTAACTGATTTACTCGTATCATGATAACTCCCTTGCCACATGTATCCCGGCTACTGCGCCGCTGCTCCATGCCCATTGCAAATTATAACCACCGCAGATTCCGTCAATATCCACCATTTCTCCGGCAAAATAAAGTCCCGGACAAAGCTTTGACTCCATGGTTTCTGCATCTATTTCATCAGTGTCTACGCCACCGGCAGTCACCTGTGCCGTATCAAAGGTATTCCAGTCAGTAATATCCACCCGGAGTCCCTGCACCGTATCTATAAATCTCTCTAATTCTTCTGTCTGCAGCCGGTTCGCATATTTTGCAGCTTTTATATGTGACTCTTCTAATAATACCGGAATTAATTTTTCCGGGAAAAAGCCGATTAAGGCTTCCCCGATGTGTTTTTCATCTGCTTTCTTAAATCTTTCCTTGAAATAGGTTAAGCACTGTTCTTTCTCCCAGAATGGCACAAAATTAAGTGTCGCATAGACTTTTTTCTGTTCTGATAACGCTCTTGTGGCAACTCTTGAAAGCTGAAATACCGGAATGCCGGATATTCCATAATTCGTAAGCTGCAATTCTCCCTGTTCGCTGCATACATGCGTGCTTTCTATGTATAAATCGACCTTCGCATCTGCACGAATTCCTGCAATATCAGCAAAAAATGACTGTTTTCCCTTCAATCCGATAAGCCCCGGTACTAAATCTATGATATGATGTCCCAGACTTTCAAGATATAGGAAACCGCTTCCATCACTGCCGCTTTTCCTTAAGGTCTTACCACCGGTTGCCATTATGCATTTTGTTGCATAAAAATCACCGCCCTTGGTATGAAAAGTGAAGCCCTTTGCGGTCTTTTCTATGCCTCTTATGCCACAGCCACAAACCACTCCAACGTTCTGTTTCTTTAATTCCATCAGCAACACATCCCTGATTGCAGTTGCCTGCTCGCTCTGAGGATAATATCCGCCGTTACGCTCCTTTGGATATATGCCAAGTTCTTTAAAGAACTGCAGTGTCTCTTCCAGTCCAAACTGCTCAAATACAGGTGCAACAAAAGCAGGGTTCTGTCCGTAATATTTGTCCACACCCTGCACTTTATTTGTATAATTACATTTACCGTTTCCGGTTGCTAAAATCTTCTTACCAGGTACTTCGTTGTGCTCTAAAATAAGAACTTTTGCACCGTTTCGTGCCGCCATAATGGCTGCCACCAATCCAGCAGCACCTCCACCGACTACAACGACACCTATGCGTTCTGTATGCTTACTCATGCCAGTTATTTACTCTTCTCTCTATTTCTTTTGGACTGCTATGCAATCAGACCCATTCAGCCTTTTAGATTGTATCATAACAGTCTGAAACAATCAACTTTTTAACTGGAATAGCTTTCTAAGAAACGGTATAAATCTTCCAGTGTATCAAAGGTTTTTCCATTGCTGATTTCTTTTTTCAATTCTTCCGGCAGTCCCTGATAAGCAATTCCAGTATACATGTATAAGGCATCCTCTTCGCCGAAATAGACATTCAGGTACCCGTCCTCTTCCCGGACAACAAATGCTTTTTTATTCTGAATGTTTGCACTTTCCACACTTTCCTCGAATTGCTCCGTCTCAGCTTCCTGAACTTCTATTATTTTTTCCTGTTCTTTTTCATTCAGTTTCAGATAATACTGTCTTCCACCAATCCATGCAGAGATAGATAATACCAGTGCTCCAAGGAAAAAAGTGCGCATACGTTTTGTGTTTTTCATATTCATCACCACAAACAGTATGCGCAGGTTTTTTCTTTTTATACAATTTTTTCAAGAATTCTATGTTTTGCCCTTTTATTGCATTTTTATAATAAATGTAATTTCTTGGCAATACGGACGAAAAGGTATCCCTTCGGGAATTTCTTTAATTCTTCCTCACTTAAGCCTTTTAATAATAAAAGCATTGCACCGTATACAACAGCTCCGATTACAATTGCAAGTATAGCTGCAATGGCATTTACCTTAATAACAGCAAAAATACCTTTGTAAACGCCAAAGACTACGACACCCATAATGGCAGAAGCTGCCACCGGGATTAAGAAAGTTTTCACAACTTCCTGACGATAACCACTGTATTTCCGTAAAGACATTGCGTTAAAGAGGCACATAAAGAATGCAAATAAAGCATTCGAATATACCACTGCATAAATACCAAGATGTAAACCAAACATCATCACTAATAGTGCAATCAGATGCAGTCCCAATGCGATAGCCGCATTTTTAACAGGCTCTCTCATCCGGTTAATTCCCTGTAACAATCCATTAGATAATGTGGAAAGAGAATAGAACAAAATTGCAACAGCTCCCGTTGTAAGCATGGTTGCTGCAGTAGTTCCGGTGCTGCCATAAAGATGCAGCAGCTTTAATATCGGTCCTGACAGCACTGCAATTCCAATGGTACAAGGGAATGCAATTACCATAATAAAGCGGATTGCAATGTTAATCTGGCTTCGCACGGACTCTCTGTCCTTTCTTGCATACGCACCGGTAAGATTTGGTACGCAGGAAGCCGCCATCGCAGAAGCAATGGAAATCGGAATATTGATAATAGTCTTATATTTTCCGGAGAAGATTCCCCACCAGACATCAATATCATCCGGCTTATAGCCCTGTAATTCCGCTACGTTCTTATAGATACCCTGATCTAAAATTGCACTGATATTATAAATTGTGGTACTTAAAAGTACCGGAACAATGGTCATAATCAGTACACGAAAGACATTCTGATAGGATTCTGTTTTGCTGCTGGTATCCCGGCGCATCTGTCGTTTAAAAATACGTTTGTATGCCAGAAACAACATTCCAAGGAATAAAAGTGCAAACACTGCTCCCATATTGGTACCCAGTGTTCCACCTGCAGCACCGTAAGCAGAGCCATACTTTTCTTTATTTCCAAGCACTGCTCCGATTCTTGCCCCATATCCATAGAGGATATAGGCAGCTGCAATACTGACAATCGCATTGACAATCTGTTCGATAATCTGTGAAATGGCACTCGGCATCATGGTACCAAGTCCCTGGAAAAATCCACGTAAGACTCCTAATACAGCAACTACCAGTATCGTCGGTGCCAGAACCTTCAATGCAAAAATACTAAGGGGCGTATTCAGCATGTTTGTGAAGAATGACGCACCAAAGAAAAGAATCAAACTTGCAGTAAGTCCGGTACCGGTTGCTAAAAGCAGGGCCCCTTTTACAATTCGATATGCATTTTTTCTTTGCCCCTTCGAGACACGGGCAGATACCAGCTTGGATACCGCCAATGGCAGGCTGTATGCAGAAATAATCAGCAGGATATTATAAATTTCAAAGGCTGCACTGTAATAACTGTTACCGGTATCTCCAATGATATTTGTCATCGGGATACGATAGAGCAGACCGATTATCCTGCTGACTATAGAGGCAATTGCAAGAATGGAACCCTGTACTAAAAAGTTGGAGTCACTCTTTTTTCCTGAACTCATAAATTTACCTCAAGTAATTTTCGAAATAATTATTTTGCGGAAGGTGGTGTAAACTCATCTTCTGTTGCATAGATATTTAATTTCTTCTCCATATCATTTAACAATACACATACCATGGTTTTACCCTGGTTTAATGTGATTTCATTTCCGGAAGCGTCATAGTATCTGGTTGGCTCGTTTTCGCTTGCTTTCTTCCATGTCACATCTATTACTTTACCGTTAGTAATATATTTTCCGGTTCCTTCACCGGTGCTCTCAACATCCAGATAACCGTGTGCATCATCTAACTTGGTATAATCGCAGTACTGAAGCAGAATGTTCTTAAAAGCAAGCTGTGTGCCTGTATTTTCATCCATATGCTCTTTTTTATACTGGAAACGATAGTATAAACCATCTTCACTGTTATATACAAACCAAGGATTGTTTACATAATATCCCGGCTGAACCACTGCTGCATCTGCTCCATCTGTAAGTTCAATTTCTTTTTCATCATCCTCATTAAACTGATAATGTCCTTCATAATCGGAAGGCAGCTCGGTATCATAACCTTTTAATTCAATTCCGGCATCAAGACCATCTGTGCTTACAAATGCATTGTGTGGAGCCTTTCTTGACTTGTCACGATAGAAAGTAGCAGAATCAATGGCACCCTCTAAACCGTTTAAGTCCTCAACTTTGCCACTCTCTAATAGCTCAGTTGCGTAAATTGCCTGTCCGTAATGAACATAAATTGCATCAAATTCCATTGCATAATATGCATAGTAGTGACGACAGCTTCTTACAGAACCAATCTTGTCTAATCCGGAGTAATCCTGGAAAATTGGCATCAGACGGGTAATTCCGCCTTCAGCAGGAGCTTCGTAAAGTACGTCTGCCTGCGACAGTCCATACTGTGGCAATGCATCATTGGTATTTCCAATCATGATTGCAACCGGTTTCTTCTTTGCTAAATCTGCATCAATCCATTCACCGGTCAGGTAACTTCTTGCCATACCATCTTTGCCGGTTTCGGTTTCGGTTTCCGGTTCTGCTTCAGAAACGGTTTCTGTCGGTTCCGGAGCTTCCTCTTTTTTCTTACATCCAGCTAAAAGACTGGTTGCCATCAGTGTCATGCATAAAACAATACTTAATCTCTTTTTCATGATGTTCCTCCATTTTTATCTTAAAATATTTAAGCATTCTAAAATCTCACGCTGCTTTCCTTCCATCACTGCAGCTTCCTGCTCTTCCATATGGTCGTAACCAAACAGATGCAGCATACTATGTACAATCAGAAATGCAAATTCTCTTTGCATACTGTGACCATATTCCTCTGCCTGTTCTCTGACCTTGTCCACAGAAATAATAATATCTCCCAGAAGAATTTCCCCTGTATCCGGGTTAAAGCAGTCCTCTGTCTGATTCTCTATCTGGGAAAAATCTCCCGGTGCATCATATTCTAACATCGGAAAGGATAAAACGTCCGTCGGGCGGTCTATCTCCCGGAACTCTTTATTTACCTTCCAAATGCCATCATTATCTGTCAGCGTAAGACTGATTTCTGCTTCAAAAGGAAAATGCTCATGTTCCATTGTAAACGATATTACATCTTTTGCAAGTGTTTCATAATCAAAATCGAAGGTAACCTCCGTTTCTTTCTCTATCGCAAGGCTCAAAATAAATCCGCTCCTTTCGTTAAAAACTCTCTGATTTTAATAAACTGGTTCATGCCAAGATTCGCTTCATCATATAATCCGGCAGCTGATTTTTCGTTTAATGTCTGATAAATAATAATATCATGATTCCAGCTGTTCTTCACGGTTTCCTTGTCCAAAAGTTCAAATTTGGTAACAATACTGTCCACAATATGTACGATTGCGGACTCTATGGAGCTGATGGCATTTAATTCACCATTGTATTCGCTTAAAATCTTAACCACGTTTTTCGGAAAACAGTTAATCTCAGCAAGACGAACTCCATTTTCTACAAACGGCTCACCCTCAAGTTTTCCAATCCGGTAGTAAAAGCCTGCCGCAGCTACCGTCTTATCATCTGCCCCTAACTCCTTTGCACATTCTTCTGCCACACTCGAAACTTTACGGGCATGTGCATAATCAATTTCCGAATAGTTTTTAATCTCCTGTACCAGCGGAAAATTTTCTGCAATAATTTCAGCTAAAGTACGTTCTTTTTCATGCTTCGTATAATAATACAGCCTGTCTGCAAAAAAGTACGAAAAAACTGCAGTCAGTATCATGCTGCATCCTGCGGATAAGTACTGATGATAATTGATTTCAAAGCTGCTGATGTAATAGAAGATACTCGGAACAGCAAACGACAATGCAACGGTCATGATGCATCCATAAATTTTATATTTTTTCTGGCTGATTACCATAAGCAGAATTCCGGAAAGTACCGTCAGCATAGTATATGCCGCATATTCATAAAAACTGCCGCTGGAACACATGCAAAGCAGTGTATTAAAATAAATTCCGCCTAAAATACCAATCAGTTCATTTCCGCCACAGGAAAGAATCATGACCGGAATCATGACCGGTGCCATATATGCCGGCATAAAAAAGAAACCCACATAACAGGCTGCTGCTGCAAGAAAGCAAAGAAACAGCTGATGAAAATCACTTCTTTCATTCCGGTTCAGATGCCCTCTGATACGTTCCATTTCAATCACTGCAATCAGCAATGGCAGATATAAAGCATTTACAAAAACAAGCACCAGTACACGGTCTATGGTAAACTTGCAGATAATTGCCAGAAAAACAGAATAAAGCGCAACGGAAATAAGGATTCCCAGCATACGAATCATTCTTTTGGGTGAAAATCTATCTTCCTTCATTTTTCGTTACTCTTTTCGTTCTTTTATTTGCTTTTGATTCATAATCGTCATAGGCTTTTACAATCTTCTGTACCAAAGGATGCCTTACTACATCAGCACTGGTCAATTTGCAGACGGATATCTCATCCACATTGCGAAGTACACGTAATGCCACATCCAGTCCCGACTTCGTTCCCGGAGCCAGATCCTTCTGGGTAGCATCTCCGGTCACCACAACCTTGGAGCCAAATCCAATACGTGTTAAAAACATCTTCATCTGTGCCGGTGTAGTATTCTGTGCCTCATCCAAGATAATAAATGCATTATCTAAGGTACGGCCTCTCATATAAGCCAATGGTGCGACTTCAATAAGCCCCTTTTCCATATTCCGCTGAAAGCTTTCTGCTCCCATAATCTGATACAGTGCATCATACAGCGGGCGAAGATACGGATCTACCTTGCTCTGTAAATCTCCCGGAAGAAATCCTAATTTCTCACCGGCTTCAATTGCAGGACGGGTTAAAATAATACGATTTACTTCTTCATTCTTAAATGCAGTAATTGCCATTGCCATGGCAAGATAAGTCTTTCCGGTTCCGGCAGGCCCGATTCCAAATACAATCATCTGCTTACGGATGGCATCCACATAAGCCTTCTGGCCTAAAGTCTTTGGTTTCACCGGTTTGCCGTTTATCGTATGGCAGATGCAGTCCTTATCGATTTCTACCAACGAGCCTTCTTTATGTTCTCCCAAAAGAGAAAGTGTATATGCAACCTTCTGCTCATCAATCATGTTTCCTCTCTCTGCCAGTTGTAAAAGTTCTGCAAACACCTTGCATGCACCCTCTACATTTGCGGTATCTCCAATGACTTTGATTCCTTCATTGCGGGGCACTACCGTAACATTTAAGGTCCGTTCAATCAATTTTATATTATGGTCAAATTGTCCGAAAATATTGGAAACATGCTCTGCCGGTATATCAATTCTTGTTTCATTCAAGCTCATTTAATACTAGCCCTTCCTCTGTGTCTTCTGTATCAGGTGCTGTAAGCTGTTCCGTTTCGTGCCTTAAAGCAGCTTTTGTGCGCACTTTGATGATTCCTTCCATGATACAGTTTTTATCGTCCATATCTATAATAACATTTTTTTCTAAAATTTGAATATTTTTTTCTGCTAAATGTGACAAATAAATATTAAAATTTTCTGTAGCAACCGCTTCTGCCTGCTCTTTCGTATAAATTTCCTGTTCTGTCCGATACTCTTTTAAAGTACTATAATAGATTCCAAGTGGCAGATAAAAGTCCCCATGGAGGCAAAGCTGCTTATAATCCGTGGTTTTGTCTGCACATTCAAATTCATCGCTTAATGCCGGAAGTGTTATTACTTTTCCGAAGAAATCAATGGAATACCGTTTCTTTTCTGCACCGGTCATTCTTTTTTCTTCGTGGGCAAGGGAAAATTTATCATGGTAGGGATATTCCGTCAGTAGATAGATATCCGCATCTGCATTGCAATATTCATAGGCATACCGTTCCCCGCTGTCATTGGTCAAATCAATCCGGCCACTTACTAATATATCTCCTGCCTTTACTGCATCGCCGTTCTTTACTAGTGGGGTTCCATTTCTTGTAATAATGGATTCCACTGTCGCATCCTCTTCTGCTATCAGGTCTGAAGCTTCATACGGCAATTCTTCCATTGCTTCCTGCTGTACCAGATTTTCCTTGATTAATACCGTCATTTTCGTTCCGTAAATCTGTACCGATGCCCAGATGATTTCCGGAAACTGTGCCCGCAGATCCCGTTCTAACTGTTCGCAGTCAATTGTACGAATCCGGTCTCCGTAACCACAATCCTCCTCATCAAGAAATGTTAAAACGGTTTCTGTCGTAACAGATGAATTACCATCTACCTCCACATTCCAGAGAAATCGTGATAAAAACCACACCAGACCAGCTGCGAGAATTACTCCCATCAGGAAGCATTTTCGTTTCCGGTAACGGTTCATCCAGAACGGAAATCCTATTTTGCGCAGAATCCGAATCCTGCATCCGGTCTTGCTTACGAACGGACGGATACTCCAAAATGCACGAATGCTGATAAAAAAGCGATAAACATCTTCCTCTTTTCGTAGATTCCAGATTAAAATATTGTGATTGCCACACAGATTTAAAAATCGCTCCGGGGCATAACCACTTAAGACTACCTCAAGGTAACCGCCTATATATTTAAGCAGGGAAAGTGTTGTCATAGAAAACCTCTATTCATACTCAATACTTTGGATGATTCCTGTTATTTTCATCTCTTCATTCGTATAATAGGAAATGTTGAGATTTTTTCCACGAACAAGAATCCGGCAGCTTTTCGCCTGAATCCTGATATATTCTTTCTCGTATTCTAAGATTCCCTTATAATTTTCCAACAGCAGTTCCCTGTTACCCATAACGGTTACAATTGCTGCCCGGTAGACTAAGTCTTTCGGCAGTTCTAAGGATTCCACCATATGATTTTTAAAATCTTTTTTTAGCTCTTTCTTATTGTTTTTCCTCATATATAACTATATGAGTTTTTTTCTTTTCTATGCGGTAATATATTTTAAAACTGTTTCCGGTGCATCCAGTGGCTCTTTACTGAAAAGAAATGCATTTTGAACCAGTTCCTTTGCATCGTTGCATTTTGCTGCATCATTACCATATAATTCGGCCAGACATTCTCCTTTTTTTACGCTGTCTCCTATTTTTTTCTTAAGGCGGATACCGGCAGTTAAATCAATCTGACTCTCCTTTGTCGCTCTGCCGCCGCCAAGGCTCATGCAGGCAGTTCCAATTGCCATAGCATTTAAAGCTTCTACATATCCATCTTCCGGTGCGGTGATGGTCTCTGTAATTGCTGCTTTTGCCAATAACTGCGGATGATAAACCTGTTCCTTTCTGCCACCCTGTGCTTCTACAAAGTCTGCAAATTTATCCAGTGCCTTTCCGCTTGCAATGACTTTCTCCATCATTGTTCTTGCTTCTTTTTCATCTTCTGCCACACCGGCAGCCTTTAACATAAGATACCCTAATGCATAGACAACATCCATCAGATCCTTTGGCCCTTTTCCATTCAATGCTTCAATGGCTTCCTGCACTTCCACAATATTGCCTACTGTATTACCAAGGGGCTGTGACATATCTGTAATAACCGCATAAGTTTTCTTTCCAGCACCATTTCCGATGGCCACCATAATCCGGGCAAGTTCCTCTGCCTTTTCCACAGTCTGCATGAATGCACCGTTTCCAGTCTTTACGTCAAGGACAATGGCATCCGACCCGCTGGCTAATTTCTTACTCATAATGCTGCTGGCAATTAAGGATTTCTCCGCTACCGTAGCCGTGACATCCCGGAGTGCATACAGCTTCTTATCTGCTGGTGCAAGATTAGCAGTCTGTCCCGCAATTGCAACGCCAACCTCTGATACCTGCTTTAAAAAGGCTTCTTCTGATATGGATGTGCTGAATCCTTCAAAGCATTCTAACTTATCAATGGTTCCGCCGGTATGACCCAATCCTCTTCCGGACATTTTTGCTACCGGAACACCCAGTGCAGCAATGATTGGTGTCAGAATCAGAGAGGTCTTATCTCCTACACCACCGGTGCTGTGTTTATCCACCTTTACGCCTTTAATACCGGATAAATCAAGCACATCGCCGCTATCCCGCATAGCAAGTGTTAATGCCAGTGTCTCATCGTGATTCATTCCCTGAAAACAGATTGCCATCAGCATGGCTGACATCTGATAATCCGGAATTTCACCGGTTGTAAATGCATTTATCATCCACTGGATTTCTTCTTTGCTTAAAGCAGCTCCTTCCTTTTTCTTTAAAATGAGGTCGTACATCCTCATAAAATCTCCTCCTTTTATCCGTTTCTTCTATTTATGATACGGTTGCTTATTTGTGATACGGTTCATGATTGATAATCCGATAGCTCCGGTATAACTGCTCCAATAAAATAACACGCATCAGCTGGTGCGGAAATGTCATCTTCGAAAAGCTTATTTTTTCATCTGCACGTTTTAATACTTCATCCGCAATTCCAAGGGAGCCTCCAATCACAAGAACGATATGGCTGTTGCCCTTTACCATCAAGTCACTGACTTTTTCCGATAAAGCAACAGAATCCAGCATTTTTCCGTTGATTGCAAGGGCAATGACGTAGCAGTTCTTTCCCTCTAAATATTTTAAAAGACGTTCCCCCTCTTTACGACGAATCTGCTGTTCCTCTGCCTCGGATGCTCCATCCGGTGTTTTCTCATCTGCCACTTCCACAATTTCAAGCTTACAGTATCTGCCCAGTCTTTTTTCGTACTCGGCAATGGCATCCCTGAAATATTTTTCTTTGATTTTTCCTACGCATAATATTGTTATCTTCATACTTGCAGTATACCTTATTTCAGAAATACAGACAAGGTTATTGTATCGTCGGATGAAATCACTTATAATAGTATTATTATAACGAAAGGTCAGGTACATAACATGGTATACAAGGAGAAAGATGCCCAGCTGGAAGATAATCGTTCTACCGCTTATACATTCCTTGGAGTTGGAATTGCCGGTCTGATTTTTGTCATTCTTTTTGCTCTGGACATCATCAAATTACCAATGGCTGATTATATGCGTGTTATTATGATTGTTGTAATGTCTGTTCTGTTTGTTATTTTTCTTGGAATCGGAATTACACATTTCCGTAAAATCAACCAGATGTCTGCGGATGCAGATATGGAAAGCAGACGCACCAGCGAAATTATGGAATGGTTCTCTTCAAACTATACTGCAGAAGAAATCGATCATGTCAGTGGTGCTGACAGCGAGCCTTCCATGGAGCAGCGTTACTTTATCCGTTCCGACAAAATTGCCGCACTTCTTCATGCTAAATTTGCCGGTCTGCCGGAGGATTATGAAGAACATATCTTAGAAAAGATTTATGCCGCTTACTATTCAGACAACAATGAATAAACAGCAGATTTCTGCTTAAATATAATACAATCAAAGGAGTAACAAAATGAAATTATTAGAAGACAAAATTCTTGCAGAAGGAATCGCAGAAAGCGAAAACATTTTAAAGGTTGACAGCTTTATTAATCATCAGGTGGATCCTGAATTAATGAAGAAAATGGGCAAAGATATTGCAGAACATTATAAAGGAAAAGGTATCACACGTATTGCTACCATCGAAAGCTCCGGTATTGCTCCGGCTCTTATGGCTGCAGAAGCATTAGGCGTTCCACTTGTTATTTTAAAGAAACAGCCTTCTAAAATTTTAAATCATGATTTATATCAGACTGTTGTAACTTCTTATACCAAAGGAACCAGCTATGAATTAACCATTTCCGCAAAATACATCAGCGAAAATGACCACATTCTTATCGTGGATGATTTCCTTGCCAACGGCGAAGCTGCTACCGGTGCTATCCGCCTAATCCGTAAAGCACATGCCACCATCGCAGGTGTCAGTGTCTTAATCGAAAAAGCATTTCAGCCTGGTCGTGAAAAATTAGAGGAACAGGGCATCGATGTTTATTCTTTAGCAAGAGTATCCAGACTTGACAAGGGTGTCATTGAATTTGTAAAAGAAGACTAATTTTTAAAATCCCCGGAACGAAGGCAGCTAATTGATAAACATTCTTATCTGCCTTCGTTCCGGGGATTTTTTAATCCGCCATAGCTTATTCCGGCAGATAAATATAATTATATCTTATCACCGGGCTTGCCAGTCCATGGTCATCTACCACAAGAACAGACAACACATTATTGCCCTGTGGCATTTCAAGTGGTTCACTGTATACATCAGAATCCTGTGTTGGTGTTGAGCCATCCCAGGTATAGTAAGCAGTGGAACCGGCGGGAACCTGTATACTGATGCTCTGCGCATCATAATATGTTCCGGCAGCAGGTGTTACATTAGCAGAATCCGGAGCTTCAAAAGTAATTTCATAATCTGCTTCTGCAATCTCACTATAAAAGCCTCTTGCGTCCTTTGCTACTGCTTTGATGGTATATTCTTTCTCATCCTCTAAAGAAATCGGTTCTGTATATTCCATTCCCTTTTCAATCGGAGAATCACCGTTTAACGTATAATAAATAGTACAGTCTGAGTCTGCCATCAGTTCGATTTCTATCGTATCATTGTATTCCCCGGCTTCTTCCGAAAACTCCGGAGCCTTTACTTCATAATTATCAAACAGCGCTTTTATTTTATCAGAGTCTGATTGTTCATATAAATCCTGTAGTTTATCATATTCCTTTTGCTTATCATATAAGGCAATCAGCATCTGATACGCTTCTTCATTGTTCTTATCAAAGGTAAGTATCTGTAACAAATACGCTTCTTCTGATGTTTCATCTTTTCGGAGACGGTACAAATCAGCCATCCGGAGTAATACATCCACATTATCCGGCTGCAATTTCTCAGCCTGTTCAAAATAGGTCAATGCCTTGGTATAATTCTTCTCTTCCGTGTAACTGATTCCCTTCTGATACTGATAATCAAAAGATTTCTTATGGCTGTTCTGCACCAGAAGCACAATGATAACACCAATGATTGCAATAGCAATCAGAACTGATACTGTAATCAGAAGTCTTTTCTGTTTCTTTTTCTGTTCTGCCTCTTTCTTTTTCTTCTGGCTGTTTTTCAATGATTTTTTCTTCTTTCCGTTGGAAGAGGTATTCTTATTCGGTTTATCGTCTTCTTCTAATAATTCTTTTAAAATATCCTCTTCCACATTATAATCCGGAACAATCTGTGCTTCTTTTCCACATACAGAACAGTATACACAGCCTAATTTTATTTCTGCTCCACAATTTGCACACTTCATAGCCTTCTCCTATTCATGTCTCATAGCTTCCACACAATTGTTCATTAACATTGCAATGGTCATTGGTCCGACTCCACCCGGAACCGGTGTAATCGCACTACAAAGCAGCTCTACTTCATCAAATTTTACATCACCGGAAAGTTTATTGTTCTCATCGCGATGAATTCCTACATCAATGACAACTGCACCATCTTTTACATAGGATGCATCAATAAATTCTTTTTTCCCAATTGCAACAATCAGAATATCTGCCTCTTTACAGATTTCCTTTAAATTACGGGTTTTTGAATGCGTTACTGTAACAGTTGCATTCTCACGCAGCATTAAGATTGCCATCGGTTTTCCAACAATATTGCTTCTTCCAACGATAACACAGTGTTTTCCCTCAATATCAATGTCAGAACGCTTCAGAAGCTGGATGATTCCGGCAGGTGTGCAGGAAATATATCCTTTCTGTCCAATCATCAATGCGCCGACATTTTCCGGATGGAAACCATCTACATCCTTCTTCGGAGAAATGGCACGGATTACCGCATCCTCATCAATGCCCTCTGGCAATGGAAGCTGTACCAGAATGCCTTTTACATGTTCTTCTTTATTCAATTTATCGATTAAAGCCAGTAATTCATCCTGGGAAGTCTCTTCCGGAAGCTCATAAGAAAGAGAATCTATCCCAATATATTCACAGGCACGTTTTTTGTTTCTGACATATACACTGGATGCTGGGTCATTTCCTACCTGGATTACAGCAAGTGCACCTGTGATTCCCTGTTCCTTTAACTGTACTACTTCTTCTTTTAATTCATCTTTTATTTCAGCAGAAATTCTTTTTCCATCAATTAATAATGCCATGATACCTCCTAAAATAATCCTGTAATTACGCCGTCATTAGTTACATCAATATTATTTGCAGCCGGTACTTTCGGAAGTCCAGGCATGGTCATAATAGAGCCGGTAATAGCTACTACAAAGCCGGCTCCGGCAGATACATATACTTCACGGACATTTACGGTAAAGCCAGTCGGTCTGCCAAGCTTTGATGCATCATCAGAAAGAGAATACTGGGTCTTTGCCATACATACAGGGAAATTGCCCATTCCCATTTCTTCAATATGTTTTAATTCTTTTAATGCAGCCTTACTGTAAGTTACATCATCTGCTCCATAAATCTCAGTTGCAATCGTCTTAATCTTATCCATAAGAGACATCTCATCGTCATACAGAGGTTTGAAATGTGCTTCTTTATGCTCTAAAGTATCCAGTACTTTCTTTGCAAGTTCGATTCCGCCTTCGCCACCTTTTTCCCATACTTCAGATAATGCGAATTCACAGTTTCTTTCCTTGCAGAAATTCTCTACAAATGCAATTTCTTCTTTGGTATCGGTTACAAAGGAGTTTAAGGTAACTACTACCGGTACACCAAATTTTTGAAGGTTCTCGATATGTTTCTCTAAGTTTACAATTCCCTTCTTTAAGATTTCCAAATCTTCTTTTGCAAGGTCTGCCTTTGGAACCCCACCGTTATATTTTAATGCACGGATGGTTGCTACCAGTACCACTGCGTCCGGTTTAAGTCCCGCCTTACGGCACTTGATATCAAAGAATTTCTCAGCACCAAGGTCAGCACCAAAACCGGCCTCTGTAATTGCAATATCACCTAATTTTAAAGCTGTCTTAGTAGCACGGACACTGTTGCATCCATGAGCAATATTTGCAAATGGTCCACCATGAACGATGGCCGGATTGTGCTCTAATGTCTGAATCAGATTTGGTTTGATGGCATCTTTTAAGAGTGCTGCCATGGAACCGGTTGCATGTAAATCATCTGCCGTAATCGGAGTTCCGTCAAAGGAATAGGCAACAATGATTCTGCCCAGACGGCGTTTCAAATCTTCCATATTGTCCGCCAGACATAAAACAGCCATAATTTCAGATGCCACTGTAATGATGAAATGGTCTTCACGTACCATACCATCCATCTTGCTTCCAAGACCGATTACAATATTTCTAAGTGCACGGTCATTCATATCCATACAACGTTTCCATACTACCTGACGTGGGTCAATTCCAAGCTGGTTACCCTGCTGGATATGATTATCTAATAATGCTGCCAACAGGTTATTTGCGGATGTAATTGCATGGAAATCTCCGGTAAAATGCAGATTTAAATCTTCCATCGGAACTACCTGCGCATATCCACCACCTGCGGCTCCACCTTTGATTCCAAAGCACGGTCCTAAAGACGGCTCACGAAGTGCAAGTACCGCTTTTTTACCAAGTAAAGCCATCGCCTCACCAAGTCCGATACTTGTTGTGGTCTTTCCTTCGCCGGCAGGTGTCGGGTTAATAGCTGTTACAAGAACCAGTTTGCCATCTTCCCTGTCTTTTACAGACTCCCATAATTCATCGGAAATCTTTGCTTTGTATTTTCCGTAAAATTCCAGCTCATCCTCGTTTATTCCGAGCTTCTCAGCCACTTCCTTAATATGTACCAGTTCTGCTTCCTGTGCAATTTCAATATCTGACTTCATCTTCATTTCCTCCTCATGGATTGTATTCTATAAATCTTTCTTAATTACCCTCTTCAATAAATGCTTCCAGCTGTTCCGGAGACATTAACACCTGTCGCGGCTTGGTTCCTTCATCCGGTCCTACTACACCAGCTTCTTCCAGCTGATCCATAATTCTTGCTGCCCGGTTAAAACCAACTTTAAAATAACGCTGAATCATTCCGATGGAACCTTTATCTTTATCAATCAAAAGCTTTGCAGCATCCAAGAAATAAGCATCTCTGTCATTTCCATCACCAGATGCCGCATCAGCACCAGTGCTTGCGGATACAGAAATATTGTTCATCCGCTCTTCAATATCACTACTGTAGCCTTCCCCCTCATTGTGTTCCTTTAAGAATTCAACCACATCTGATACCTCTTTATCGGATACAAACGCACCCTGTACACGAAGCGGTTTCTGTAAGCCCTGCGGATAATAAAGCATATCGCCTTTTCCTAAAAGCTTTTCCGCACCGTTCATATCAAGAATGGTTCTTGAATCCACACCGGACGTTACAGAAAATGCGATTCGGGATGGCATATTTGCTTTAATCAGTCCGGTAATGACATTTACGGAAGGACGCTGCGTTGCAATGACAAGATGGATTCCTGCGGCTCTTGCAAGCTGCGCCAACCGGCAGATAGCATCTTCCACATCCCCCGGTGCAACCATCATCAAATCCGCTAACTCGTCCACAATAATTACAATCTGCGGCATCTTCTTTGGCTTATCCGGGTCATCAATATCTTTGATTCCTTCTATTTTCTGGTTATAGCCCTTCAAATCACGAACACCGTATTCTGCAAATTTCTGATAACGGTCTGTCATTTCAGCTACCGCCCAGTGCAATGCACCTGCCGCCTTCTTCGGATCTGTAACAACCGGAATAAACAGATGTGGGATTCCATTGTATACACTTAACTCAACCACCTTCGGGTCAATCATGATAAGCTTTACATCCTCCGGATCTGCCCGGTACAAAATACTCATAATAATTGTATTGATACAGACAGATTTACCGGAACCGGTAGCTCCTGCAATCAATAGATGCGGCATCTTTGCAATGTCCGCAATCATGACTTTTCCGGCAATATCTTTTCCGGCTGCAAAAGCAATCGGTGATTTATTGGCATGAAATTCCTCTGACTCTACCAGATCACGGAACATAACCGGAATACTTTCTTTATTCGGCACCTCGATACCAATGGCTGCTTTACCCGGAATCGGTGCTTCAATCCGGATATCCGCCGCCGCAAGATTCATCTTGATATCATCGGACAAATTTACGATTTTGCTGACCTTTACACCCATTTCCGGCTGGAATTCATATCTCGTTACTGCTGGTCCGCAGTTGATAGCCGTAATTGTAATATTAATTCCAAAATTCTTTAAGGTCTCTTTTAATTTTGCTGCTGTCTGATTGAGATAATCTCTGGTATCACCGGAAGCACCTGCACTTCCCTTTTTCAGTAGATTCACCGGAGGGAATACATATCTGCCACCGGAATTTTCCTGTTTTACGATAGATTCTTCTACAGCCGCCACTTCATCTTCGATTTCTATCTTGTCCTGCTTCTTATTCTTCCTTGGCTTTTCTTCTTCCATTACAGGATGCGCCGGTTCTTTTGGCAGATTGCTTTCTGCATTTGGCTCTGCAATTGCTTCCGGCTCAAACACAGGTTCAGATGCAGGCTGAATGATCGGTTCTACCGGTTTTACCTCTGCTCTGTGTATCGTTGCCACCGGCTCATTCATCGTATGAATTACCGGCTGTTCCATTTTCTGGCTGCCGTTGGTTGCCGTAAGCACAACTTTATTTTCTTCCTGTACCACCGGCATATCTTCGATATCACTCAAAGTAATTTCATTAATATCATCTGATTTGACTTTCTTTTTATCCGGGGATGGTAATTTGGTATCCAATGCCACACCGCTTACCTTCTTTTCCATCCGTCGTCTTGCCTGCTCTTTTTCTCTTTCTTTCTCCCGCTCTTCCCGGCGTTCCCTGGCAGCATCCATACGACGGATTGCATCATCCTTCGCTGAATCGTAAATGACTTTTCCACCTTTTTGCATACCCTTCATAATAGAGCGTTCTGTAATCAGCACCAGCGATATTATCAAAACAATAATATCAATGACATAAGTACCCGGCACACCAAAATTCGGACACAAAAGCTGTTCTAATAATCCGCCGATAATACCGCCACCGGCTTTATTGTCAAAGCCATATTGGAACGCAGATATTGCTCCGGCTTCCTTGCTGCTGTCTGTTACCATCTGCACAAACAGGCATAAAAAGGATACAAATAATACCGCCGCTACAATTTTGACTGCTGCTACTTTATTTTCCCGGTTAGACACTGCGAACACCACTGCTAAAAAGAGACAGATTGGGAATACATATGCCATTAATCCAAATATTCCAAAGAAAAAGGAACTGACTCCGCTTCCGATTTTTCCGCCGATTCCAAAATTGGCAAGCAGCAAAACAATACAGACTGCCAGTGTAATCCAAAGAATCACTTCATTCCGGAAGGATTCCTGCTGTTCCCGCTGTTTTCTTGCCTTTGATGCTGTTGTTCCCATTGTTTTCTTCTTCTGAGTTGTCTTTTTTCTAGTTCCAGTTGCCATTTCAATCTCCCGTTTACATATAAAAATATCCTCCAATTGATACCAGTCCCATTATGAGACAGTAGATGGAAAATATCGTGAATTTCTTTTTGCGCACTACTACCAGCATGGTCTTAATGCAGATATAACCGACTACGGCTGCCACCAGCGTTCCAACTATGTAATTCAAAACATCTGCAGACTGTAATGCTGCAAATTCAACATCCTTAATCTCTACTACCAGTGCTCCAAGTATTGCCGGAATGGACATGATAAAAGAATATTTTACCGCAAATTTGCGGGTCATTCCGGTAGAAAGACATGCTGTGATTGTGGTTCCTGACCGCGATAAGCCCGGCATGGTTGCGATTCCCTGACTGATACCGATTAAAAATGCATTGGTATAAGTTACCTGCTTTGGTGTCTTGCCGCCATCCGGAATCCGGTCTGCAATAAATAAAAGCACT
Source organism: Roseburia sp. CLA-AA-H209 (assembly GCF_020687575.1). NCBI lineage: Bacteria > Bacillati > Bacillota > Clostridia > Lachnospirales > Lachnospiraceae > Roseburia > Roseburia sp. CLA-AA-H209. The sequence continues at coordinate 123,260 of NZ_JAJEQU010000001.1, forward strand.
GCCGTAATAATAAGGCAGATTCCAGGAACCAGTAAAATCTGCTCTGCCGCAGACACCAGATCTTTCGCTGCAATTCCAATAATTCCGGTTGGAATCGTGGAAACAATGACAAGCATCACAAATTTCCGGTAACTATTATGCACGATTTTACGGTATGGTAAATCTTCTTTTGTTATCACACGTTTAAAAAAGGTTGCCACATTTACAAAAGAATCACCAATAATGGCAAAGCCTTCTTTAATCATGCGGAATATATCCTTATAATATACAATAAATACGGCAATCAGTGTTCCGATGTGAAGCAGAATATCAAAAAACATTCCGCCGGTTTCTATTTGAAAAAACTGTTTAAATATTGCAAGATGACCGGAACTGCTTACCGGCAGAAATTCGGTTAATCCCTGTATCAGACCTAATAAAACAGACTGTAATAATGACATAGCTGCCTCCTTGGTATCTCTCACTACAGTTACTTGTATAAAATTATCAACACTGTGCATTAGTATACCATATTTTGATGCGTTTGTCATTACAGGCATTCGTTTTTCTGTTCTCGTATAATCTCATGCAATTTATGAAGTGCCTGGTCGATTCCCCCCACTTCGTCAATCAGTCCTTCTTTTACTGCATCCGCTCCTACAAGAATGGTTCCCAGATCCTTCGTCAGCATGGTGGTATTCATCATGAGCTGCTCTAATCTTTTTTCATCCGCTCTGCTGTGAGATGCTATAAAATGAATAATCCGATTCTGCATCTGCTGGAAATAATCATAAGTTGGCGGTGCTCCGATTACTGTCCCGCTCATACGCACCGGATGGATGACCATGGTTCCCGATGGCACAATAAAAGAATAGTCCGTTGAAACCGCCAGCGGCACACCAATGGAATGACTTCCGCCTAAGACAAGGGACACTGTCGGTTTACTTAAGGAAGATAGCATTTCTGCAATAGCAAGTCCGGATTCCACATCACCGCCTACTGTATTCAAAAGCACAAGAACACCATCCACCTGGTCAGAATCTTCTATTTCTGCAAGCTTCGGCAGTACATGCTCATATTTCGTTGTCTTGGTATTGGAAGAAAGACATTCATGACCTTCAATCTCACCAATCACCGATAATAAATGAATCTTCTGATGCCATCGGCTGTCAGATAAGGAAATCTGCCCGGATTCCCTGATCAGTTCTTGTTCGTCTAACTGTTCCTTTTTCGATTCATCTTTTTTCTGTTCTTTGTTTTCTGCTTTTTCTATTTTTGATTCTGTATTTTGTAATTCTGCATTTTTGATTTCTTCATTTTTCAATTCCACATTTGGGACTTTTTTCTTTGGCAGCACTTGGTTTTCTTTCTGCTCCATATCAGATGCTCCCTTCTTTCTGTCTGGATTATTTCTCGCTACTCGCGAAAAAAATAAGACAGGCAGTTTTACACTGTCTGTCTTATTATCTACATGATATTCTTTTTTATACCGGCCAGCCCTTTAAATAATTGTAAAGGTTCTCATAACGGCACTTGGAGCTCTTCCAGGAGAAGTCTTTTGCCATGCCACGGTCAATAATCTGGTTCCACTGTTTCTTCTTGTCAAAGAAAATGTGTTTGGAATAATTAATGACAGAAAGCATTTCCTCCCCATTGTAATTACTGAATGAGAATCCGTCTCCGGTATTCTCATATTCATTATATGGAACAACAGTATCTTTTAATCCACCAGTCTCGCGGACGATTGGCACTGTTCCGTAGCGGAATGAAATAAGCTGTGTCAGTCCACATGGCTCAAACCGGGATGGCATTAAGAAGGCATCGGCAGATGCATATAACTTATGTGCCAGGTCATCGGAGTAACAGATATTTGCAGACACACGATCCGGATATTTCCATGCATAATAACGGAACATGTTCTCATACTGGCCTTCACCGGTTCCAATTACTACAAGCTGTGTAAAGTCATCTACGATACGGTCGATAACGAAGTTAATCAAATCTAAACCCTTCTGGTCTGTCAGACGCGAAATAAGACCAATCATATATTTCTTCTTATCTACGGTCAGTCCTAAGTCTTCCTGCAATTTCAGCTTGTTATTGACTTTCTTCTTGCGGAATGACTCAGCATCATAGTTACAGTAAATCTTATTATCTGTTGCCGGGTTGTAAACCTGATAATCGATACCGTTTACAATTCCCTGCATATCATAATGACGGGCAGAAAGCAGACCATTTAAACCTTCCCCATAATTTTCTGTCTGAATCTCATTGGCATAAGAATCACTGACTGTGGTAATGTAGTCTGCATAAACCAGACCACCCTTTAACATATTAGCATCTTTCTTATATTCCAGCTTATCCGGTGTAAAAAGTGATGCCGGAAGTCCGGTTAACCCCTGCATGGTCTTAATATCCCATACACCCTGGAATTTCAAGTTATGAATAGTCATAACAGATTTCATACCCCAGAAGAACATATCTCCCTGAAACTCGTTTTTCAGATATACCGGAATGAGACCTGTTTCCCAGTCATGACAATGGATAATATCCGGCTGGAAGCCGATAACAGGAAGCATAGATAATACTGCCTTATCAAAGAAACAGAATTTTTCGATATCCTGTCTGATATTTCCATAAGGTGAAAAACAGTCAAAATACTCTTTATTATCGATAAAGTAATATGTAATTCCATCTAATTCATATTTTAATACACCCACATATTTGCTTGGGATATAAGAACCTGTTCCCATGTAAAAATGTGTTACATATTCAAACTGGCTCCGGAAATGTTCCGGTATACAACTATAGTTTGGAATTACCACACGAATATCCCAATACTGAGGGTCAAATTCCTTTGGCAGTGCACCACACACGTCCGCAAGCCCTCCGGTTTTAATAAATGGTACACATTCTGATGCTGCAAATAGAATTTTCTTCATTTTGCTACCCCTTTCTGCTTAAACATTCTCCAATGCCTGTTCCAGGTCTGCAATGATGTCTTTTACATTTTCTGTTCCAACGGAAAGCCGGATTAAATCCGGTGCTACACCTGCTTCAATTAACTGCTCATCTGTCATCTGACGATGTGTATGGCTGGCAGGATGCAGGACACAGGTTCTGGAATCTGCTACATGTGTTACAATTGCAGCTAATTTCAGATGATCCATAAAGGATACGGATACTTCCCTACCACCCTTTAAGCCAAATGCAATAACACCACAGGTGCCATTTGGCATATATTTTTCTGCCAGTGCATGATATTTGTTATCCCTTAAGCCCGGATAGTCTACCCATGCCACTTTATCATTTGCATTTAAATATTCTGCTACCTTCTGGGCATTTTCACAATGTCTTGGCACTCTTAAATGTAAAGTTTCCAGCCCGACATTCAGTAAGAAGGAATTCATCGGGGATGGAATGGAACCAAGGTCACGCATAAGCTGTGCTGTTGCTTTTTCGATATAAGCCAGCTTACCAAATTTCTGAGTGTATACAATTCCATGATAAGATTCATCCGGCTGTGTCAGTCCCGGATATTTATCCTTATATTTCTCCCAATCAAAATTACCACTGTCAACGATACATCCACCCACTGCCATGGCATGTCCGTCCATATACTTGGTAGTAGAATGAGTTACGATATCTGCTCCCCATTCAAAAGGTCTGCAGTTAATCGGTGTTGCAAATGTATTATCTACGATAAGTGGTACCCCATGTGCATGGGCAACATGTGCAAACTTCTCAATATCAAGTACTACAAGGGATGGATTAGATAAGGTCTCCGCAATCACCGCCTTGGTATTTGGTAAAAATGCCGCTGAAAGCTCTTCTTCCGATGCATCCGGATCCACAAAGGTACAGGAAATTCCCTGTTTCTTAAGTGTGGTTCCCAGCAGATTAAAGGTTCCACCATATAAGGAGCTGGATGCCACAATATGGTCTCCTGCTTCACAGATATTAAATACTGCAAAATAGTTGGCTGCCTGTCCGGATGAGGTCAGCATTGCTGCTATACCGCCCTCTAAATCTGCAATCTTTGCAGCTACTGCATCATTGGTCGGATTCTGAAGTCTCGTATAAAAATATCCGGCTTCCTCTAAATCAAATAACCGTCCCATCTGGTCACTGGTATCATACTTAAATGTAGTGCTCTGGTAAATCGGTAATACTCTCGGTTCCCCCTTGGTTGGTTTCCAGCCAGACTGAATACATTTTGTCTCAATCTGATAATTCTCTTCCATCTTTCCTTCTCCTTTATACCATATGTAATATATTATTAGAAAATACCTGCATCTATCTATCATTGTCTCTGATAAATGCAGGTATCAGTTTTATTCCTCCCAGTTGTGATATACTTCCTGTACATCATCATCTTCATCCAGAAGATCTAGGATTCTCTGGATATTGGTAATATCTTTCTCGTCTGTTAAAGAAACATAAGTCTGAGGAATCATGGTAACCTCAGCACTTGCCATTGGAATATTTTCTGCTTCCAAAGCTTCACGTACTGCACTGAAATCATCCGGTGCTGTAATTACTTCAAAGCTGTCTTCCTCTTCTGAGAAATCCTCTGCTCCGGCATCCAATGCCATCATCATCAAATCGTCTGCATCCATATCGCAGTCTTCCTTGGCAATGATAATCTGACCCTTCTGGTCAAAAAGGTAAGATACACAGCCCTGTGTTCCGATATTTCCCTGTCCCTTTGTAAATGCATTCCTTACATTTGCAGCGGTACGGTTCTTGTTATCGGTTAATGCGTCTACAATAATTGCAGTTCCGCTTGGACCGTATCCTTCATAAGTAACCTGTACATAATTTACGGAATCACCGTCTCCGGCTGCTTTTTTAATACCACGCTCGATGGTATCGTTTGGCATATTATTCGCCTTTGCTTTTGCAATTACGTCTCTTAATTTACTGTTGTTAGCAGGGTCTGCTCCACCCTCTTTTACCGCAATTGCAATTTCACGTCCTATAATTGTAAATATTTTTCCTTTTGCCGCATCATTTTTCTCTTTCTTATGTTTGATATTGGCAAACTTGGAATGTCCTGACATAATAAATCCTCTTTTCTATCCGTATTTCGTGTATTATTCTACCATTTTTTCATCCTGCTGACAAGTCGCAGTGTCAGACTCGGCAGATTCTGACCTTTCTGGAACAACATGTACATATTTTATCATCTTATCTTCCACGGAAAGTACTTCGAAAATATAGCCTTTGTATTTTACTTCAAAGACTTCGTGCTCCGATGGAATTTTATCAATAAGCGAAATCAGAAGGCCATTTAAGGTGTCATAATCCTCATCTTCAAAATCAAGATTCAGTGCTTCCCCTACTTCCTCTAACGGTGTCATTCCATTCATTACAAATGTTCCGTCCGGTTTCTTCTCTATATAGGTATCTTCCTCATCATGTTCATCTAAAATATTTCCGACAATTTCCTCTAAGATATCCTCCATGGTGACCAGTCCGGCTGTCTGACCATATTCATCCACAACAATTACCATATGCTCTTTTGCCGACTGCATCTCCTGAAACAATGCATTGATGTTGCGTGTCTCCGGTATGAAATCCACCGGACGGATTAACCCGTCAATTTCCTTAATCGGCTTCTTTAAAAGCTCCGGTTGTCTGCTGTAGGATAAGGTCTCTTTGATATGTAATACTCCGATAATATTGTCTATGGTATCAGAGTATACCGGCATTCTCGAATAATGGCTGTCTATCACCAGAGTGATTACATCTTCAAAAATGTCATTTCCATCCAGTGCAGAAATGTTTTTACGGTGTGTCATAATATCACCGGCTTCTTTATCACCAAATTCAAAGATATTATGTATCATCTCCGCTTCATTTTCCCGAAGGACTCCCTGCTCATGGCCTTCATTTACCATGGAAATAATTTCTTCCTCTGTTACATCCTCGGAATCTTTGAATGGAAGTTTATGAAAAATTTTTTTAAAAAATCCTGTATTCGGACTCCCTCCGTCATCCATTTTTGAATACTCTCCTTTTTATACATATTTCTGAAAAATATAACATTTTAGGCAAAAATAGTCAAGTTATGTATATAATTCCAGACTAATCTTCAGTGCTTTATCGATTTTCGACAGAATTTTTCCATCCAGATGACACACCTTATCTTTTAATCGTGTCTTGTCAATGGTACGAAGCTGTTCCAATAAAATAACCGAATCTTTTACAATGTCATATTCATGACAGGACAGCTCCACATGGGTCGGCAGCTTCGCTTTATTCATCTGTGATGTGATTGCGGCACAGATAACCGTAGGACTGTGCCGGTTTCCTACATCATTCTGTATAATCAGAACCGGTCTGATTCCGCCCTGTTCCGAGCCTACTACCGGTCTTAAATCCGCATAATAGATATCTCCTCGTCTGATAATCATAATATACACTCCATAGAATAGGTTTTACTGAAAGTATTACCAATTTTATCGAGTGTATACTGTTCTAATCCTGAAAATAATCTTTCTGTTCTACTTCTTTGTTGTTTTCGAAATAGATTCTTGGAATACGTTTGCCAAGACAGCAGACAAATTCATAATTGAATCTGCCGGATAAATCCCCGATTTCTTCCGCTGTAATGATTTCATCGCCGTCTCTGCCAAGAAGTGTTACCTCTGTTCCAACGACAACATCCGGCACATCAGTAACATCCACCATAAACTGATCCATGCAGACTCTGCCAAGAATCGGTACTCTTTTTCCCTGAATCAGTACAGAACCTTTGTTAGATAAAGTTCTCGGATAACCGTCTCCATAACCGACCGGAATCGTTGCCACCTTCGTCTCTCTGGTTGTGGTATAGGTTCCACCATAGCTGATTTCCCTTCCAGCCGGCAGTGTCTTTACATAAGAAACATGACTCTTTAATTCCATTAACGGGTGCATTGGCAGTCTGTCTTTTTGCACTTCATCCGATGGCCAGAGTCCGTATAATGTAATTCCCGCTCTTACAATGTCCATATTTGCTTCCGGCAAATCAATAATTCCTGCACTGTTTGAACAGTGTGCATGATGGAAAATAACGCCTTCTTCTTTGCACATTGCAATCATTTTCTGAAACAGTTCAAGCTGCTTATGGGCACCCGTTTTGTCCTTTTCATCTGCCCTTGCAAAGTGGGTAAAAATCCCCTCCATTATTATATGTGGCAGCTTACTGATTTGCGCTATCTCTCCTGCATTTTCTTTTTCCACCTGATAACCAATCCGGCTCATTCCAGTATCCACTGCAATGTGAATTGCCACATCCTGATTTTTCTTTGTTGCAGCTTCAGAAAGTGCAACTGCCATATCATACGTAAATACAGCAGGCTCTAATTTCTGTTCTACAATAATCTCATATTCATCCGGGAATGCAAAACCAAGAATCAGAATCGGCTTCTTAATTCCATGATTTCTTAAAATTACGCCTTCTTCCACTGTGGCCACACAGAAGCCATGGAGATACGGAAGCGGCTCTAATACACGGGCAAGTTCCGTTGCACCATGTCCGTATCCATCTGTTTTAATTACCGCAAACATGCTGGTATCTTTCTTTAAAAGCCGGTGCATTGCCTCCATATTCTCAATGGCCGCATCCAGATTCACGCTGGCATATACCCTGCTATATTTTTTCATTTCATTCACCTCAAATTATTATTATGACAACACATCGGATAATCCGTTTATAATTTCGCCTGCAGTCAGTCCATGCTTTGAAACTGTTTTGCTCCGTTCATCTGCTGCCGCCGCATGTACATATACCCCAAGCGGTGCCGCCTGCTCTGCAGATAAGCCCTGCGCCATCAGACTTCCAATAATTCCGCTCAGTACATCACCACTTCCCGCAGTCGCCATTCCGCTGTTACCGTTCCGGTTAATAAATGTTTTCCCATAAGGAATTGCCGTTACCGTTCTGCTGTCTTTCAAAACACAGATTACATTATATTCCCTTGCGAAATCTTCCGCAACCTGCTCAATATTTTCTTTGATATAGGAAACGGCAAGCTGTTTTAACCGGGACATTTCCCCCAGATGTGGCGTTAATACCAGTTCTGTATGCGGGCGAAGAAGCTGTTCGGTCTGCTCTGCTATGATATTTAATGCATCGGCATCTACTACCATTGGTACTGCCGCATTCTTAAGTACCGTCTTTACAATACTGTGTGCCACATCACTTTTGCCAATTCCAGGTCCTAAAATAATAACATCTGCCCAGGACAGACATTCTATCAGTTGCTGTGTATCAGCCTTTTTTGCAGAATAGGTAGTAAGAATTGCCTCCGGCACTGCTGTCTGTAAGATAATACGGTTTTCTTCCGGTGTATATATTCTCACCAGACCACAGCCACTGCGATAAGCTGCCTTTGCTGCAAGAACCGCCGCACCTGCCATATTCACACTTCCGGCAACCAGAAGGACTTTTCCAAAGGTTCCCTTGTTCGAATCAGCAGCACGATTATTTAAAAAATTTAAATCTTCCTTTGTGATTGCATAAGCTGCAGGTCTTTTATCTAACCAGCTTTCTTCTCCAATTCCGATATCCTTAACCGTAATATTTCCGCAGTATTCTGCACCAGGAAATAACACCATTCCGGTCTTGCAGTAAGCAAAGGTTACGGTATCATCTGCTTTGAATGCACCACCCAATACAGCTCCATTATCTGCCGAGACACCGGATGGTATATCCACTGCCAGCCGGTGGGCACTGCTCTGGTTTAGCCGTTCCATCAAGTGCACCAGTTCATCATCTAATTTTCGTGATAATCCTATACCAAATAACGCATCAATAATCAGGCTGTAGGAATTTGCATCCTCCATTTCATCAATAAATGGTACACCATATGATGCCAGGATTTCATACTGTTCTTTTGCCTGCTTTGAAAAATGCGTTTTATTTCCATAGAGATATACTTCAACCGGAATGTGGGATAAGTATAACAATCTTGCAATTGCCATACCATCGCCGCCGTTATTTCCGGTTCCACACACTACCAGCACGCGGTTACATGAAATTTCTTTTTCCTGTATTACTTCTATCGCAGAAAGTGCTGCCCGCTCCATCAGAACCATGGATGGCACTTTAAAATGTTCAATTGTATTGGTATCACATGTTTTCATTTCCCGGGAATTTACAAGATATTCCATAAATTAATTCCTTTCGTCCGCATTTTCCACCGCTTTTTTTCCCTGCAGACGGTCTTCATCTTCCTGCCGCAGATCAAATATATTTAAAATATCCACACCAAAAATATCATGCATATAAGAATAAATCTGCCGGTTGTTGATTTCACGGTTCTGTTTTTTGATGATATTTTTCTTAAGTTCTACCCTTACCTTATCAATCCAGGCCGTAATTTCATCTGCTTCTTTGCTGTTCTGTCTTAGTCTCTCATAGCAGTAACGCATGCTTTCTAACATAAGTTCCTGATTTGCACTGTTTATATTTCGTGGAAGTTCAATTAATTCATCCTCAATTTCTTCCATTTTGACATTGACTTCATCAATCAGTCTCTTGTCTTCATCTAATTTTCTGGAAGAAATATCCCCCTCATTTTCCTCATGAGTTCCTTCCATGTTGACAACAATGCTTTTCATCAACCGATTCTTTGTCTTTTTCAGTTCTTTCAAATCATTATTAAGCTTTCCCTGCTGTTCTAACAACTGATTTAACTTTTCTTCCAGCTGCTTGATTTCACTGGTTTTTCCGCTTAAAGCAAAAAGCCTGTGCCATTTCTGATCCAATACAAGTATTGGTACTTTTCTGCTTTCTAATGCTTCCAGAAATTCCTTGTCATCTTTCATGCAAAACACCTCTATTCCAGCGTTTCCTTTTTCCTTTTGTTCTTTGTCATATTATAGGATAACTGCATCAGGCTGTCTGATAAATGTACATTTTCCACTACAACATTTTCATCCAACACTTCCAGATCCACATGGGCAAAATTCCAGATTGCATGTACACCAAGGCTTACCAGCTGGTTTGCCACAGCATCTGCCTTTTCTTTCGGCATAGTCAGTGTAGCAATATCTACCTTATGTGTCTTTACAAATTCTTCCAGTTTATCAATCATTTCGATTTTATTGCCACGAATGGATTTTCCGCATAACTCCGGATTCACGTCAAACAATCCTACTATGACGAAACCGAGTTTTTCAAACTTCACATAATTAGCAAGCGCCTGTCCTAAGTTACCAGCTCCAATAATAATAATATTATGCTGTTCATTTAATCCCATAATCTTTCCGATTTCTTCATACAGAAATTGTACATTGTACCCATATCCCTGCTGTCCAAAACCACCAAAATTATTTAAATCCTGTCTGATCTGTGATGCGGTCACTTTCATTCTTGCACTCAGTTCATTCGATGAAATACGTTCTACCCCTTCATCTAAAAGTTCCCCCAGATATCGGTAATATCTTGGCATTCTACGAATTACTGCCTGTGATATTTCTTTGCTCATTCTGCCAGTTCCTCCTGCTCTCAATACCCTACAATAATTATAGTTTCTTGCCGAAAGGATGTCAATGTGTTACAACTTTAACAATCTTTCTGTAAACTTAATTCTTCCCATTTTGCATAGAGTTCTTCCAGCGCTGCCTCTTCCTGCATCTGCTCCTCATGGATTTTGTTTAATTCATAGGAATTTGATGCTACCTCCGGCTTTGACAATTCATCATTTAATGCTTCTATCTTTGCCTCTCTCTTAGCAATTTCATCTTCTGTACGCTTTAATTCGTTTTCCAGCTTACGTTTTGCTGCCTGCTGTTTCTTCATTTCTTCCCAGCTTAACTTCTGTTTTCCTCCGCCGGATATCTGCTCTGTTCCCTTATTTTCTCCAGTTCCATCGGAAACAATGACATTTCCTTTTGCTGCTGAATTGTCTGCACGATCCTGTGTAGCTGTGCCAAACGCCGCTAACTCCTGAACTTCCTTTTTCTCCAGATAATAATCATAATTTCCAATATAATTTAGAATTGTTTCATTCTTTAAATCAAGAATTCTGCTGGCAGTTTTATTAATAAAATAACGGTCATGGGATACATAAAGCACCGTTCCGGTATAGGAATTGATGGCTGACTCTAAAATTTCCTTTGACATAATATCAAGGTGGTTGGTCGGCTCGTCTAAAATTAAGAAGTTCGCATTGGATAACATCAGTTTTGCCAGTGAAACACGACCTCTTTCTCCACCACTGATATCACGAATCCGCTTAAACACATCATCATCCGTAAATAAAAATGCCGCTAACACATTTCGAATCTTCGTTGCCTTCAGATTCGGATAAGCATCTGCAATTTCATCAAATAACGTCTTATCCGGGTCTAAGTTCTGATGCTCCTGATCGTAATATCCGATTTCCACATTGCTTCCAAGCTTTATCTCCCCGGCATCTGCGTCTACAATTCCATTGATTATCTTTAAAATGGTGGTTTTCCCGGTACCGTTATTTCCGATTAAGGCAACTTTTTCCCCTCGTTTAATCTGAAAATCAATATTTGAAAACAGTTTATGCTCATAAGATTTTGAAAGTCCTTTCACCGAAAGTACATCATTTCCACTGGTAATTTCCGGCTCCAATGTAATATGCATATCTGTTTTTTCATCGATTGGCTTCTCAATACGTTCTATTTTATCCAATGCCTTCTCACGGCTTTCCGCACGCTTAATGGACTTTTCCCGGTTAAAGGATTTTAACTTGGATATTACTTCTTCCTGGTGCTTGATTTCCCGCTGCTGGTTATAATACTGTCGCAAAAGACTTTCCCGCTGTATTTCCTTCTGCCTCGCATATGCGGTATAATTTCCCGGAAATACCGTTGCCGTATGGCGGGATATTTCCACTACCTTCGTAACAATCCGGTCTAAGAAATAACGGTCATGGGCTACGATAATTACGGCTCCTTTATAATTCAAAAGATAGTTTTCAAGCCATGCAATCGATGCCATATCAAGGTGGTTGGTCGGCTCGTCGAGCATGATAATGTCAGGCTTGGTTACCAGAAGTCTGCCTAATGCCACTCTGGTCTTCTGTCCTCCGGATAACTCTGACATTTTCTTTCCGAAATCATTTTCCGAAAAACCAAGTCCCTTTAACACACCGTTTATCTCACTGCGAAAAGTCAGTCCGCCCTCTAATTCAAAGGCATGGCTGAAACGGTTATACTGCTCCATATATTTCTCTAATTCATCTGCGCTTACATGCTGCATGTCTTCTTCCATTTTACGAAGCTTTTCTTCTTTTTCGATTAATGCATCGCAGGCATGAAGCACTTCATTATAAATGGTCTCGTTGCTGTCTTTATCCTGATACTGGGCAAGATAACCGATAGTTTTTCCTTTTGCAACGGTTACCTCGCCACTGTCCGGTGCCAGCTCTCCCACTATAATTTTCAATAACGTAGATTTGCCGGCACCATTGATGCCGACAATTGCTGTTTTCTCATTATCTTCTACATGAAAAGAAACATTCTGTATTATGGTGTCTGTCCCAAAGGATTTACTGATATTCTGACAGGCTAAAATCATGGAAGTCTCCTCACTTTTTCTCTTCACCCCATAAGTAAAGCATTCTTTACAAGGGCTTTTTATAGCTGAAAATTCCGGGACGGCACACTATTCTGCCCTCCCGGAGTATAAAATTTATAACATTTTCTCTAATGTAGCACGGATTGCCTTGATAAAGTCTTCACTGTTTAATACAGTCGGATTTTCAATTGTAGTAATCAGCGCAAGGTCTTTGGTCATCTTTCCGGATTCAATCGTATCTACACAGGCTTTTTCCAGTTTATCGGCAAATGTGCTTAACTCCTGGTTGCCATCTAATTCACCTCTCTTACGGAGTGCTCCGGTCCATGCAAAAATAGTTGCTACGGAGTTGGTGGATGTTTCTTCTCCCTTGAGGTGTTTATAATAGTGACGCTGAACTGTTCCGTGTGCAGCTTCATATTCATAATATCCTGCCGGTGATACCAGTACGGAAGTCATCATGGCAAGGGAACCAAATGCAGATGATACCATATCACTCATAACATCTCCATCATAGTTCTTACATGCCCAGATAAAGCCGCCCTCTGCTTTCATCACACGGGCTACCGCATCATCGATTAAGGTATAGAAGTAGGTAATTCCTGCTTCTCCGAATTTTTCTTTATATTCTGCATCAAAGATTTCCTGGAAAATATCTTTGAAAGTATGGTCATATTTTTTGGAAATGGTATCCTTGGTTGCAAACCATAAATCCTGTCTGGTAGAAAGTGCATAGCTAAAGCAGCTTCTTGCAAAGCTTTCGATAGAATCATTTAAGTTATGCTGTCCCTGGACAACACCTGCTCCGGTAAAGTTATGAATCAGCTCTCTTGTTTCTGTTCCGTCCTCTGCTGTATAAACCAGTTCACATTTTCCCGGTCCCGGAATCTTCATTTCAGAAGCCTTGTATACATCACCGTAAGCATGTCTTGCAATGGTAATCGGCTTCTTCCAGTTCTTAACACATGGCTCAATTCCCTTTACAACGATTGGTGCACGGAATACTGTTCCATCTAACATTGCACGGATAGTTCCATTCGGACTCTTCCACATTTCCTTTAAGTTGTACTCAGTCATACGTGCTGCATTTGGTGTAATGGTAGCGCATTTTACTGCAACACCGTATTTCTTTGTTGCATTTGCAGAATCTACAGTTACCTGGTCATCCGTTTCATTACGATGTTCGAGACCCAGGTCATAATATTCTGTGTTCAAATCAATAAATGGTAATAACAGTTCATCCTTAATTATTTTCCAAAGGATTCTTGTCATTTCGTCTCCGTCCATCTCAACCAAAGGGGTAGTCATTTTAATTTTGTCCATCTTTCTATCCTCCATTTACTATTTCAGCAGATTGTCCCAGCCATAATTATCCATATTTTCAATGGTATTTAACATATGACTTGTCGCAAGCAGTTCTGCTTCTTTTGCATTGTGCTGTTTCAATGCTTCTACAATCTTTTTATGTTCATCATTTGATTTTACCACACGATCCGGCATTGACAAAGTGATTTTTCGAACTCTTTCCACATAATGATGAAATGCAGACAATTCATGCTTTAACATTTTGCTTCCGGAAGCTTCATAAAGCACCTCATGAAACTTATTATCCAGCTCCAATATCTGTGCATAATTTTCCTTCTTAGCATGAAATTCCACCAGAAAAATGTTTTCTTCCAATTCCGCTATCTGCTCCTTGGTAATTCTGTCTGCCGCCCACTTTGTGCAAAGTCCCTCCAGCCGTGCACGGATTTCATAGATATCTTTTACGTCTTCTTTCGTAATTCCCTCTACGAATGCTCCGCGGTTTGGAATGATTCTGACAAGCCCTTCCAGTTCAAGCTGCCTTAAGGCTTCTCTTACCGGCGTACGGCTGACACCAAGTTCATCACCCAGGGTTTTTTCTTTCAATTCTTCATCGCACTTGTATTTTCCGGATAAAATATTTTCACGAATCGTATGAAATACTCTTCCGCTTAAAGAATATCCTTCTTCACCCACGATAAAGCCTCCTTAATTTATAATACAATTCCGAGTTTTTTACAACAGTCAGTTATCTGTACTACAAGTTCGTTATCTGTAATTACAGTTACACGTCCCTCATCATACTGCTCGTCTACCCATTGTTTGATGGTCTTTACCAGTTCCGAATTCTTATCTACTTTACGGTCATCACTGAGACGGTAATAGGTATTAATCCAGTGTGCAATTCCAGCAAGTCCTGATGTATTGGAAACAGATACCAGTGCCGGACGATTTAAGAATTTTTCGGTATCAAAAATGTTATAAATTTCTTCATTTTTCAAAAGTCCGTCTGCATGGATACCTGCTCTTGTAACGTTAAAATTACTTCCGACAAACGGTGTACGGCTTGGAACCTTATAATTCAATTCCTTCTCATAATATTCTGCCAGTTCTGTGATAACTCTGGTATCCATTCCATCCAGGGTACCCTTTAACTGCGCATATTCAAATACCATTGCTTCCAGAGGTGTGTTACCGGTTCTCTCACCAATACCAAATAAGGAACAGTTTACGCCGGATGCACCGTAAAGCCATGCTGTGGTCGAGTTATTGACTGCTTTATAGAAATCATTGTGTCCATGCCATTCAATTAATTCAGAAGGAACTCCTGCATGTGTGGTAAGTCCGTAAATGATACCCGGTACACTTCGCGGAATTACTGCTCCCGGGAAGTTTACACCATATCCCATGGTATCGCAGGCACGAATCTTAATCGGAATATTGTATTCTTTCATTAACTTCATCAGCTCTAAGCAGAACGGAATTACAAATCCGTAAATATCAGAACGTGTAATATCCTCCAAATGACATCTTGGACTGATTCCAGTCTCTAAGCATTCACGAATCACACTTAAGTAAAGATTCATAACTTCGCTTCTGGTCATTTTCATTTTATAGAAAATATGATAATCGGAGCAGCTTACCAAAATACCGGTTTCACGCAGTCCCAAATCTTTTACCAGCTGGAAATCCTGTTTGCTGGCACGGATCCAGCTGGTGACTTCCGGGAATTTATAACCACGCTCTAAGCATTTATATACGGCATCACGATCCTTCTTGCTATATAAGAAGAACTCGCTCTGACGAATTTTACCCTTTGGTCCGCCTAATTTATGTAAGTAATCATAGATGGTTACAATCTGTTCTGTGGTATATGGTGCTCTTGACTGCTGACCATCACGGAATGTTGTATCAGTAATCCAGATATCCTCCGGCATATTATGCGGAACGATTCTGTCATTAAATGCAATTTTCGGAATTTCCTCATATGGAAAAAGATTGCGGAATACATTCGGTTCCTCAACATCTACAAGCTGATAAAAATGCTCTTCCAACTGTAATAGATTAGTTTTTTCATTCATAACGACTTCTCTCATGGAACACACTCCTTTTGATTCACAAATATTCTTGAATAATTGTATACAATTATACTTGTATGTGTCAAGAGCTTTTTCAAGATTATTCCAAAAAAGTGAATATTTATTAGTATTATCCTTTTTTATCGGTAGATAATAGTATTGTAACCATTCGGTTATATACAAATGCTAAGGAGGAAATTTACTATGTCTAATCGTTCGAAAAAATCTTCTGTTCCAGAAGCACAAAGTGCATTAAACCGTTTCAAATTCGAAGTTGCAAGTGAGTTAGGTGTACCACTGTCTGAGGGATATAATGGGGATTTAACTTCCCGTCAGAATGGTTCCGTAGGCGGTTATATGGTAAAGAAAATGATTGAGGCGCAGGAAAAGCAGATGGCTGAACGTTAACACATCTTTTTCATTGCCCGCTTAGATGTCAAAAGAGGCTGTCCACCGGAATCGGTGAACAGCCCCTTTCCCTGTTCTCCTGCCCGGGCGGCCTCAATGGAAGCATTTCACTTAACATTTTCGTAAACTTTTCACAATTCGTTCCTTAATTTTTCAAAACTTTCTAAAAATTTATGTTGTATTCTGTCATTTTGTACGCATTTTTCAGTGTTTTTTCGAGTCTCATGTCTTTTTGGCAATCGTTTAAGTTACACTTTTCGACATATTCTTTTGCTTCTTCGGATGCAATAGAAAGCATATCGGCATCCGAAAAGACATCTGCAATTTTAAATTCCATCAAACCACTCTGACGTACCCCGAAGAAATCTCCTGGTCCACGCATTTTCAAATCTTCACTGGCAATATAGAATCCATCATTAGAGCCCGCCAGAATATTCAATCTCTCTTTGGCATTCTTTCCATTGGAAGAATTCATAAGAATACAATAGGATTGTGCATTTCCTCTTCCGACACGTCCCCGCAGCTGATGGAGCTGTGCCAGCCCGAAACGCTGTGCATCTTCAATCATCATAACAGTGGCATTCGGCACATTCACACCTACTTCCACTACCGTTGTAGAAACCAGAACCTGGATTTCACCAGTGACAAAGGCTTCCATTACTTTATTCTTCTCTGCCGGACGCATTTTTCCATGAAGTAATCCTACGCTGATTCTGTCTCCATAATATTGTTCTAATTTCTTTACATATGAAGTAACATCCTGCAATTCCAATTCCTCATTGGCTTCTACCAGAGGACAGATAATATATGCCTGATGTCCTTTTTGAACTTCATCTAAAATAAAATTCCAGGATTTCTCCCGCATTTTCGGTCCAACGACACAATTTTTGACCGGAAGACGTTCTGCCGGAAGCTCATCTACTACCGAGATGTCCAGATCTCCGTAAAGAATTATTGCAAGGGTTCTCGGAATCGGAGTCGCACTCATAACCAGTACATGTGGCAGCCGGCTGCTCTTATCTGCCAGTGTCTCCCTCTGTCTTACCCCGAAACGATGCTGTTCATCCGTTACTACCAGCGCCAGCTTCTGATAAAGTGCCTTTTCCTGTATCAATGCATGGGTTCCAATTATCATGGCATTCTGTTCTGTTTCCATTCTCGCATATGCTTCACGTTTTTCCTTTGTAGTCAACGAACCGGTAAGAAGAATAACAGGAAAGTCCAGTTCAAACATGGCAATCCATTTCTGAAAAGTGTCATAATGTTGTCTTGCCAGAACCTCAGTTGGTGCCATAATAGCAGTCTGATAACCTTCATGAGCAAATTTTGCCATAATAAGGAATGCAAGAATGGTCTTACCGGAGCCTACATCCCCCTGTATCAACCGCTGCATGGCATAAGGACTGTATATATCTTTTTCCATATCTTCCAGTGTTTTCTTCTGGGCATTTGTCAGTGGAAACGGAAGCTGTTCTGCCACCACTTCAATAAACTCATCCCTTACTACCGGAAATCCATTTGGCGTCTGCTCATGATGTTCCTTAAACCGCTGTATCTGTAGCAGAAATAAGAAAAATTCGTCAAAAGCAAGACGTTTTCTTGCTCCAGTCAGTTCTTCTAAATCTGTTGGAAAATGTACTTTTTCCAATGCCTCTCTCAATCCCATAAACTGATGGCGGGCTAAGATTTCTTCCGGAATATATTCACCATCTTCTTTTACACTGTCAAGGGCTGTACGTACAAGTTTACCAAACTGCTTGCTGGATATTCCCTTAGTCAGAGGATATACCGGTTGCAGGGATATCTGCATTTTCCTGTATTCATCCGGCTTCCACACTGCCGGCTGTTCCATGACATATTTCTTATTTTTTAAGGTCAGCTTTCCATATAATATTACTTCCGGTTCCCGGTTCAGCTGATTACAGATATAGGGCATCCGAAACCAGACCGCCTCTACTTTCCCTGTTCCATCGCTAAACTGTGCAGTAGATATCTGCATGGCTCTGGTATTTCTCGTTACCGGCAAAGAACAAAGCCGTACATGAAAAGCATAGACTTTCTCCAGCTCGGCCACACTGATATGCTCTGGCTCCGGCATCCGCTTATAATCCCTTGGAAAAGCAAGGAGTATATCCCCAACGGTATATACTCCAAGTTTTTGCAATATTTTTTCAGTTTTTGGTCCAACTCCATTCAATTCCTGAATGGGTGCATTTCTGTCCATAAACACTCCTGTTACTCTACTGATATTACATAATAGTAAATCGGCTGTCCGCCAAAGTGAATCTCCACTTCTACCTCCGGATACTTCTCTTCTAAAGCAGCACCTAATGCATTGGCATCTTCTTCTGTTACTTCTTCACCATAATAGATACAGATAATCGCAGATTCTTCATCTACCATCTCAGCAACCATATCTTCTGTAGTGCTCTTGATATCCTTACCAACAGCAAGGATGCTCTTGTCGCCAATTCCCATATAATCGCCCTGTTTAATCTCTTTGTCATCGATTACGGTATCACGGACTGCATAAGTTACCTGACCGGTCTTTACATTTTCTAATTCCTCGGTCATACGCTCTGCATTTTCCTCTGCCGACTGATCCGGAATAAAGTTAATCAGTGCTGTAATTCCCTGTGGAATTGTCTTGGTTGGAATAACAATAATCTTCTTATCTTCTACTAAAGATGCTGCCTGATTTGCAGCCAGTACAATATTCTTATTATTTGGAAGAATAAAGATGTTATCTGCATTCACATGGTCGATGGCATTTAACATATCCTCGGTACTTGGGTTCATGGTCTGACCACCTTCGATGATATAATCCACGCCAAGTCCGTTGAAGATTTCATTGACACCGGCACCAATGGATACGGAAATGAAGCCCATTTCTTTTCTTGGTCCCTCTGTCTTTTCTTCTTTGGTTTCTTCCTCTTTCTGCTCTTTTGCGAGTTTCTCAGCATCCTTGATTAATTTTTCTTGATGTTCTTCACGCATATTATCAATCTTGATTTTGCTTAATGAACCATGTTTCAATGCTTCCTGAAGGGCAAGACCAGGGTCATTGGTATGTACATGGGTTTTCACAATCTCATCATCTGCCACAACAACGATAGAATCACCAATGGACTCTAAGAAGTTTTTATATTCATGCTCCTGCTTCTCTGTTAATGGCTGATTTAATACAATGATAAATTCGGTACAATAACCAAACTTAATATCAGCTTCTGTCTCAGCAGTAATCTTCATAACACCTGCAGATGCTGCAGAACCTTCAATGCTGTAATCAATTTCTTTGCCAATCAGGGAATCATAACCGCCCTTTAATACCTGAACCAGTCCCTGTCCGCCGGAATCTACTACGCCAGCCTGTTTTAATACAGGAAGCATATCCGGTGTCTTGCTTAACACATGGTCTGCTTCTTTAATAACTTCATCTACAAAGAATACAATATCATCGGTATCATCACAAAGTTCTAATGCTTTGTTGGCTGCCCCCTTAGCAACAGTAAGAATCGTTCCTTCCTTTGGTTTCATAACTGCCTTATATGCAGTCTCAACAGCCTTCTGCATAGCTTCTGTCAGAATCACTACATCAAGCTCATCATATTCTGCAATCACCTTGGTAAATCCACGGAATAACTGGGAAAGGATAACTCCTGAGTTTCCTCTTGCTCCTCTTAATGAACCCGAGGAAATTGCCTTTGCAAGTTCCTTCATAGTCGGATTTTCAAGCTCGCTTACTGCCTTTGCTGCTGACATAATTGTCATAGACATATTGGTTCCTGTATCTCCATCCGGTACAGGGAAAACATTCAGTTCGTTAATCCACTCTTTCTTTGCTTCGAGATTCTTTGCTCCGGCCAAAAACATTTTAGCAAATACCGCAGCGTTTATTGTACTTACTTCCACTTCAACAGTTCCTCCTTAATCAATCACTCTGACGCCTTCAACTAAAATGTTGACTTTCTTAATCTGCATTCCGGTAAACTCTTCCACTTTATATTTTACCGTATGAATCAGATTGTCTGCTACTGTCTCAATACTTACGCCATAGGCAACAATTACATGGAAATCAATTGTAATTTTATTATTTTCATCCACATCCACATTTATACCATGTGTCAGATAATCTCTCTTTAATAATTTAACCAGGCCATCTTTCATATTAACTGCAGCCATTCCCACAATGCCAAAGCACTCAACTGCAACAGAACCGGCATAGGTTGCAATTACTTCATTATCAATTACGACTTTACCTAATTCGTTTTCCATTTTACCTGTCATTCTATAACCTCCAATTAAAATTAATCTTCTCGCATTTCCGCCAGTATATACATAACATGAACTATATTATAACCTCTTTTTCTGAAAAAAGAAACAGTATTTTTCTTTATTTTCAAAAAATGCAATTTTTTTCTTGCATTCTGTCTGTATTTCTGTTAAGATAGCTTTGTTGTGAGCTTGTGTCATAACAGGCTTAGTGAAGAATTTAAAGGAGGTGCTATCATGGCAAAATGTGCAGTTTGTGGAAAAGGCGCTCATTTCGGTAACAATGTGAGCCATTCTCATAGAAGATCTAATAGAATGTGGAAATCAAACATCAAATCTGTAAAATGTAAAGTAAACGGAACTCCAAAAAGAATGTACGTATGTACTTCCTGTTTAAGATCCGGATCCGTTGAAAGAGCTTAATTAGCATTTTCTATTTGGACTGTTCTTCTGGACAGTCCTTTTTTTACTTTACAGGAAATTGCTTTCCTGTAAAGTAAAAACGCTCCGCGAGGATGCACACTGCGGCGTATAAGGTAGTTGTCGCAAGCGACCGCCGCAGGCGCGAGAATGTGCCAAGGCACATTCTTTGTTCTTTTACAGAAAATTGCTTTCCTATTACTTACAGCAGAAAAGATTATACCCTATCAACAGCAATATCAATATAATAATAATCCCAATCACGTCACTTGGAATAATAAACATAAAAAACATACCAAATCCCACCATGAAAAAGGAATACCCCATCAAGCGTTTCATGTTTTTTCTCCAATCAAAAAGACATATACCATTATAGTATATGCCCTTCTTTTTCACTTAGCACGCTGTACGTTCTTCTGTTACTATTCTATACTGTTCTTATTCTTCATCCTTATTTACTGCATCAGACAAAATTTCATTCATCTCAGACTCTGCTGCTTTCTTGGATTCTTCATCTAACTTTGCAGTTGCTGCCTCATCCTTCTTTCCCCTGGATGCAAACTTATTTACGAAATCTGGTACCATATCAAGAATCTTGGTCACTCCATCCTGATTCTTAATATTTACAAGCTTGGTGGTGCCATTCTGAATGACAAGAACCGCACTCGGTGTAATCTTTCCACCCATTCCTCCTGCTCCGTTGTTCTTCTTCTCCTGTGAAAATGCACCTGCGCCTACACCAAAGGATACATCCACTAATGGAAGAATGATGGTATCTCCGATATGAATGGCATCTCCTACAACCGTCTTGGTTGTAATGAAGCTGTCCATTCCTTTGAATAAAGATTCTACCGTATTGCGAAATGTGTTATTACTGTCTGACATAATAATTCCTCCTGATTCTACTTCGTATTGATTCTGTTAAAATTGCTTTATAAAGTGTTTCACATCCGGATTTCTCCAGATTTGAATTGCAGCCTTTAATAAATGAATCACCTGTATCCGTCCCTTTATATCCCAGCTGCCTTCGATATAAAAACGTTCTGCCTCAAAATCCGGCATAATAGATACCTTATCATAATATAAAAATGGTAATACGCTGAGCACTGCTAAAACCTGTCCTGTGGCTGCCGGATCTTCCATACCATAAGCAACATCTGCCTTCATATGCTTTGGTCCGTATTTTTTTAACAGCCCTATTACATCACCCAGGACAAACCGAACGGCACTTCTATTCTGCTCATCCTGTATCCACTGATTCACTTTTTTTATTTTACTGCCGATATTTTTAAATTTCTGCGGAATTGCTTTTATCTTTTCTACTATCGAGCGTATTGTCTTGCTGATTTTACCAAATACGGAAACAAACTTTTTCTTATATGTCTTCTTATGGCGTTTCTGTTTATACTGTTTTTCCGTCTGTTCTTCTTGCACTGCAGCCGGTGGATTCTGTTCTTCCAGCCCCGTTACATCTATCTTTTTTTCAATCGCCGGTGCTGTTTGCTCTTCCGGCTTCTGACGTTTCTGCACTAAGTCTTTTTCCGGTTCCTTATGGGATTTTTCCCCGGATTTCTTTTTCGGCTTTTTCTTTACTTTCTTTTTCTCTAATTTCTTTTTGGATTTTTCATCCGATGGATACTTCCATGCTTTTATGCCAAAAATCTTTAAAACTGCAAGCCGCTTTCCCTGCTCCATCAGAAAGGAAAAATGCAAAGCCATAAGACACCATGCTCCATGCACTTTTAACGTAGTCTGTCCCTGCCTTGTCTCTCCACGAATCCGGTAAGATACCGGAGCAAACAGCAAAAGCATGATAAGTAAAACCAGTAAACCTAATATGCATAATAATATTATGCCCAGGATTTTCAAAATAGATAACAGCACTGTCATCCTCATGTCTCCATTTCAGTATTTTTACAAGTCTGCTGTTTCAGTACAAATTTACGCACTTCAAATGTTCCTGTTTTATGATAAATATCATTCACAATTGCTGCTGACATCTCTAATGCTGCGTCATATCCTTTTTCCAGACCGATAATAAAAAGTTCTTTCTTCGGATATGCCTTTTGTAATAAATCTGTTGCCGGTATAATATCCAGAAGATTCTCTTCATTTGACGGAAGGGTCAGAAGATAAAGCGACGGCTGTGGCACATTCCGCTCCACTCTGCTTTTTACCTTTGCTTCCTGATTTTTCAGCCTTTCTCCCAGATATAAATTAGAATACCAATGCATGCTACACCTCATATCTGATTTAAAAAAGCAGTCAGATGGCTGCTCTAATAATATTTGTGGGTTCCCCACAGATTGCACTTTTTCAAATCCAGATATTCATTATAAGCTTTTTCCAAAATCTGCTTCTCATTGGCAAATTTTAAAAGATGATAGGCTTCATGATATTTATAATATCCGGAATCTACAAAGAACTCTTCACGTTGTGGCTTACTGTAATAACTGTCTGCCATCATCAGATACCAATGTACCTGTTTCTCCACCGTATCTTCTGGCACAGTAAAGCTATACTGGCTCTTCCCGACATATTTGATTATGGATGCATCTACGCCCGTTTCCTCCAATACCTCTCTTGCTGCGGTATCTTTGAATTCTTCCCCGGGTTCTACTGTTCCCTTTGGAAGCACCCAGCCTTCGTACTTATTCTTATAATTCTTATAAAGGACAAGCACCTTACCCCGAAATATTACCACACCACCACAACTTGTTGCTTCAATCATTGCAATACCTCCTGATGTGGTCACTACCTTTTGTTTAACAAACAGTATACCCCTTTTTTCATAAGGATGCAACAATCCATTTCAGAAGTCCCGGATGATTCCTGACGCAGCATGTCATCCTATCTGTTTTCATTTATCTGTAATATACATCAAAAACCTGTTTTGCTGCTGGAACTGCAACGGTACTGCCTGCACCTGCACCTTCTGCAATTACAACAACTGCAATATCTTCCTTATCCTCCCGGTGTGCATATCCAACAAACCAGGAATGGCTTTCTCCCTTATTGTTATTAAACTCTGCGGAGCCAGTCTTGCCGTATGCAGTATAACTCTGCCCATTTAACTTGGATGCAGTACCATCTGCAACTACACCTGCCATAAATTCCTGCATGGTCTTTGCTTCTTTTTCCGAAAGAAGCTGCTTGCTTGCAGCCGGCTCATATTTCTTTACTTCTATACCATTTTCATTTTCCGTATGGTCTACCACATAAGGTTTCATCAGAATTCCATCGTTGGCAATTGCACTGGTAATCAATAACATATGGAGTGGTGTTACCAGCGTCTCTCCCTGTCCGATTGCCGTCTGCATTTTCATACTTTCCGGGGATTCATCTGTTAATTTAAACTGACTTTTACTTGTTTCAAAGTTTCCCGGCAGTGTCTTATCAAACATCAGATCTGAACAAAGATCCGAAAGAGAATCTGTGTCCAAAGATAATCCGATATTGGCATAAGATGAATTACAGGAATTTGCAAAGGACTGCTTCAAATCCTGCGTTCCATGCACGGCATTATTATAACAGTGTATTGTAAAATCATTCTCTGTAATACTTCCGTTACAACTATAACTGTAATTCTCATAATCCGGATTTTCCCGGATATATTCTAAAGTTGTAATTATTTTAAAAGTAGAACCAGGCGGATATAATCCCTGGGTCGCCCGGTTTAAAAGAACCGAGTTATTATTATCTTCTGAAATAATGGAATCCCAGTCTGCCGCAATAGTATTCGGGTCAAAATCCGGTTTGGACACCATGGCAAGCACTTTTCCGGTGGAAGGCTCCATCACAACAACTGCACCATCATAATTACCCAATGCCTGATATGCAGTTTCCTGCAAAGTGGAATCCAACGTGGTAACCACATTGTCTCCCATGCTTTTTTCATCTTTAATCTCGTTAAACATACGCTCTAATACAAAAGAATGGGAACGTAAAAGATTAAAGTTCATATTGGATTCAATACCTGACTTTCCATTGGTGGAAAAACCGACCACATGCGCATACATATTACCATAAGGATATTTCCGGGTTTCATTACCGGCAGCATCCACTACGGTCTCGGCCAAAACTTTGCCATCTGCTGACATAATCTTTCCTCTGACCACACGGTCTGCAAAAGTATCCTGTCTGCTATTATATGGACTATTGATAAAATCTTCGCTTTTTACCGTCTGAAAATATACCATATATCCCATCAGGCAGATAAAGATAGCAAGGAAAAAATAAGTAATCACTGCAAATTCTTTATTCTTACTAACTGAGGTCCCTGACTTCTGTTTCAAATCCCGATTTTGCTTTCTTTTTTGCTGATTTATATTCTCCTTTTTCATTATGTGACACTCCTTCGTCTTCCCGCAAAATATATAATCCCTGAATAATGCCAAATATAATCAATGTACTTAACATGGAGCTTCCTCCATAGCTGACTAACGGAAGGGTTACTCCGGTGGATGGAATAAATTTTGTTACTCCGCCAATGGTTAAGAATACCTGAAATCCGTAAATCGTTCCAAGTCCAAGTGCCACCAGCTTATAAAAGGAATCCTTTAACTGCATGGCAATATTTAAAAACATCAGGAAACAGCTTACACAGACCAAAATCAGACACAGAGCAAACATTCCACCCAGTTCTTCTGAAATTGCTGCAAAAATAAAATCCTGCTCTACTACCGGAATTTTATTTGGCATGCCCTGATATAACCCCAGACCGAAAAAGCCTCCGGTCCCGATTGCAAAAAGCGACTGGCAGATCTGATAGCCCTCTTTGTCAATTACTTTTAGTGGTGTTTTCCATGCCACCACACGGACTCTGACATGATTAAATAATTTATAGGCAATTACTGCCGCTACACTTCCCGCCAGCAGTCCACCGGCAAAATAGAGTGGTTTTCTCGTTGCCACATAAAGCATTGCCATATAAGCCACAAAGAAAATCAATGCGCCACCTAAATCCCGGGATAATACCAGAATCAATACATGCAGTGCTGCAATCAAAGTGGTAATTACCACCTGACGGAATTCCGTTGATTTATGATACATGGCAGCCACAAAAAACACAAAAAGAATTTTAATAAATTCAGACGGCTGTACCGTAATTCCTGCTATGGTAAAGGAAATCTTTGCTCCATAGCTGGTGCTTCCTGCGATACATACAATACCAAGTCCCACAATACCGATTGCCGCATAAATCCAGGTAAGATTCCTGAAAAATTCCATCCTCCGTATCATCACCGGAATCACAAGGGAAATCACACAGGATACCGCTGCAATCGCAAACTGCTTGATAGCATGTCCAAAATTCAGGCGGGTCAGAATAATAAACCCGATAATCATAAGCATACACATATTATTAACCAAAAGTCTTGAAGCCTTCGGATAACATAATTTGTACACATTCCGTACCACAACAAGAAGAATTATCTGCGCCAGATAAAAAATAAAAGTATATGCATCCTCTGTCACCGCAAATATGACTACATATGCCGTAAAATGAATCGCATACAAAATCCTTGCCTGCCGTTTAAATTTCTTTTCCTGTTTTCGTTCTGATATATTCCGGAATACCGAAAAACATTCATATGTATACACAGAAAACAGAATAATCAGTGCATATTTTGATAATTCCACAATCAAATGAACCATAAATACCTCTGCTTTATTCTACGCCTCGTTTAAAATGTCCATTGGTGCATTCCATTGGCATCTGCCCCAAAATGCCACCATTTTTATAAATATCGCCATAAATTGTTAAAATCTGTTCTGTCTCTTCTTCAGTTTCTGTCGTAAAGGAAAGCCTTACGGCAGCCGGTGCAATCTTTTTCACGGTTACGTCTTCCTTAAAGAGACAGACCGGAAGCGAATTATAAATTACGTTATAACATTCCGAGCAGAAATTTTTCACCGGAAAATGTACAGAATAACGGTCTTTTAAGTTCAGCACCTTGTGCTGATGCATACAGCCTAACGTGTTCTTATGAATACACTGTGCCGTTATCATAAGTGGAAGTCTGCCATAGATAATCATTTCAGACCGGCTGTTTTCTCTTCTTAAAATCTCCTTCCGGTTCAATTCCACCGGAATTGTATCCTGTATCATTCCAAGACGATAAAAATATTCTGCCGCTTCATTGGAATAGGTATATAAATTACTGTCGGATACCATCTGCCAGTTTTCATTGCCCCATTCCTTTATAAACGCAATCTCATCAAGACTCCGCACCATAATACCATCTAATGGAAGCTTTTTTAGCTCCGGCATGATTTTTTCATAAAAAAGACTGGTCTGCTGCCGGAAAATAAACGGGAATACATAAAATGCTTTCTTACCGGATGCATGTACCCTGTCTATATCCTCACTTAACTTGCGAATTAGATTTTCTCTTGTATACAACATACAATCAAGATAAACCGTATCCACGAAATCGGCTTTTAATACTGCCGGAAGCTGTTCTGCGTCTTCAATCAGTACCCGGACTTCTGTGGATGAATTGGCAGATTGTTGTCCAGAAGTCTGTGATAATGACTGTCCGGAAATCTGCTTTTCTTTTATGGCATTTCCTGTTGTCTGCCTATCTGTTTCAGCGGAAGAAGTTTCCACCAATTCTGGAAGCGTTCTTTCATAAGGTTTCAACAACGCTTCTTCTAATGCTTCCAACGCACCTCTTCGCAGCTGGTTCAACTGGTTTACCGGCATAAAAATATCATCATCCATTGTAACTTCAAGCTTTTCAAAAACAAATGGTGTATTTCCAGTCTTTGTAATCTTTTCTGTTACAACTTCTTTCGTCAACGGACGATTCTGCGCTACAAGAACCATATCTCCCTGATAAGAAACTTTTATTTTTCCATATTGCACTTCTATCTTAGCAGGGCATTCTTTATTTAATATTAACTTTCCTTTAATCTTTTCTTTTAATTCGGTGTCTACATATTCTCTACGGATGTTATCCTGAAGAACACCTTCGCTCTTATTATGGGAAGCACTCTCTCCGCTTAGCATATCACTGTCATTATGATGATAGTAATATCCGTTGGTAAAGCCACCTCGGTTTCCAAGTTCTAAAAGTGCCCTGATATCCTTCTTCTCCACCGGAATGCGACTTCCATCCAGATAGGAATCCATATATTTCCGGTAAATACTTACTACACCGGCAGCATACTCCGGTGTCTTCATCCGTCCTTCTATCTTAAAGGAATATACCCCATGGTCTGCCAGTTCATACAAAAATGGCAGTGTACACATATCCTTAAGGCTCAGAATCGGCGTTGCATGATGTCCGGTAAGACTTTTTTCTCCCTGCAATACTTCATAGGAAAGGCGGCATGGCTGTGCACATCTGCCACGGTTTCCGCTTCTTCCGCCAATGATACTACTGAAAAGGCACTGTCCGGAATAACAGTAACACAATGCGCCATGAATAAAGCTTTCCAGTTCCACGCCTACTTCATCATGGATTCTTTGAATTTCTTCTAAGGACATTTCTCTCGCTGTCACCACACGCTCAACGCCCTGTTCCTTTAAAAGCCTGGCTCCCTCTACATTGGTAATGGTCATCTGGGTACTGGTATGTATCGGAAGATTTGGAAAATGAGTTTTGATAAACTCCATAACGCCCATATCCTGCACGATGACAGCATCTACTCCCGCTTCATAATAAGGGCGCAGATAATCATAGAGCTGTCCTAATTCATATTCTTTTAACAGGGTATTCACCGCAAGAATAATTTTGCGTCCATGAATATGTCCGAAACGGATTGCTTCTAATAATTCTTCTTCGTTAAAATTATTGGCATATGCTCTTGCGCCGAACATAGTTCCGCCAAGATATACGGCATCTGCTCCGGCATGAATGACTGCCTTTAATGTTTTCAAGGAACCTGCCGGTGCTAAAAGTTCTAACTCTTTCATCTTTCCTCATCTCCTATGGCAACAAAAGGGACAGATAAATGTCTGCCCCCTTTCATAGTTTTTATTCTCTATTACGCTTTCTTTCCGGAAGGCTTTTCCTCTTTCTTTTCTTCCGTATGGTCTGCTTTCTTTTCCTCTGGTTTTTCAGTTTTTTCCGGTTTTTCAAGTTTATCTACTTTACCAAGTAAAGCATCTTCTAAGGTTGCTTCTAATCTGGTCTTATTTAAAAGCAGCTCTTTATTTTCTTTTTCCAGATCCTTTAAAGATTTGGCATCACTTTCCATGCGGATCTGGTTGGAAATCAGTTCATGCTTTAAATCATAGATTTCACGGTCTTTTACCTCTAAATCCTGCTCTAATTTTTCAACCTGATTTTTCGCTTTGAAGTAATCATCTGCAATGTTCAATGCCAGCAATGTGGAACGCATATCACTTGGAATTCTCTTATATTCATCCAGCATTTTAAATTCTGCAATCTTATCATTGATATAAGTTGCTACCTTCTGTAAATACTCCTGACTCTCATATCCGCTTAAAGTATATACTTTTCCATCAATAATCACTTCTGTATTATTTTTTGCTGCCATTTTCATTTCCTCTCTGCGTATCTGCCTAAAAATATTCTCTGACTACTACATATAGCATATTATAGCTATAAATCTGTCGAAAAACAACTATTTTCTTAGCCCTCTATTCCAAAGTGATGATATGCAAATTCTGTTGCGACCCTTCCCTTTGGTGTCCGGTTGATAAATCCATTCTTTACAAGATATGGTTCATAAACATCCTCTATGGTTCCGGCATCTTCCCCAATCGCTGCCGCAAGGGTATCCAGCCCTACCGGGCCACCCTGGAATTTTTCAATAATCGTAAGCAAAATATTCCTGTCATTCTGGTCTAAGCCCATCTTGTCTACTTCCAGTAAATCCAGTGCAAAGGATGCTACTTCTTTGGTAATTTCACCATTGTACTGCACCTGTGCAAAATCACGCACCCTCTTTAAAAGGCGGTTGGCAAGACGCGGCGTTCCTCTGGAACGGCGTGCCAATTCGATTGCACCTTCCTCATCAATCTTTACCTCTAACTTTTTTGCAGAATGGACAATAATTGTCTTAAGTTCCTCCACATTATAAAATTCCAGATGATGTACCACTCCAAAACGGTCTCTTAAGGGTGCCGATAAAAGTCCGGCTCTGGTAGTGGCACCAACCAGCGTAAAATGCGGTAAATCAAGGCGGATTGAACGGGCAGTTGCGCCTTTTCCCACCATAATGTCAATGACATAATCCTCCATGGCAGGATATAATACTTCCTCTACCTGCCGGTTCAGACGATGAATCTCATCTACAAATAAAATGTCACCTTCTGCAAGATTACTCAAAATAGCTGCCATTTCTCCCGGCTTTCCAATTGCCGGACCGGAAGTGACTTTCATATGTACGCCCATTTCATTGGCAATAATGCCGGCAAGAGTAGTCTTACCCAGTCCCGGAGGACCATAAAACAATACATGGTCTAAGGACTCTCCACGCTGTTTTGCAGCCTCTATATACACTTTAAGATTTGCTTTTGCTTTCTCCTGACCAATATATTCATCCAAGGTCATCGGACGCAGTGTTTTTTCGATTTTGATATCTTCATCCTGCATCTGCGTTGAAATTACACGTTTTTCCATTTTCTGCTCCTCTTATAAGAATGCCATCTGCTTCAAAGCCAGTTTTAAAATATCTTCTACCGAACTGTCTTCCGTAATTTCGATATCCCGCAGCACCTTCAAAGCCTCTGTGGAAGAATAACCCAGTGAAACCAGTGCCTCTACTGCTTCATTGCGGATTCCTTTTAAGCCGTTACCAGAAACAGCTTCCTGTGTATGGCTTAATTTCTGTTCAAAGGCATCCTCTAAACTAAGCTTGTCTTTTAATTCTATAATCAACCGCTGTGCCGTCTTATTTCCAACACCCGGAGCTTTTGCAATTGCTTTTGCATCATCAGACAATACTGCAAAACGCAAATCATCCGTTGACATGACAGAAAGAATTGCCAGTGCACCCTTTGGTCCGATTCCGGATACACCAATCAGCAATTTAAATACATTCAAATCATCTCTGGTAAGAAAGCCATATAAAATAAATGCATCCTCTCTGACACAAAGATAAGTATAGATTTTTACTTCTTCGCCAACTCCCGGTAGCAGAGATAATACCTGTCCCGGAATATAAATATTATAGCCGATTCCGCCATTTTCAACGACAATATGATTCTCTGCCACTATTTCGGATAATTCGCCTTTGATATATGAATACATAATCTTCCTCCTACTTCCTTTGCCACAATTCCAATCAGGGCACCCGTCACAAAGCCTGCAATCAATAAAACCGGCATATAGTAAATGACATAATATGAGCTTACCAGAAATCCTGCTACGATAAGCTGTCCCATATTATGTATGATTCCGCCACAGATACTGACCGTAACTACATGAAAACAGTTCATTCGAATCAGAATAAACATAAGTACAAAGCTTAATAATCCGCCGGCAAGTCCATAACAGATGCTGACCAAATTTCCAAATAAAATTCCGGTAAGCACAATACGAAGCACCGATACACAAAGAGCCTCTCTCCAGCCAATCAGATACAGCATCAGCACCGTAACAAGGTTGGCAAGTCCAAGCTTTACTCCCGGTATTCCAATGGCAAAGGGCAATATTGCTTCCACATAACTTAATATCATGGCCAGTGCCAAAAACACGCCAAGATATGCTACACTTTTCTTCATGCTTTCACCTACCCTGCCACATCATCCAATGTATTTTTCTGCTCACTTTCTACGGTTACTACAACCCGGTTTGGCAGACAGATAATGGATTCTTTATCTTTGGAAATTGCGTTCTGATGCATACACAACTGATCCGGGCAGTCCGCCTCAAACATATAGGCAGTCCCATTTTCAATCGTTACGATATTGGTAACTTTTCCATCTATTTTAATTGGAATCTCTTTATTTTCTGTCAGGGAATATCTGCCATATTCGCTGCCATTTACCGTAATGATAATACTGTCACCGCTTTGTAATGCAGAGGTCATTCCTACATAGAAAACTAAAATAACTACTGCAAGCATTCCCAGCAACAGGATATCATTTTTTCCAAAACGACGGTTCATTTACTCTGCAACCTCTCCCATATAATAAAAGCCTTTGCATTCTTTTAAAAGTACCGGTACGATAGTTCCAATCATGGATACATCACCCGGCAGATGTACCACTGAGTTATTGGATAATCTTCCGGTTACAAGGCCTTCCTGCTGTTCATCTAATTCTTCGACTAATACATCCTGCACGCTTCCGGTTAATGCTCCGGCTTTCTTTGCGGAAATATCCTGTACCAGTTTTAACAGCCGGTCAAAACGGTCTTTTATCACATCTTCCGGAATCTGATTTTCCATTTTGGCAGCAGGCGTTCCGGTACGTTTTGAATAAATAAAAGTAAACGCGCTGTCATACTCTACCTGTCTTACCACATCCATGGTCTCTAAGAAATCTTCTTCCGTTTCTCCCGGAAATCCTACAATAATATCTGTTGTAATTGCCAGATCCGGCATTGCTTTTTTGATTTTTTCAACCAGTGCAAGATAATGCTCCTTGTCATAGTGACGGTTCATTTCTTTTAACACTCTGCTGCTGCCGGACTGAAGCGGCAGATGAAGATGTCTGCAGATTTTTTTAGAATTCTTCATTACTTCAATCAGTTCATCGGATAAATCCTTTGGATGGGATGTCATAAACCGGATTCTTTCCAGACCTTCAATCTTTTCTACTTCCTGTAAGAGCTGTGCAAAGGTCACTGGTGTATCTAAGTTCTTTCCATAGGAATTGACATTCTGTCCTAAGAGCATAACCTCTACTACACCATCTGCTACCAATTTTTCAATTTCTCTTATGATATCCTGCGGTTTTCTGCTGCGTTCTCTTCCTCTTACATATGGCACAATACAGTAACTGCAGAAATTATTGCAGCCAAACATAATATTAACACCGGACTTAAAGCTGTATTTCCGTTCTACCGGAAGTTCTTCTACAATTTCTTTCGTATCATCCCAGATGTCAATCACCATTTTCTGCTCTTCAAAGCAGCGCACCAGAAGTTCTGCAAATTTAAAGATATTATGGGTTCCGAAAACCAGGTCTACAAAACGATAGCTCTGTTTTAATTTTTCCACAACCTCCGGTTCCTGCATCATACAGCCGCATAATGCAATCATCATATCTTTATTCTTTTTCTTAAAGCCGCTTAAATATCCCAGACGTCCGTAAACCTTATTGTTGGCATTTTCACGTACGGTACAGGTATTATAAATGACAAAATCTGCTTCCTCGGAATCGGTCTCTTCAAAACCTACGGTCTCTAAAATTCCGCATAACTTTTCGGAATCTCTGGCATTCATCTGGCACCCAAAAGTTGTCACATGAAAGGTAAGCGGTCTGCCTTTCTTCCTGGAAATCTGCGTCACATACTGCTTTGCAAGGTCCATAAAATAAAATTGTCTCTGCGGTTCCATTACCGGAACTTCACCGGTGTGATTTATCTTTTCTATTTCTCTCATTTCTTTTCCTGTTTTCTTAATATTTTTCTTATTATTCTCTGATCTGGCCATCCCCATAAATGATATATTTGGTGGTCGTCAGTGCTTCTAAGCCCATCGGTCCTCTGGCATGCAGCTTCTGGGTACTGATTCCGATTTCTGCCCCAAAGCCAAACTCAAATCCGTCGGTAAAACGTGTGGATGCATTTACATAAACAGCCGCAGCATCAATCTCATTTAAGAACTTCTGCGCATGCTCATAATTATTGGTAATGATTGCTTCCGAATGTCCGGTATTATATTTATTGATATGTGTAATGGCTTCATCAATATCTGAAACTGTCTTTGCAGAAATAATATAATCCAAATATTCGGTGCCCCAGTCTTTTTCTGTTGCAGCCACTGCATCTTTTGTAGCTTTCTGAACCCGCTCATCCCCACGGATTTCTACATGGCTTTCGGATAATTTTGCAGAAAGGCGTGGCATCAGTTCATCTACGATGCTCTCATGCAGCACTAAAGATTCACAGGCATTGCATACACCGATGCGCTGCGTTTTGGCATTATTAATGATATTCACCGCCATATCAAGGTCTGCGGTTTCATCCACATAAATGTGGCAGTTACCGGTACCGGTCTCAATCACCGGAATTGTAGCATTGGCTACCACAGCACGAATCAGTCCTGAGCCACCTCTTGGAATCAGTACATCCACATACTCATTCATTTTCATAAATGCAGTAGCAGTTTCCCGGCTGGTATCTTCGATTAAAGAAAGCACTCCTTCCGGCAGCTGGTTATTACTTAAAGTTTCATTGATGCTCTTTACGATTGCCATATTGGAATGAATGGCATCACTTCCACCTTTTAAAATCACGGTATTTCCAGTTTTAAAGCACAAAGCAAAGGCATCTGCTGTTACATTTGGACGTGATTCATAAATAATTCCAATGACACCTAATGGTACACGCTTCTTTCCAATCATAAGTCCATTCGGGCGCTGTTTCATGGAAAGGACTTCTCCTACCGGATCTTCTAATTCTGCTACCTGGCGGATTCCTTCTGCCATCTGTGCAATACGCTCTTTATTTAACATCAGACGGTCTAAAAGTCCCTGATGCATTCCGGCTTCTCTTCCTGCATCCATATCCTTCTGGTTTGCTGCTAAAATAGCATCGGTATCTTCTACTAAATGTTCTGCAACTTCAAGCAAAATCTTTTCTTTTTCTTTCATGCCCATATTCCGCATGATGACTTCTGCTGCTTTTGCTCTCTTACCTAATTCCTGTAATTCCATATTTTCCTCCAGCTACTTATTTTCGTCTCTGTTATCCGTTACTTTATAAATCTTCTCCGGTGTTACAAGATAATCCATCGGAATATCATGGGTCTCCATGGGCACCTGCCCAGCCAACTGACAGGAAAGTGCAATCCCAACCCGGATTACTTTCTTATATTTCTGAAAAAAACGATCATAAAAGCCCTTACCATATCCGCTTCTTCCACCGTTAATATCAAAGACCAGTCCCGGTGTGAATACAATTGTTTTCTCCTGCTCAAGTTCTGCTAAATCCATCGCCGGTATCTCATCCTTTGGCTCCATCACATGAAAATACCCTTCCTGAAAATCATCTGTACTATTGACTTCACAAAAGACCATTTCTTCTCCACGCACCCGGGGAAAAGCTGCTCTTTTTTGAATACTTTCTTTAAAAAAAGGCAATAAAGAAGCTTCTTTCCCAAGGGGATAATAAAAGAAACAATTTTGTGCTTTCTGAAAGATTTCCCAGGTACTGATATTCTGACATATCCTTTGGGATTCTTCTCTTACAATATTCTCCGGCATTGCATTTCGCAGTGTCTTATACTTAGTTCTGATGCTTGCCTTTGTTTCCATATTTTTCTCCCAGATTGGTTACCGTTCCATCTGCATTTACCATATCAATATTATCTAACTGTCCCTTCAGATTCCGCTTTACACTTGCTATGTATTCCTTGCGAAGTGCTGCCTGTTCTTCCTTTTCTTCCGGTGTCAGTCCTTCTTTCTGGGATTTATGATATAATTCATTGATTCTTGCTATTGTATTTTCAATCATCTTTTTACCCCATGCTTTCTTCTACATAATCTGCAATATAGAAATCATCATTTTTATTGGCTTTGAAAAAGGTTCCCACCGGTTTTCCTTCGAAAATCTGATGCAGAACTCCCACATCCTTTGCATTGGCAATAATCATATCTGCTCCGGATAAGGTTGCAATCCTTGCTGCCGTTAATTTGGTGGTCATTCCACCGGTACCAACATCACTACCTACTGTATCTCCTGCCATGTTTTCAATCCGATTATCAATTTTTTCTACTACCGGTATCAATTCTGCTTTTGGATTCTTTCTCGGATCATCCGTATACAACCCGTCAATATCAGATAAAAGAATCAACAAATCTGCTCCTACCAATGAGGCTACAATAGCCGACAGGGAATCGTTATCACCAAACTGCATCTCATAAGTAGATACGGTATCATTTTCATTTACAATTGGTATAATTCCCATTTCAAACAATTCTTCAAAAGTATTCTGGGCATTTTTTCTCGACACGTTATCAACCATAGTTTTTTTTGTCATAAGAACCTGTCCCACATTCTGGTGGTACTCTGAAAAAAGCTTTTGATAAGTCATCATAAGTCTCGCCTGTCCCACTGCCGCACATGCCTGTTTTACAGCTATTTTCTCCGGTCTTTCTTTGAATCCCATGGACTGTCTTCCTACTGCAATAGCCCCGGAGCTGACCAGACATACATCCATGCCCTGATTCTTAATATCACATAATTCTCTTACCAAACGTTCCAGTTTTAAAAGATTTAATTTTCCGGTCTCTTCATGTAAAAGAGATGAAGAACCGATTTTTACAATTACACGCTTCTTATTCTTTAATGTTTCACGCAACTGTATATCCATTTTTCCGCCTCTTAATCATCTACGGCATATTCACTATCTGAATGCCGATTATAATTTTTTATTAATATGCATACATTTTATACTTTATCATACCTTTCGAAAAAAATCATCTGTAAATTTTATCTTCCTTGTGCTATGCTTGTGCTATATGATTTTAAAAGAACCGGAGTATACATGATGAAAACAAAAAAGACGATATTTTCTTATAAATTAACCTGCAGTTTACTTGCTTTCTTTCTCTTCTTCTGCTCCTTCTCCTTCGTGGGATGCGGACGCAGCAAAGAACCTGTTTCCAAATCTGATTTTTATTTTAATACAGTCATTACTATTACACTATATGGAGAAGAAAATGCTTCTTATATTGATGACTGCTTCAAGCTTGCTTCCCATTATGAGAACCTTTTCAGCAATACCATCGCAGACAGCGATATCAGTAAAATAAACAATGCTGGTGGCACACCGGTTACTGTGGATGATGATACGATCGAATTATTACAAAAAGGTATTTATTATGGTGATTTAAGCCTGGGACAGTTTGATATCACCATTGGTAAATTGTCTTCCCTCTGGGACTTTCCAAATAACAGCGGTACGGTTCCATCTGAATCTGATATTGAAGCCACACTTTCCACCATCGACTATCATGCGATTGTTATTGATGGAAACGAAGTTAGTCTTTCCAATCCGGATGCCATGATTGACTTGGGAGGCATCGCCAAAGGTTATATTGCTGATAAAATGAAAGATTATTTAAATGAAAAAGACATTACCTCCGGCATGATTAACCTTGGAGGCAATGTCCTTACGCTGGGTGATAAACCAGATGGAAGCAACTATAATATTGGTATCCAGAAACCATTTTCCGATGACGGCACTGCCATTGCCAGTGTTGAAGTCTCTGATGAAACGGTAGTAAGTTCCGGTGTTTATGAACGTTATTTCTATGTGGGTGATAACTTCTATCACCACATTTTAAATCCGAAAACCGGTTATCCTTATGACAATAACCTGCTGGGTGTCACCATTATCTGTCCGAAATCCGTAGATGGTGACGGACTTTCCACCACCTGTTTTGCTTTAGGATTAGAGGACGGCATGAAGCTGATAGAATCCTTGGATGACACGGAAGCCATTTTTATCACCGACAATTACGAACTTCATACCACTTCCGGCATCGGCAGCAATATTCCATTTCATGAAATGTAAACATAATCCTATTGCTGCTCCATAACCATATTGTTGACCCAGATTTTCTTCTTTACCATAACATATCCGATGATGCATTTTATAATCTCTATCAACTGACAGGATAAATAAATAGATACAATCGGAACTCCTGTAAATCTGGTTAACACAAATGCCAGTGGAATATCTACCACCCAGATATAGACACTGTCAAAAAGAAAGGTAATGACTGTCCTGCCACCGGAACGCAGTGTGAAATAGGTTGCATGCATAAATCCATATAACGGCATGCAGGCTGATGCAATCCGGATAAATTGTTTTGCTAGTCCACGCACTTCTTCTGTCGTATTGTATATTCTTGGAAAGAACGGAGCAATTGCAAACATGCAGGCTCCTATAACAAAACAACAAAATACAGAAAATACAATCATCTTGCGGTCCGTATCCACCGCCTCTTCCAATTTACCAGCACCAAGCTGCTGTCCTACAATGATGGATATCGCACTTCCCAACGCAATAAATACAACATTAAAAAGATTGGCTACTGTATTTGATATATTAAATCCAGCTACAACAGCAAGACCTCTTGTGGAATAACACTGCATCAGGACTGCCATTCCTCCAGCCCATAAAGTCTCATTTAAAAGCAATGGCGTTCCTTTTATGATAATCTGTCGTACCAGTGTTCCCGGTATTTTAAAATCACGGTAAGCTCCTACAATAAAATGATTCTTATCTGCTCTCGCATGGGTCCACAAGACAACAATAATGCATTCCACAACTCTTGCCAATACGGTTGCTGCCGCTGCACCTCTTACTCCTAATGCAGGCAGTCCAAATGCACCAAATATTAATACATAGTCAAACATCAGATTTACTGCTACAGAAGCAATTCCGGCTTTCATCGGAAGAACCGTTTCTCCTGTTTCACGTAATGTCTGGGCATATGCCTGAATCAATGCAAAAGGAACCATGGATGGCATTACCGTCTGTAAATACTGTTTTGCATACAATAATGTAGCTTCAATATCTCCCGTGCTTCCTCCGTCATGCAAAAACAGCCGAATTAACGGTTCATTTGCAAAGCCAAATATCAGCATCCACATGACTGCTAAGAAACCACAGGCTACAATTTTAAAACGGAAGGCGTCCCGCACTCCTTTATGGTCCCCTTTTCCATAAAACTGCGCCCCAAAAATGCCTGCACCGGATACTGCTCCAAAAATACAGATATTGTAAACCAGCATCAACTGATTGATGATTGCGACACCGGACATCTGCTCCGTTCCAACCAGTCCTACCATGATATTGTCCAAAAGACTCACAAAGTTAGTGATGGCATTCTGTATCATAATTGGAATAGCTACCAGCAGAACCATTTTATAAAAATCTTTATTTCCAATATACTTTTCTCTAAATTTTCTCATATCCAATCCTCATATAACATCAACTACGCAAAACGGGACTGCCAAATCAATGACAATCCCGTTCTTTCTATCACAGAAACGATTATAAAATAATCTTCTTCGGACATTTCTCGGCACAAATGCCACATCCGGTACATTTCTCCTGGTCGATATAAGCCACATTATCTACGACATGAACTGCATCATTTGGACAGTTCTTCTCACAGAGATGACAGCCAATACAACCTACGGAGCAGGCTTTCATAACGTCTTTGCCTTTATCCTTGGAACTGCACTGTACCAGATGCTTTGCTTCATATGGTACCAGCTCAATCAAGTGCTTCGGACAGGCTGCAACACATTTTCCACATGCCTTACATACTTCCTTATCCACCTTTGCAATACCATCTACAACATGGATTGCATCAAACGGACATGCCTTTACACAGTTTCCAAAGCCAAGGCAGCCATAGCTACAGCTCTTTGCTCCGCCGCCCGGAATAAATGCCATAGCAGCACAATCTTCTACTCCGGTATATTCATAATCATGACCGGCTTTTTCACAGGTTCCTGCACATTTTACAAAGGCAACCTGCTTTGTGCCTTCTTCTGCAGCAACACCCATGATTTCACCGACTTTTGCTGCAACCGGCGCACCACCAACAGGACATCCATTGACCGGGGCATC
This sequence comes from Roseburia sp. CLA-AA-H209, assembly GCF_020687575.1. Classification (NCBI taxonomy): domain Bacteria; kingdom Bacillati; phylum Bacillota; class Clostridia; order Lachnospirales; family Lachnospiraceae; genus Roseburia; species Roseburia sp. CLA-AA-H209. The sequence continues at coordinate 163,007 of NZ_JAJEQU010000001.1, forward strand.
ACCTTTTACAATAGCAGCTGCAAGACCGGAACATCCGGCATAACCACAACCACCACAGTTATTTCCAGGAAGAACACCAACAATTGCTTCTTCCCTTTCATCTACTTCTACTTTGAACTTTTCTCCGGAAACGCCGAGGAAAAATCCAATAAAAAGTCCTACGCCGCCTACAATAACGGCTGCAATAATAATTGCCTGTACACTCATCTTTTCTTTCCTCCTAAATCATTCCTGAGAAGCCCATAAATGCAATGGACATCAGACATGCTGTAATTAATACAATTGCTGTTCCTTTAAATGGCTTAGGGATATCATTATATTCAATTTTTTCACGAATTCCTGCCATAATTGTAATAGCAATAAAGAATCCAAATGCGGTTGCAAAACCGTTTACAACGCCCTCTAAGATACCATACTCTTTGGTTACGTTGGTAAGTGCTACACCTAATACTGCACAGTTGGTTGTAATCAAAGGAAGATACACTCCAAGGCTCTTATAAAGAGCAGGCATGGATTTCTTTAAGAACATTTCTACAAACTGTACCAGTGCTGCGATTACAAGGATAAATACAATCGTCTGTAAATACTGTGTTCCCGTCGGAATCAGTATAAACTTATAAATCAATGAGGTAACAAAGGAGGATATCGTTATGACAAAGATAACGGCTCCACCCATTCCAGCAGCGGTCTCTGTTTTCTTTGATACACCCAAGAAAGGACAGATACCAAGGAACTGGCTTAATACTACGTTATTTACAATGGCCGAACCAATTGCAATCAATAATAATGTCTGCATCTGTCATATTCCTCCTATTCACTTTTTTCCTCTGCATCTGCAGCTTTCTTCTCTTTTTCGCTGCAGGTTGCAGACATGCTGCATCCGGCACAGTCTCCACTGATACAGCCGGCAGGCTCTGCCAGTGGTTTGCCTTTTGCTTCCATCTTCTGACGAACAATACTCATTAAAGCAACTAAGAATGCCAGTACCAAGAATGCACCCGGTGCCATAACAAAGATATTGATTGGTGTATACCATTTCAGTGAAAGAATCTGGAATCCAAACAACTGTCCTGCACCTAAAATCTCACGGACAATACCGATACAGGTTAATCCGAAGGTAAATCCAAGTCCCATACCAACACCGTCTAAGATAGACAATACAGGTGGATTTTTAGATGCATAGCTTTCTGCTCGTCCAAGGATAATACAGTTAACAACAATAAGAGGGATATATACACCAAGCTGTTTAGCCAGTGCCGGTGTATAAGCCTTCATAATAAATTCTACAATGGTTACCAAAGATGCTACGATAACAATGTATGCCGGCATTCTGACACCATTTGGAATTGCTTTACGGAATAAGGAAATCAACAGGTTAGAGAAAATCAATACCACTGTTGTAGATAATCCCATTCCCAGTGCATTCATTGCTGATGTTGTTACTGCCAGTGTCGGACACATACCAAGCATCAATACAAAGGTAGGATTTTCTTTAATCAATCCGTTATATACGCGTTCTAAATACTTATTCATTATTCAGCGCCTCCTTCCAATTCATTCTGGAAGTATGTAATGCAGGCATTTACACCATTGGTCATTGCTTTTGATGTAATGGTTGCACCGGAAATTGCTTCAATCTCGTTATCAGCAGATGGTGCCTGTTTCACAACGGTAAAGCTGTCTACATTCTTATTCTTATACTGTTTGGAGAAGTCTTCTGTCTTTGCCTTGTCTCCAAGTCCAGGTGTCTCTGACATACTGGTAACGGAATAGCCGTTTACGGTTCCATCATTCTTTATGCCAACAGAAAATGTGATATTACCCTGGCTTCCGTCTTTAGCTGTTACAGTAATCACATATCCTAATACATTGCCATCTTTATCTAATGCTTCCTGCACACCATTGATTTCATCACTGTAACCATTCTGCTCTAACAGGCTGGCTGCGGCTTCTGCATCAAAATCATAGGTGGAAAAAGAATCTGCATCTTCAAACACTGCTTTGTATGCAGCCTGTGCAGTTGCCTCTTCTGCCTTTGCAATCGGATCCTTGGTAATCTCATATACCAGTCCGAGAATAAATCCGATTACTACGGTAAATACGGTTAAAATCAACGCGTCATGTACAATCTTCTTATTCATGCTGCTTTGCCTCCTTTACCTGTCCAAAGGCCTTTGGAATTGTAATCCTTTCAATCATAGGAACCAGAAGGTTGCTTAAAATAATTGCAAAGGATACACCTTCTGCGTTTGCTCCAAAGATACGGAATAATCCGGTAAGAATACCTAAAAGAATTCCATATAAAATCTGTCCCTTCGGTGTGATCGGTGATGTTACATAGTCGGTTGCCATAAAGAATGCACCAAGCATTAATCCACCACCACAAAGCTCAGCAACGATATAGTCGATGTCAAAGCCATGTCCGCCGAACAAGCTGATAAATACTACAAATGTAATGATATAGGTTCCCGGAATCCGAAGTGTAATGACACCCATCAGGATTAAGAACATTGCTCCAATTAAGATAGCAATAGCTGATGTCTCTCCGATGGTTCCGGCGGTCTTTCCAATTAACATATTCATGGTATTAACAGCTCCAACACCCTGTTCTCTGATCAGAGCCAGTGGAGTTGCTCCTGAATATCCATCTACGGTAAAGTTTGTCATGTCTGCGGCAAATGCTATCAGTAAAAAGCATCTTGCACCCAGTGCCGGGTTCATAAAGTTCTGTCCCAGTCCGCCAAACATCATTTTAACAATAACGATTGCAAATACACTGCCGATTACAGCTTCCCACCATGGAAGGGATGCCGGCAGGTTTAATGCAAGTAACAGTCCGGTAACTACCGCACTTAAATCACTGACGGTATTCTTCTTATGTACAATCAGATTGAAAATCCACTCTGATGCAATACAGCTTGCAACAGATACCAAAATCAATACTGCTGCTTTATATCCAAAATTAACAATACCAAATATACTTGTTGGAAGCAGAGCTATAATTACATAAAGCATGATTCTGCTTGTTGTATCTTTGGCTCGTACATGTGGTGATGATGATACATGATATAACTCACTCACAATAGTCCACCTCTTTCTTTGTTATTTATTTTTTTTCTTTTCAGCAAGAACCTGTTTTTTCATTGTCTTAATAAGCTGTGCTAACGGACGTTTTGCCGGGCAGATAAAACTGCAGCTTCCACATTCCACGCACTCAAGACCATGCCATTTTTCAAATCCTGCCATATCTCCATGCTCTGAGAATTTAGATAATCTGGATGGAACAATCTGTTCCGGACATGCTTCTACGCAACGACCACAATTGATGCATGCTGTTGCATCTGCATCTGCTTCTGCCACTTCATCTTTGGTCATACAAAGGAGTGCTGAAGTAGTCTTGGTTGTCGGCACATCTAATCCGAACATGGAAAAGCCCATCATTGGTCCACCGGAAATAATTTTCTCAGGCTGCTCTTTAAATCCACCGGCAGCATCTAAAAGTTCCTGGAAACTGGTTCCGATTAAGAACTCAAAGTTACCCGGCTCTTCTACTGCATCACCGGTAACTGTAAAGATTCTGCTTGTAACAGGTTTTCCTTCTTTTACTGCATGGTATACGGCAACCATGGTTGCAACATTATCTACGATACATCCTGCATCTGCCGGAAGCATCTTGGAATTAATTGCACGTTTGGTTACTGCATAAATAAGCTGACGTTCACCACCCTGTGGGTATTTTGTCATAAGAGGTGCGACCTCCATACGAGGCTCATCTTTCGTTAATTCTAATAATTTTGCGATACAATCCGGTTTATTATTCTCGACTGCAAATACACCCTTGGCATGTTCAAACATACTGAGAATGATACGCATGCCTTCTACCAGTTCTTCCGTGTGGTCTAACATGATGCGGTAATCAGATGTCAGATATGGTTCACACTCTGCACAGTTGGCAATAATATAGTCGATTTTTTCCGGTTCCTTCGGAGATAATTTTACGTGGGTTGGGAATCCTGCTCCACCCATACCAACAACTCCTGCTTCTTTTATACGGTTAATAATTTCTTCTTTGGAAAGAGCACTGACATCTTCTACTGCCTGATACTCTACCTCCTTAAATTCACCATCGCTTTCAATTACAATGGAGTTCACCATATCACCTGTTGGAACTCTTCTTGGCTCAATTTTCTTAACAGTTCCGGATACGGACGCATGGATTGGTGCAGATACGAAGCCGCCTGCTTCTGCTATCTTCTGCCCTTTCAAAACGGAATCTCCTACCGCTACGATTGGTGTTGCCGGTGCTCCAATATGCTGCGATAACGGATATACCAGTTCACCTTTGGGTAATAATTCACGTATTGGCTTATCTTTTGATAAATCCTTTCCTTCGAAAGGATGGACGCCACCTTTAAATGTCATTAAACCCATCTTATGTGCCCCTCTTTCTATGATAGTATTGCACTGCATATGCAATGCGTTTAACATAAAATGTATTATAACACAAATTAGAATTTTTTGACACACTAAAAAGATTTTTTCTCAATATTTTTGTCGATTTTTAACAAGGAATGATTACTTTTTGCCCATACATCGTGTATAATAAAAAAATGACAGGAGGACAGATATGAAAACAATTGTACATGAAATTCCATATAGTCCGGCTTCGAATTTAGATGAGGAAATATTCACTGCTTCCTCTGTCTTTTTCGATATCGAAACTACCGGATTTTCCCCGGCTCATACCAGTCTTTATCTGATTGGATGTGCCTATCACATAGAACAGATGCTTTATATCAAACAGTTTTTTGCCGAAACACCGGAAGAAGAAAAAGAAGTACTTGAGCAGTTTCTTTTGCTATTAGACAGTTTTGATACAATTATCACTTTCAATGGAATCGGCTTTGATATTCCTTATCTGAAAGCAAAATGCAATACTTATGAATGTAACGAGCACTTTGCTGATTTTACTTATGTGGATATTTTCAAATCCATTTCCCAGATAAAGCATATTCTCCAGCTGCCAAATTACAAGCAGAAGACCATCGAAGCTTTTCTTGGTATTGGCAGGGATGACTTATATTCCGGCGGTGAATTGATTGAGATCTATCATTCGTATACCAAGGAACCACGTCCGGATAAATTGGAAATTCTTCTGCTCCACAACTACGAAGATGTTCTGGATATGCCTGCATTACTTCCCGTCTTATCCTATGTCCATCTGTTTTACGGACAGTATTTATCCTGCAGTGCTTCTGTTTCTGAATATACAGATTATAAGCAACAGAAAAAGAAAGAACTGATTCTTTCTATTGAGCCGGAATTTCCATTTCCAAAGCATATTTCCTGCCGCATGGGTTCTGTTTATTTCTATGCAAAGGGCAAAAAATGCACCCTCTCCGTCCGTTTAGAAGAGGATGCCCTGAAATATTTCTTTCCAAATTATAAGGATTATTATTATCTTCCGGCTGAAGATACTGCAATGCACAAAAGTGTAGCATCATATGTCGATAAAGAACACCGCAGACAGGCTACCGCTGCCACCTGCTATACCCGGCATGAAGGAAGCTTTCTTCCACAGTACGAAGAGCTTATTTCTCCTTCTTTTAAACACGACTATAAGGAAAAAATATCTTACTTTGAACTTACGGAAAAAATTCTTTCATCGCCGGAACTTATCAAAAGTTATGTAAACCACTTGTTAGAAGCTATAAAAAACAAGAAAATTAAGTGATACCTACCTTATACGCCGCAGTGTGCATCCTCGCGGAGCGTTTTTTACTTTACAGGAAAGCAATTTCCTGTAAAAAAAGACCTCTTTCCCAATTTTGAGAACGAGGTCTTTACTATGTCATTATTATTTCTGAAAGAAAAATGACTGATGTCTTTTTAAATTCAACTCACGATAATTCATAATCTGCTCTGTACTTCCGATAAATAACATTCCATCTTTTGCCAAAGAATCATAGAACTTGCGATAAATCTCGTCTTTTGCTTCTTCTGTAAAATAAATTACTACATTTCTGCAGACAATCAAATGACAACCTGATGGATATGGATCCCGCAAAAGATTATGTTCCCGAAATTCTACATGCTTTTTGATTTCATCGGAAATCTTATAGGATTTTCCTACCTGTGTAAAATACTTACGCTTCAAATCATCCGGTACAGATTCAATGCTCTTTTCGTTATAAAGTCCAACTCTTGCTTTCTCAAGTACCTGTTTATCAATATCAGTAGCAATTATATGTATCTGGTTCAGCGGAACATGCTTTGATAAAGCCATTACAAGAGAGTATGGCTCATCTCCGGTAGAACACGCTGCACTCCAGATTTTCAAATTGCTGCCAAACTGTTTTATAAGTGCCGGGAAAACCTCTTCGTCCAAAAACTTCCACTGTTCCGGGTTCCGGTAAAATTCCGAAACATTAATAGTCAGGAAATTAATAAACTGGTCAAACTTCTCTTTATCTGTATGAAGCAGATGTACATACTCATCATAGGACTGAGCCTTATTCTTTACCAAAAGGCTGTCAATCCTACGACGCATCTGTTTCTCTTTGTAAGCATTTAAGTCAATCGTGGTCATTGCATATATATCTTTTTTAAACTTTTCATAGCCTTCAAACATATATGCTACCTCCTACCTTATTATTCTTCTGTAGGAACTTCTTCTGTATCAGCTTCCTCTTCTGGCAGAAGTGCTTTCATGCTTAAGCTGATTTTCTTGTCTTCTTCATTAAAGTCAACTACTTTAGCTTCTACTTTCTGACCTACTTTTAATACATCAGAAGGTTTCTCAACATGCTCTTTAGAAATCTGGGATACATGAAGTAATGCATCTACTCCAGGAGCTAATTCTACGAATGCACCAAAGTCTGTCATTCTTGCAACAACACCTGTTACCACATTACCTACTGCATATTTCTCTGCAGCATTATTCCAAGGATTCTCATCCTCAAATTTCATGCTCAGTGCAATCTTACTCTCATTGATATCTTTGATGAATACTTTTACAGTATCGCCAACTTTGAATACTTTCTTAGGACTTTCAACACGTCCCCAGGACATTTCAGAAATATGTAACAGTCCGTCTGCTCCACCAAGGTCAATGAATGCGCCAAAGTCTGTTACGTTCTTTACTGTACCTTCTACAACATCACCAACATGGATTCTCTCCATGAGTTCTTTCTGTTTTTCAGCTTTCTCTGCTACTAAAAGCTGTTTTCTGTCACCGATAATTCTTCTCTTTCTTGGGTTGAACTCAGTGATTACAAATGAAATTTCCTGTCCTTCATACTTAGATAAATCTTTCTCGTAAGTATCTGATACAAGGCTTGCAGGAATAAATACTCTTGCTTCGTCAACTACAACACTTAATCCACCGGATAATACCTGTGTAACCTTTGCGGTAAGCACTTCCTGATTGTTGAATGCTTCCTCTAAACGCTTGCTTCCTTTTTCAGCAGCAAGACGTTTGTAAGTAAGAAGTACCTGTCCCTCTCCATCATTTACCTTTAAAACTTTGGCTTCCATAGTGTCACCTACGGATACAACGGTGGTCAGGTCTACATTTGCTTCGTTCGTATATTCATTACGTGTAATAATTCCGTCTGACTTATATCCAATATTAAGGATGATCTCATCTGGCTTAACACCGATAACGACGCCTTCGACTACCTCTCCATTTCTTATTGTTTTAAAAGATTCTTCCAACATTTGTTCAAAACTCATTTCTGACATTATTTTGAACCTCCTCAATAATTTTATTTGGGGTAGATGCCCCTGCGGTAATACCTACGTTATCAATGGTCCGAAGTACTGCCGGATCCAAATCATCTATGGTTTGTATATAGTAAGTATTTGCACATTCGTTTTTACATATTTCAAATAACTTCTGTGTGTTGGAACTGCTCTTCCCACCAACCACAATCATCGCTTCAACTTCTTTTGCCAAAGCCCTCGACTGGGTCTGCCGCTCTTCCGTTGCATTACAGATTGTATTTAAAACAATTATATCATAACCTTTTTTATTTATAATTTCAACTAATTCTTGAAATTTATTGTAGTTAAATGTCGTTTGTGATACGATACAAACCTTTTTTCCTGCTGAAACCCGGAAATTTTCTGCTGCTTCCCTCGTTCCAATTACCGTAATTTCCTCTTCATTTCCCCATCCACGGATTCCTTCTACCTCCGGATGGCTGGCATTTCCGATAATTACAACATGATAACCGGCATCTCCATATTCCCGTACATGACGATGTATCTTCTTTACAAAAGGACAGGTGGCATCCACGATATGGTAACCGGCATTTTCTAATGTCTGATATATTTTTTCGCCTACACCATGGGAACGGATGACGATGGTTCCTTTTTCTGATTCTTCTATTTCTGAAATATCATGGATTACGGTTACGCCCTTTGCCTCTAAATCCTTTACCACTTCTTCATTATGAATAATCGGTCCGTAAGTATAAATCGGGTCTTTTATTCCATCCTTTGTTTCATCGTTTGTTTCAAGCTGTGCATAAACCATATCTACTGCACGCTTTACGCCAAAGCAGAAACCTGCACTTTTTGCAACTCTGACATTTTTCATATTAACATTTTTCCCTATAAATATTTTTGATGGTTTCTACCACTTCTTCAATTCCCATATCCGAAGAATCTACAAGAATGGCATCTTCTGCCTGCTTTAATGGTGAAATCTCCCGATGCATATCCTGATAATCACGGTCCGCAATATCTTTTTTAATCACTTCCAAGTCACAGGCAGCACCTTTTTCCAGCAATTCCTGATATCTTCTCTCGGCTCTTGTTTCAACACTTGCAGTAAGATAAATCTTTACCTGGGCATTCGGCAGCACACAGGTTCCGATATCTCTTCCATCCATGATAACATCTTTATCTGCTGCAAGCTTCTGCTGTAATTCAACCAGTTTTTTACGGACTTCCTTATAAACACTGGTGGCAGATGCCATTTTTCCAACTTCTTCTTTCCGGATTTCTTTGCTGACATTCTCACCGTTTAAAAGCACCTGCTGTTCTCCGTTCTCATAGGCAATCGATACTTCCACGGTTTTACAGGCATCTGAAATTGCTGCCTCATCTTCCTTTGCAATGCCATTTCTCATAAAATACAATGCCATACTCCGATACATGGCTCCTGTATCTACATATATAAAAGAAAGTTCCTTTGCAAGCTGTTTTGCTATAGTGCTTTTTCCGGCTCCTGCCGGTCCGTCGATTGCTATATTAAAGCTCATTTCTCATCCTCCGATTTTTCTGCTTTTTATTCTCTTTATTCATTTCCAATGCTGCTTCCTGCCAGATATCCGGTAGACCAGGCAATCTGCAGATTAAAGCCGCCGGTAAATGCATCCAAATCCAATACCTCTCCGGCAAAATAAAGATGCTTTGTTAATTTTGATTCCATGGTCGATGGATTTACTTCTTTTACGGAAACACCACCCTTTGTAATAATGGCTTCCGAAAAGCCCCGTAAACCAGTCAGTGTAACCGGGAACTTCTTTGTCAAGTCCACCAGTCGCTGCCGTTCCTCTTTGGTTACTTCATTGACACGCTTTTCTGCTGGAATCTTAGCAAGTCTTAAAATAATCGGCAGGAATTTGGACGGATATAATTTTTCAATTCCATGAATCACCTGCCGGTTCTTTGCCTCTTCAAAGTCCCTTAAAATTCTGTGATCTAACTGTTCTTCTGAAAGTGCGGGTTTCCAGTCAATGTATAATTGCAACGGCTGTTTTCTTACCGCATCATTTACCACACTGCTGGCGCTTAACATCAGAGGTCCACTTACGCCAAAATGGGTAAATAACATTTCTCCAAAAGCTTCATACAAAAGCTTTTTGCCCTGATAAATGCTTGCCTTTACATTTTTCAACGATAGCCCCTGCAATTCTTTGACATATTCCTCTTCTGCATTAAAAGGCACAAGGGATGGACTGCAGGTTTTTATGGTATGTCCGCAGGCTTCTGCGAAACGATAACCATCCCCGGTAGAACCGGTAGATGCATAAGAACAGCCGCCTGTTGCAATAACTACTGCATCTGCCGGCATTTTCTTTCCCTCTGCAGTAATTACTCCATGTACACAATTCTCCGATACCATAAGCTTTTCTACCGCTGTATGATACATAATCTTTACTTTATGTGCATCCAGGGAGCGTTTTAAGGCTGCAATGACATCCGATGAATGGTCTGATACCGGAAATACGCGGTTTCCCCGCTCCACCTTTACCGGTGTACCATTCTGTTCAAAGAAATCCATGACCCGGAAATTGTCATAAGAATAGATTGCGCTGTATAAGAACTTGGAATTCCTTGGAATGTTTGAAAATAGTTCTTCCGTATCACATGCATTGGTAAGGTTGCATCTTCCTTTTCCGGTAATGAATAATTTTTTCCCGATTTTCTCATTGCGTTCTAACAATACGACCTGATGTCCCTGCTCTGCCGCAGCAATTGCTGCAAAACAGCCCGCCGGTCCACCACCGATTACAAGTACCTTACTCATCTGCATCTCCTAATTTGGCATATCTCATTTTGATTTTATCATCAATATAATTAATTTCATCATTTTCATATACCTGATATTCATTCCAGATATCCTCCAGGGTCTCCAATGTCTTGGCAACCTCGCCCTGCTTCTTCATACACAGAGCAACAATCAGTGCGTTGATAACACTAAGCGGCGCCACCAGAGAATCCACAATAGATGCCATATCACTTCTTGCAATCAGATTACAGGAAGAATATAAATTCATTGGGGAATGCACACTATCTGTTAATGTAATTACTTTTGCATTCCGGTTATTGGCAAATTCCATTGCCTTTAAGGTACGCATGGAATATCTTGGAAAACTGATTCCGATAATGACATCATCCTTACTGATTCGCACCATCTGTTCAAATAATTCACTGGAATTATTGGTCTGAAGCAATGTCACATTTTCAAACATCAGATTAAAGTAAAACGCCATAAAAGCTGCCAGTGGAGCGCAGCTTCGTATTCCAACAATATAAATATGTTTTGCTTTGATAATGGTATCTACTGCCAGTTCAAAAGCATGTTCATCAATATGTTCCAAGGTATCCTTAATTTTCTCCTGATCCGACTGCAATACCGTTTCTAATATATGCGACTGGCTGATTCTTCCATAAGTCACTTCCATACGCTGAATGGAGTTGAGCTTATTCCGAACCATCTCCTCTAAAGCCTTTTGAAATTCCGGATAACCCTTATAGCCTAAATGTGTAGCAAATCGTACTACAGTCGATTCGCTCACACCTACTACCTGTCCCATTTTTGCTGCCGTAAGAAATACCGCCTTATCATAATTATCCGTAATATAGGTTGCTAATATTTTCTGTCCTTTGCTTAAACTTCCATAACATTCGTTGATTCGACTGGTCAAATCATTGGTATTCCCATTCATAGTTCCTTCTTCTCGATTCTACAAATATTTTGCATTTTTTATGTCGTTTTAACATTTTTTTGCAGGATTTTCGTCAGTTTCCATGTCGTCTGGCAATTTCCTGCTTCTGCTTGGAGGCGACATAAGTCCCCAAGTCGAGATTTGCCTGCTTTACCGTACATCCTACAATCACTTTCGTTTCATCTACCGGCTCCTGACGAACAGCCATACCAGATAACTGCACTTTAAGCCTGCTTGCTTTATCTTCAAACGTCAAATGAAACGGTCCCATCGTAAGATAATTCATATCCGGCATCCCCACAAATGACACTCCGGTAGCACTGATATCCTTCACAACCACAGAACGATTTGCTCTTGTACTGTCAATGGACAACATTCCATCCAGTCCCAGATACTGGCGGTACGCCTGTCTGCGGTTCCATTTTATTCCATCACGCTTGCATACAATTGCATGATATTTTTCTTTTCCTGCCTGGACGGTCTGCATTCTGCACCCCTCCCATATCAGCGGTTTGATTCCATCTTCCATATAAATTACACTGATATGCACCTTATCTCCGGAAAAATTAATAATTTTTCCATCATAACGTATTGGCTCAATTAATAAAATGCCTTCTTTTCCAAAAGCAACTGTACTATCATATTCTGCTGAAGCATTCTCCACTTTCACCAGCACCTGCACCGGCTCCCCTGTCCCCAATTCATACAGTTTCATTGTCCTTCACCTTTTCCCTCTCCAAATACCGTGAAAGAACTGCCACAATATTTTCAAATGCTTTGCAATTAAAATTGTCTACCCCATGACAAATCATGACTTCATCATAGCAATCTTTTGTCCTCTTGTCCATAGAATTTTTATGTAATTCTGATATTCCATTATACCCATCAAAAGGAAAACAGCTACAGACATATTTGTCTGTAGCCGCCTCTTTACTGCTATAGATAGCAAGGTACCCTATACCGGATATGCTCCGTTCTTTGTATCTGCAATTGTTGTATCAACTTTCGTCTGCTGTGCCTGACGATATTTGAAGAACTCAGTAGCAACCTGCGGGAATAATGCATAGGATAATACATCTTCATCCTGCTGTTTGTACTGTTTCATTTCAGCTTCAATCTTATCTAATTCAGGCTCAAGTAAGTCTGCCGGACGGCAGGTAATTGCCTTATCTTTGTCAGCACCGAGAACCTTATCCACAACTTCCGGATTGAAAGGTTTTACAGTCTGACCATATTTTCCAAGAAGAATATCCTTGGTCTCTTTGGTAGCAACCTTGTAACGCTCACCCATTAATACGTTAAATACAGCCTGTGTACCAACAATCTGGGAAGAAGGTGTAACAAGTGGTGGCTCACCAAGGTCTTTACGAACACGAGGTACTTCAGCCAGCACTTCTTCGTATTTATCTTCCTGTCCCTGCTCTTTTAACTGGGAAATCAGGTTGGATAACATTCCACCCGGTACCTGATATAATAAAGTCTTGATATTAACACCAAGTACCTTTGGATTCATCAGACCGCTGTCTAATGCTTCCTCACGCATTGGGCGGAAGTAATCAGCGATTTCAGCCAGTTTGTTCTGGTCAAGACCGGTATCATACTGTGTTCCCTTGAATGCTTCTACCATAACTTCGGTTGCAGGCTGGCTGGTACCAAGTGCAAATGGTGACATTGCGGTATCGATAATGTCACATCCAGCTTCTACCGCTTTCATGTATGTCATGGAAGCAACACCGGAAGTATAATGTGTATGCAGTTCGATTGGAAGGCTGGTTGAAGATTTCAGAGCCTGAATCAGTTCGGTTGCTTTCTGAGGAACTAAAAGTCCTGCCATATCCTTAATACATAAGGAATCAGCACCCATGTCTTCTACTCTCTTTGCCATTTCCATCCAGTAATCCAAGGTATAAGCATCTCCTAATGTATAGGATAATGCAACCTGGGCATGTCCTTTTTCTTTGTTACATGCTGTTACTGCTGTCTGAAGGTTACGAACATCATTTAAGCAGTCAAAAATACGGATAATATCAATTCCGTTTGCAATAGATTTCTGTACGAAATACTCAACCACATCATCTGCATATGGACGATATCCTAAGATATTCTGTCCACGGAACAGCATCTGAAGTTTAGTTTTCTTAAATCCATCTCTTAATTTACGAAGTCTCTCCCATGGATCTTCTTTTAAGAAACGAAGGCAGGCATCAAATGTTGCTCCACCCCAGCACTCTACTGCATAATATCCAACTTCATCCATTTTCGGGATAATTGGAAGCATCTGTTCTGTTGTCATTCTGGTTGCAATCAGAGACTGATGTGCATCACGAAGAACAGTTTCTGTAATTTTTAAAGGTTTTTTCATTTCTTCTGACATTTCTATCCTCCTATATACCAAAGATTGCCATAAATACACCGGCAGCTACTGCTGTACCGATAACACCGGCAACGTTTGGTCCCATTGCATGCATAAGTAAAAAGTTTGTCGGGTCTTCTTCTGCACCAACCTTCTGCGATACACGCGCAGCCATAGGCACGGCGGAAACTCCGGCGGAACCAATCAACGGATTAATTTTTCCTTTGGTAATCCAGCAAAGCAGTTTTCCAAAGAGGACTCCGGCTGCAGTACCAAACATAAATGCAATCAGTCCAAGAGCAACAATCTTAAGTGTGCTGAAATTTAAGAATGCTTCTGCACTGGTAGATGCACCAACGGAAGTACCCAGAAGAATAACTACGATATACATCAAAGCATTGGATGCTGTATCTGTAAGCTGTCTGACTACACCAGACTCACGGAAGAGGTTACCAAGCATAAGCATACCAACCAACGGAGCGGTTGTCGGAAGAATCAGACATACAATTGTAGTAACTACGATTGGGAACAAAATCTTCTCCAGTTTGGATACCGGACGAAGGTTCTCCATCTTGATTGCACGTTCTTTCTTTGTTGTAAACAGTTTCATAATTGGCGGCTGAATAATCGGAACCAGAGACATATAAGAATATGCTGCCACCGCAATCGGTCCCATCAATGCAGCCTGTCCTAATTTACCGGCAAGGAAGATAGAGGTCGGACCATCTGCTCCACCGATAATAGATACGGCTGCTGCTCCCTTGTCATTGAATCCCATCAGAATTGCAAGCAGGTAAGCTCCGAAAATACCGAACTGTGCTGCTGCTCCTAAAAGGAAGCTGATTGGGTTTGCAATCAAAGGGCCAAAGTCTGTCATCGCACCAACTCCAAGGAAAATCAGAGAAGGTAAGATTGACCACTCATCCAGAGTATAGAAATAATAAAGTAAACCACCGACACCATTGCTGGTCTCTTCCGGACTTGCAATAATGTCCGGATAAATGTTAACCAGAAGCATACCAAATGCAATCGGAACCAGAAGAAGAGGTTCATAACCTTTCTTGATTGCCAGATATAAGAATACGCAGGCAATTACAATCATAAGGTAGTTACCCCAGGTCAGGTTAAAGAATGCAGTCTGATGCAGGAGGTTACTCATTGTGTCTCCAACATAACTTAACATAATTTTCCTCCTAGTTGTTCATTGTAGCAAGTAATGCTCCTGCTTCTACGCTGTCACCAACTGCAACTTCGATGCTTGCAACTGTTCCGTCTTCCGGTGCAACAACAGGAGTCTCCATTTTCATAATTTCAAGAATCAGAACTGCATCACCTTTCTTTACTGCTGTTCCAGGCTGAGCCTCAATCTTGAATACTTTTCCGGCTGCTCCGGCTTCAATCTTAATGCTTCCTGCTCCGGCTGCTGCCTTAGGTGCTGCTGCTTTTGCTGTAGGAGCTGCTGCCTTTCTTGGTGCAGCTACAGGTGCAGATGCTCCGTTCTCTTCTACGGTAACATCATAAACATTTCCATTTACTGTAATTGTATAGTTTTTCATCTTTATATCCTCCTAATTATTCTTCAAACTATCTTCTCTTAATGGAACGTACTACAAATCCATCTGTAGAACTTCCTGTTGCTGCCGCAATTGCAGCAGAGATAACTGCAACAAGTTCCAAATCATCCTGAACCAGCTCTTCTTTCTGAGCAATCTGTTCTACTACTTTATCTTCTTTTGCAGCAGTTGCATCAGCCGCATTCTTTTTCTTATTCTGTAAATAAGGAATAATGCGGAATGCATAAATAATAATACTGATTAAAATTAAGATTACAAATACGGTACCCATGCCCATAAGTGTATTCATTCCGGCTTTGCCCATTTTCTCGCCAAGTGAATATACCTTGTCAAATGTCATACTGGTAAGTTCCGGTGTGTCTGTAGTTGTATCAAATACAACAGTAAAACTCAAATCACGGTTGGTATAATTCAATATCTGTTCCATTACCATTGTCTTATTTGACTCTGTCATGGTAAAGTCACCAAATCCCTGGAAGTCTCCTTCGTCAGCAACAGCTTCTTTCCAACTGCTATAGAAGTTGTAGTTTACTGCATCGCTCTTCTCTGAAACGGAAGAAAGAGCATTATCAATATCAGCTTCTGACACAGTAGTTATCTGCTGTACTGTCTGTTGTACTGTATCCTTCCACTGGTCATAGGTGCCTCCATTGAATGTTATTGAAGTCTGATCTGTCTTACCACAGGCCGTAACAGAAAATGCAAGCAGACAAACACATACAAGCATCCACAATTTTTTCTTCATAAGATTCACCTTTCTATTTTGTTCCATGTTTCTTATATGGAGTATCCATACGTTTTGTAAACAGCATTTCAAAAGCTGCTACAAGATATTTTCTGGTATCAGCAGGCTCAATAATCAAGTCTACATATCCTCTCTTAGCTGCAGTTACAACGTTAGACTGTAATGCCTCATATTCTTTTGCTTTCTCAGCAAGCTTGTCCGCATCAGCGTCTGCATACATAATCTCTGCTGCAAGACGTGCATCCATCATACCGGTCTTAACATCCGGCCATGCGTATACAAGGTCAGCACCGATTGCTTTGGAGTTCATCATTACTGCTGCACTTCCGTAAGCATTACCGGTAAGCAGACTAACCTTAGGAACAGTAGCATTTGCAAATGCATATGTAAGTTTAGCCAGAGCTTTTGCAAGTCTTCTTTCGCTGCATTTTGTTGCTGTAAATCCAGCCACATTGGTAAGAGATAATACAGGAATATCAAATGCATCACAGAACTGGATGAATTCAGAAGCTTTTTCACAGCCTTTTGCACAAAGTGCTGCATCATGCTCTGCGACTTTCTTTCCTTCTTCATCATATTCTTCTGTGCAGTTAGCAACGGCACCGACAGTCAGTCCGTTTAACTGGATGAATCCGGTTACCATGCTCTTTGCGTAATCCTTCTTTGTCTCTAAGAAATTATGATTATCAGAAATCTCGCTTAATACGAAACGAGGATCGCCTTTCATGGTATCTACATTTTCGCATGCACGGTTCAAATCATCTTCACAGTCTTCCATATAACCATTCTCTGTGTTATCTGCCGGAAGCATGCAGACCAGTTCACGAATCTGTGCAAAGATTTCTTCTTCAGAACCTGCCATATCAATGACGCCGGTCTCTGTGCTCTGGAAATCTGCAGAAGAAGTATCACATTTTCCAACGTAATTTCCTTCGATTGCGTTTGGTGCATTTACAAACATTTTTGCTTTATCAGCTTCCATATATGCAAAATCACATAATCCAGGTACTACGGTAAGTCCGCCGCCACAGTTGCCAAATACAGCACAAATCTGTGGAATTACTCCGGATGCCATAACCTGTTTTTCATAAATCATTCCTAATGCATTCAAAGCATCTACTGATTCCTGAAGACGAACTCCGGCACAATCCAAAAGTCCGATTACCGGCGCACCCATCTTCATTGCTCTGTCATAAACAGCTGCAATTTTCTTTGCATGCATCTCGCCAATTGTTCCATTTAATACGGAAGAATCCTGACTGTAGACAAATACCAGATTACCATCAATCAGACCATGTCCGGTAATGACACCATCTGATGGCGTAGCTTCATCTGCCAGATTAAAATCCGTATTTCTTGCGGTTACCAGAGAACCGATTTCCATAAAGCTGTTTTCATCCAGCAAACGGCAAATTCTCTGTTCTGCTAAGTTATTACTTCTGTTGCTCATCTCTTAGTCCTCCATCTATTTTAGAAAAATAAAATTTTTCGCTAGGGTAATTGTAGTACATTGACCAAAACTTTTCAATAGCAAATTGTTAATTTTTTCACAGATTTTACATATCGCATTTTATAGCTGATTTTCTGACTTTATAAAGAAAAAAGGTCAACCATTCTGAGGCAGCTGTAGCGGTAATCCCATGCCTTAACACTGTCTTTTAAGACAAGTTCTTCCTCTCTCACCACCTGCCCGTTCAGTATATACTTAAGGGTTCCAACAGTAGTTCCTGCTTCCACCGGAGCCTCAAGTCTCTGCTTTCTCTCCAATTTAAATTCAATGGATTCATCCTTACGAAGCAGTATATTTTCTATCTGTTTTTCCTCTGTCCTGTTCTGAACCTCTGTCATCTTAATTCTGCTATAGCCTTCTGTCTTTGCCCCACTTATCTTAAGGGGACATTCTGCTTCCTTGGGGATTTCCAACTCCAGAAGATTTACCTTTTCAAAAGAATCGATTCCATACTGCATCAGCTGTTTTGTGTCTGACCATTTATAATTCTTATTGTTTGGCCAGCCGCAGCCTAAAAGTGCCACCACATAGGTACGGTCATCCCGCCGCAATGCTCCCACATAACAGTATCCGGCATTGCCCGTAAAACCGGTTTTACCACTGATTGCTCCGTCCATCATCGTAAGGAAACGGTTGTGATTATTGCAGCTGTAGTTTCGTGTTCCTTCTATATTAGAAAAGGAATAGGACGGTGTCTGCGTAATTTCAAGAAAAGTCTCTTTCATGGGAGACTCCTTGATGCAATAGCTCATAATCCGGGCAAGGTCGGCTGCTGTCGTTCCATGGAATCCGTTTTCATCTTCCTTATCCAGTCCGTTTGGCGTAATGAAATAGGTATCCATGCAGCCAAGCTCCGCCGCCTTCTCATTCATCAAGTCAGCAAATGCCTCCACACTTCCTGCCACATGTTCCGCAATTGCCACTGCTGAATCATTGTGGGATTCTAACATCAGAGAGAAACAAAGGTCTTTTAATAAAAACTGTTCCCCACTTGCTCCATTCAGCTGCACATCCGGCTGGGAGGCTGCATAATCAGAAAATGTAACCACGTCATTTAAATCTGCATGCTCTAAGGTTACAATCAATGTCATAATCTTTGTCGTACTGGCATTTGCCCGGCGCACATCCTCTTCTTTTCCAAACAAAATACGCCCTGAATCCGCATCCATTAAGCATGCAGACAGCGCGTACAAATTCTTTGGTTCTTCGATTTCTATTTCATTTTCTTCCTGTGTTTCATCCGGATTATCCTGTGGCAGCGGTTCTGCCGGAATATGATTGGAACTAAAAAATATAAAAAGCAGAGATAATGCTATCATTTTCTTCCACCGTCTCTTTTTCATGACCGCTCCGAAATACATTTTCTCTGCATTCTATTCATTTCTTTCTATGATTATACTTCCGCTTACTACATTCCCTGTTGCTATACTTCAAGCTTCATTTCTGCTTCCTGTTCAGCCTGATGCTTGAATTCTTCCACCTGGTCTTCATTCAGCACCGGGAGTTCATCGATGGAATGCACACCAAAGCTCCGTAAGAATTCCTCTGTTGTGCCAAATAGCATCGGTCTGCCCGGAGCATCCAATCTTCCCACTTCATTGACCAGATTATATTCCACCAGTTTGCTTACTGCATGATCGCAGGATACGCCACGGATTTTTTCAATCTCCGCCTTGGTGATCGGCTGCTTATAAGCAATGATGGATAAGGTTTCTAACAGTACGTCTGTAAGGACACGCTTCTTCGGCTGTTTTGCAATCCGAATCAGATATTCATACATTTCATTCTTCGTACACATCTGATAAGCGCCGTCCAGTTCGATAATCTGGATACCTCTTTCTTCCTGCTCATATTTCTGCCGGAGTGCTTCTATTTTCTTTTTGGTTTCCTGTTTGTCTAATTCAATTGCATTCGCAATTTTATCCAATTCTACCGATTCCCCCATGGTAAATAAAATTGCTTCTATAATTGCTTCATAATTCTTTTCTTCCATTACTACCCTCATATAATAAGAGCCTAGGCTGCAACCTTGGACTCTATTCTGATATCATCAAATATTTTATCCTGATAAATGGTTATCTTGCCCATCTTCATCAACTCAAGCACTGCAAGAAAGGTCACGATAATCTCCATCTTGCCACACTGTGCTTCTAAAAGACTGCGGAAGCTGAAATGTGGATGTGTCATTGCATACTGCTCTAAATATACCATTTTATCGGACAGTGATACTTCTTCTTTCTCAATCTTGCCAAATTTGGAACGAACCGGGTCAATCTTATCTTCCTGCTTACGCATGATGGATTTGAAAATATCATTCAATTTCTTCAATGTGACATCTGCCATCAGTTCCTCTAAATCCACCGGCTCTTCATAGGCAGCTACCTCGTCCGGAATCGTCGGCTCCTTAAACATCACCTTTTCCGCATCCATCTGACGGTCTTTTAATTCATAGGAAATGCATTTATACATCTTATATTCCAAAAGCTGTTCTACCAGTTCTGCTCTCGGGTCTTCTGCTTCCTCTTCTTCTGTCTCTTTTGCCGGAAGAAGCATCTTTGATTTAATATCAATCAGTGTAGCTGCCATAACTAAGAACTCACTCATAACATTTAAATCCTGCCTCTTCATTTCCCGGATATATTCCATATACTGATTGGTAATCTCCACAATTGGGATATCATAGATATTTACTTTATTCTTATCCAGCAGATGAAGGAGCAAATCTAACGGTCCTTCGAACACCTGCAGCTTTACTGTTAATTCCATTTCAAAATCTCTCCATTCTTTCCTAGCACATCTATTTTAACGGTATCTAAGAAAAAACGCAAGTGTTTTCACAAGATTTAGTGTTTTTCACAACTTTATACCACAAATCAAGCAATATCTTGTGGTTTTATAACCATAAACACAAGTTCCGCCCGGTTAAAGATTCTGATATGAAAGGTATGGGTTCCAAGTCCCCGGCTTACGATTACTTTCTTTCCCTCAAAATCAAAGGCTCCTGCATCATATTTCGGGAACCACTGAAACTGTGGAGAAATCAGGCTTCCAACGCCCGGAATCCGTATCAGTCCTCCATGATTATGTCCGCAAAAAGTCAAATCCGCTCCCCAGTCTGCATATTCCTTCGCGTATCTTGGATTGTGTGCTAACAGCACCTGAAATGTATCTTCCGTCTGCTCCGGAAGCGTTTTCTCAAGATAATCCTGTGGAAGTGGCACATCCACTCCTTTTTTATAACAGGACAATGGAATTTCAAGCCCGGTAACCGCCAGTTCTCCAAAAGCTTCTGTTTCATTATGCAGTACATGGATGCCAAGCTCTTTTACCTTATTTTCAAAAGCGAAAAATTTCTCCTGATACTCACTTTTTCTTATGTGGGCACGGGATTCATGATTTCCGTAAGAATAATAAACCGGTGCAATCCTGCACAGCTCTTCCAATATCTTTAACGCTGTCTCATAGGTGTCACTTTTCCTGCTGACCACCATATCTCCTGGAATCAGAATCAGATCCGGCTGTCCGCTTCTAATTGCATCCAAAAGCCGGATGTTGTCTTTCCCGTATTGAAATCCATGTAAATCAGCCAAGACTGCCGCCTTATATTCTCTTTGCACTTTACCACTTTTTATCTCATAATCCGTTCTTGCAAATTTTTTTAATTCCTGCCACTGCCAGATTATGTAAGCCAAAATCGCACATGCTATTACAATAATGATTTTTAATAACATCTTTCACCTCTTTGCGTCAACAAAATAAACCATGCTTTATCTGCATATTTCTTTCTCTTCTCTATTAAAATGTAATAGAACATACCGGAGGTATTCTTATGCATACCATT
This sequence comes from Roseburia sp. CLA-AA-H209, assembly GCF_020687575.1. NCBI lineage: Bacteria > Bacillati > Bacillota > Clostridia > Lachnospirales > Lachnospiraceae > Roseburia > Roseburia sp. CLA-AA-H209. The sequence continues at coordinate 184,492 of NZ_JAJEQU010000001.1, forward strand.
CTTTCCATTTTCATAAGCCTGTCTCTTCTCAGCCCGGCCTTTTTACCAATGGCATCACAATTTTCTGTTCTTGCAGAAAACGAAACTCCTGCAGAATCCGACAATCCATCCCCTGATGCTTCCATGCCAGATGCTTCCAATCCGGATGCTGCTTCCGATGCATCTGCTCCGGTCGCATTGTCCGCTCCCAGCGCTCTTTTAATGGAAGCATCTACCGGAACCATCATCTATGAAAAGGATGCTCATTCCATCCTGCATCCTGCCAGCATTACGAAAATCATGACGCTGATTCTGATTTTCGATGCTCTGGACACACAAAAAATTTCCCTGGATGATGTTGTCACAGTTTCGGAACATGCTGCAAGTATGGGCGGTTCCCAGGTCTTCTTAGAGCCGGGTGAAACCCAGACCGTTGATACCATGATAAAGTGTATCAGTGTTGCCAGTGCCAATGACGCCTGCGTTGCCATGGCAGAATTCATTGCCGGTTCGGAAGATGCCTTCGTTGCCCAGATGAATGAGCGGGCTGCCGGACTTGGTATGAAGGATACCAACTTTGTTAACTGCTGCGGTCTTGACGTTGACAATCATATGACCAGTGCCTATGATGTTGCTCTAATGTCCCGGGAATTAATCACAAAATATCCGCAGATACATAATTATTCCACCATCTGGATGGAAAATATTACCCATGTCACGAAAAAAGGGTCTTCCGAATTTGGTCTAACCAACACCAATAAGCTCATCAAACAATACGCCTATGCCACAGGATTAAAAACCGGTTCCACCGGTCTTGCCAAGTACTGTGTCTCAGCCACTGCTGAAAAAGATAACATTAAACTCATCGCAGTCATTATGGCTGCACCGGATTATAAAGTGCGTTTTGCTGATGCGTCCGCCCTTTTAGACTATGGTTTTTCCGTATGCCGGCTCTATCAGGATACCACACCGCCCGCTCTGCCGGAATTATCAGTACGGGGTGGCACTGATAAAAAGGTCAGTCTTTCCTATGAAGGAACCTTTTCATATCTTGATACTGCAGGAAATGACTTAAATCTTATTGAAAAAAAGCTTTCTCTTCCAGAAGAAATAAAAGCTCCGGTAACACAGGGAAAAGAAGCCGGCACACTTTACTATACATTAAATGAAAAAGAAATCGGCTCCATCCGGGTCTTATATGATACTACGATTCCAAAAGCTACCTATCAGGATTATTTTCGCAAGACGCTTACTTATTTCTTCTCCCTGTAAAACCTTTTCTACAAAAGCGGGGCCAGCAGACGCAGACAGGTCTGTATCATCCGTACTCCTACAAATCTGTGTTTGCAGAATTCCAGATCAATCTGCTGTGACTGTCCGATTACCGCAAGTGCATCTTCTTTTAACTGCAGCACTGCCTCGGTCTTATAGCACCAGACTCCGCATTCAAAATGCAGATACATACTGCGGTAATCCAGATTGATACTGCCTACGGTAGCAATTTTATCATCACAGACAAAACTCTTTGCATGAATAAATCCCGGTGTATACTGATAAATCTTTACACCACTTTCAATAAGAACACCATAATCTGCCTGTGTCAGAAGATAAACAAATTTCTTATCCGGAATCCCAGGTGTTACAATCCGCACATCCACACCACGTTTTGCCGCATTCTGAAGGCTTACCAGCATTTCATGGTCAATAATCAGATACGGGGTGAAAATGTAGACATACTTCTGTGCTGAATTAATAATGTTCATGTATACATTCTCGCCGGTATTTTCGTGATCTAACGGTGTATCACTATACGGCTGCACATATCCAACGGACGGAATCTTTGCCACATAGTCTGCATCCGGCCGGAACTTCTCATAATCCTCCGTGGAATTTATTATATAATTCCACATTTCAAGAAACATACAGGTAAAGCTCCATACCGCTGCACCTTTCATATGGATTCCGGTATCCTTCCAGTATCCAAACCGCTCAATTTCATTGATATATTCATCTGCAATATTGATTCCGCCAGTAAATGCAACATTTCCATCAATAACGAGGATTTTTCTGTGGTCACGGTTATTCATAATGACAGCCAGTCTCGCCCGCAACGGATTAAACGCCGCACATTTAATTCCGATTTTCTGCAATTCTTTATAGAAATTATTCGGCAGTGTCGTAATGCAGCCAACATCATCATAAATCAGACGTACTTCTACGCCCTCTTCCACTTTTTCCTTCAAAAGCTGAATCAGCTCCCGGAACATCTTTCCATCATCTAAAATAAAATATTCCAGAAAAACAAACTTTTTCGCTTTCCGGATTTCTTCTAACATAACCGGAAACATTTCTTCTCCGGACGGATAATAATTTGTTGCTGTATGTTCATAAACCGGAAAATGCGCCCAGTCACTGATATATGCAGACTGTCCAGCGGCAACCGGATCTTCTTCTGCCAGCCGTTCTCTGCACGCTCTATCTTCTGTAAGAAGCGGTTCTACTTCCTCATTTACACGGTTCATTTTCTCTCTTGCCTTTTTGGTGAGTTCCGGTCTTCCAAATACCACGTACAGCAACAATCCGATCAACGGAAACATCAGAATAATAAATACCCATGCCAGCCGGTATGCCGGATTCATTCTTCGATTTACAACGAATAAAGCTACGATAAATGCAAGTATATTGAGAATCAGGTTGATGTAAGTAGACATTTTACCAACTTCCAGCAGCAGATAAAATAAATATCCAAACTGAAGTAAAATAAGTAAAACTGTGATAAAAAGTCTGCTGATTAAAACTTTAAATATTTTCTTCACCTTATTCCCTCCTCTTTCTTTTCTACCCCTTATTTTATGCGTATTCTTCATTTTACCGCATTTTCTCCCAGAAATCAAATGTCCGGCGTATTCCTTTCCCTCTGTCTCTTTCCCTCTGTCTCTTTCTCTCTGTTTTTTATCTCTTCCATGTTCTTTTATTTTATCGAATCAGCTGCATGACATCCAGCCTCCCCCAGCCCTGTGCATGCTTGGATTTTCCGGTATCTACACTCGTCTCATAAAGCCGCAGTTTTACTTCTGCCGGTTTTAGATTTGAATAACGGCTTAAAAGCACCGCGACCGCCCCCGCCACCACCGGTGTTGCCATAGAGGTTCCACTTTTCATCTCATAACCATTTCCCATCCGCTTACAGCTGACAATCGCTGTTCCAGGAGCCACTACTTCCGGTTTCATAATGCAGGCTTCCGTCGGACCTCTCCCACTATACCCACGCATCAGGCCCAGATTTTTTACTTCTCCTTCCTCATCATCACTGCTGCCCACCGTTATAATCTTCCGGCATAGCCCCGGTATCGTAATACTCTTATCCTTTGGCCCGTTATTTCCTGCAGCAGCAACCACTACGATTCCTGCATCCCAGACTGCTTCAATTGCTGCTAACAATTCCTCCTGTTCTTCCCTTCTGGCCGAAGCAAGCATTCCTACGGAAATATTTAAGATTCTGATATTCATTTTCTCATAATTAGAAATCAGCCATTTTAATGCTGATACCACCAGTCTGGTATTTCCCTTTCCCATACGGTCTAATACTTTTATCGCATATATCGCTGCTCCCGGTGCCATCCCCCGGTAACGTCCATGAGAAGCAAAACCGGAACCTGCAATAATTCCTGAAACATGGGTTCCATGACCATTATCATCATAAAGTATCTTCTTATCACCTACATAATCACGAAATCCTCTGATTCTTTGTCCAAAATCAATATGAGTTCCAATTCCTGTATCCATCACGGCCACAGTGACATTATTTCCAATATATCCTAGTTTATGAGCTTCATTCACCCTTGTAATCTGTCTGACCCGTTCCATACTGCACCATTTTATGTTTTCTTATAATATATGCAGTGCAGCATTTTTGACCACCGGCAGAGCTTTCCGGATACCCGAAAAAGAAGTTTACTCAGCAAACCCGGCTCTTTTTTTCTGCCAGACTTTTTCTTCGCTACTTACGTAAAAAGGCGTATACCCTTGTGGATTTTCATCCGCAAAAGCATACGCCTTATTTTATTTATGTGAGTATTGAAAAATCACATGCCACGAATCTGCAATTAGTTCTGAGCAGGAACATCCTTGATGGAGAAGCTGATTCTTCCCATTCTGTCTTTGCCCATGCAGATACAGGTTACTGTATCACCAAGAGTCAGAACATCTTCTACATGTTCGATTCTCTCTTTTGCAATCTTGGAAATGTGAACCATTCCCTCTTTGCCCGGTGCAAATTCGATGAATGCACCAAATTCTTTGATGCTTACTACTTTACCCGTGAAAATCTGACCTTCTTCAAAATCAGTTGTAATGATACGGATCATGTCAGCAGCTTTCTCAAGCATTGCTTTATCGGTACCACAGATGCTTACTGCACCTTCATCATTGATGTCAATCTTAACACCGGTGCGGTCGATAATCTCGTTGATTGTCTTGCCCTTCTGACCTACTACATCACCAATCTTAGCCGGGTCAATCTGAACCTGAAGAATCTTTGGAGCATACTGTCCAACTTCTTTTCTTGGTTCAGCAATTGCTTTGGACATAACTTCGTCCATGATATAAAGTCTTGCTTCCCTGGTTCTTCTGATTGCTTCTTCTACGATAGGTCTTGTTAATCCGTGAATCTTAATATCCATCTGGATTGCAGTAATACCGTCATGTGTACCGGTTACCTTGAAGTCCATATCTCCGAAGAAGTCCTCAAGTCCCTGAATATCGGTTAATACGATGTAATCATCATCTGTCTCTCCAGTTACCAGACCACAGGAAATACCTGCAACCATTTTCTTAATCGGAACACCTGCAGCCATAAGTGCCATACAGGATGCACAGGTAGATGCCATAGAGGTAGAACCATTAGATTCAAAGGTCTCGGATACAGCACGGATTGCATATGGGAATTCTTCTTCAGAAGGAAGAACCGGAACCAATGCTTTCTCAGCCAGTGCTCCATGTCCGATTTCACGACGTCCCGGTCCTCTGGAAGGTTTTGTTTCTCCAACAGAGTAGGATGGGAAATTGTAATGGTGCATATATCTCTTGGTTGTAATATTCTCATCTAATCCATCGATTTTCTGAACTTCAGATAATGGCGCTAATGTTACAACATCACAGATCTGAGTCTGTCCACGGGTAAACATAGCAGAACCATGTACTCTAGGAATAATATCAACCTCAGATGCCAGCGGACGAATCTGGTTGATTGCTCTTCCATCCGGACGTTTGTGGTCTTTTAAAATCATCTTACGAACGGTCTTCTTCTGATACTGATATACAGCCTCACCAACTAATGGAAGCCACTCTTCGTTATCTGCAAATGCCTCTTCCATTTTCTCTGTTACTTTACGGATATTTTCTTCTCTGGTCTGTTTGTCGTCAGAGAATACTGCTACTTCCATCTCATCCGGTGTAACAATCTCACGCATAGCTGCAAACATTTCCTCTGGAACTGCACAGCTTGTATATTCATGTTTTGGTTTACCAACTTCGTTTACCAGTTTCATAATGAAATCATTAATGGTCTGGTTGATGTCGTGTGCCATGTAAATTGCTTCAATCATTTTATCTTCCGGAATCTCATTTGCTCCGGCTTCAATCATGATTACTTTCTCTCTTGTAGAAGCAACCGTCAACTGTAAATCACCATTGTCCCAAACTTCCTGGGATGGGTTGATTACAAATTCACCATCTTTCATTCCGACCTGTGTCATAGCACATGGTCCGTCAAATGGGATGTCCGAAATGCAGGTTGCAATCGCAGAACCAAGCATTGCTACGATTTCCGGACGGCATTCCGGGTCAACGCTCATAACGAGGTTGTTTAATGTTACATCATTACGATAATCCTTTGGGAATAACGGACGCATAGGTCTGTCAATTACACGGGAAGTAAGGATTGCATTCTCAGATGCTTTTCCTTCTCTCTTATTAAATCCGCCAGGGATTTTTCCTACTGCATAAGATTTCTCTTCGAACTCTACGCTAAGAGGGAAAAAGTCGATTCCGTCTCTTGGCTTTTCAGATGCTGTTGCAGTAGATAATACAGTGGTATCACCATAGTGCATGAATGCACATCCATTTGCCTGTTTACCCACACGGTTAATATCAACCGTAAGAGTTCTTCCGGCAAGTTCCATTGAATAACTCTGGTACATATCATTTCTCCTTTTTTGTATACAGGATATTCCTGCTTATTATGGCAGAAGTTCCGAAATGGTGCTGTTTGCAGCCATCCGGAGGTGTATCGACCGAAACTACTGATTAACACAATCTGTAATTGCACTAATCAGTGGTCTCGGAATCGTCCTTCTGCCGTTCTTACATTGTCATCCATAAGACTCTGCACTTGCAGTTCCTTACGGATATCCGGCAACCTGTGGAAGCCTGGCAACCGAAAAATAGAGCGGACAACTCCGCTCTATTCTATACGGTTTCCTTTTACAAGAAATTACTTTCTTAAACCTAAACGTTCGATTAAAGAACGATATCTTTCAATATCAACTTTCTTTAAGTAAGCCAGTAAACGACGTCTCTGACCAACCATCTTTAAAAGTCCTCTTCTGGAATGATGATCCTTCTGATTTACTTTTAAGTGCTCATTCAGCTCATTGATTCTGGCTGTTAAAAGTGCAACCTGTACCTCTGGTGAACCTGTGTCTGTAGCAGTTTTACCATATTCTGCGATGATTGCTTCTTTTCTTTCTTTTGATAACATTTACGTTTCCTCCTTATATTTTCTTATCGCCTGATAATCAGCAAAAGGTCGGAGTGTCCATCTACCGAATATCGGCTAAATCATACCTAACAAATATAACATACTACTTATTATTTGTAAACAAAATTCTTTTAGTTTCCTTATCTAGTTTCCTAATACACGGACAACACATACTGGTGAACGATAATATGCATTGGAAATCTTGATTCCGGTAGAAGGTGAACTTGCATGAACAATCTGACCATTTCCGATATAGATTGCCACATGGTTGATGCCCTTACCGCTACCATAGAAGAACAAATCTCCCGGCTGTGCTTCGGATGCACTGATTCTGGTTCCGCATCCTGCCTGTGCTCTGGATGAGTGTGGCAGATATACGCCATAATTTGCATATACGGATAATACGAATCCGGAACAGTCCGCTCCTCTGGTAAGGCTGGTTCCGCCCCATACATATGGATTACCGACAAACTGTGTTGCATAAGCCACCAGTGATACCCTTGTATCTGAAACACCCTGACCATATTTTAATTCTGTCATGGTCTGTGCCTTTGGCAGCTGCTGTGAAATCTCTACATAGTCGGTGCTTGCATATCCTACATCACCATCTAAGTCTACTTCCACCCAGCCATCATACTGATTTAAAACCTCTAATTCTTCTCCTTCCGGCATCAATGCCAGTTTGGTACAATCGGTATTCATCTCAGCACGTACATTTAAAGTCTGTGTTGTAACGGTTGCAATGGTCTTCATTACTTCCTGGGCTTTTGCTACAGCTGCCTCTCCGGTAATGATATATTCTGCTTTTACATATCCGGTTACCTGACCAGATTCAATTTTAAGCCACTCGCCATTGTCCTCTAATATTTCACATCCGGCATCGTTCTGCATCTTTCCTACGATATCAGAATTGGTATCCGGCTGTTCCCTTACATTTAAACTGCTGTCAACCTGTGCAATACCAAGATTGGTATATCCACAGATTGTTGTATCTGCTGGTACCGCTGTATCGGTTGCTGCTGTATCTGCAGGTACCGTTGTATCGGTTGCTGCAGCATCCTCAGACTGTCCTTCCATCGTTGTAACAGTATTGGTTGCTGAAACAACAATATCTGTATTATAATAGGAATCCATTGTAGCAAATATTCCTGCATTTAAGCCGGAACCTGCTGATGTCTGTGCAGCTGCGCCACCCTCAAGCGCCACTGTAAGTCCACAGGTAAGAATAAATGCTGTTGTCTTCCACTTTCTATTGTTCTTCATAAAAATATGCCTCCTGACATTGTAACGATGCAAAATGCACCCTGCATTTCCGCATCTGTTCGAATCAATATGCTTCTCCATATTTTAAGATTATAGCAACGTGATTTCATAATGTCAACATAAATATGTAACAATTATGTAACAATTGTTCGAAAATTTACGAAATTCATATGTTTAATGCTGCTGTACATAAAATCTGCCATAGGCAATATCCTGTTCGAGCTGTTGCTTTAAAGCCTCTAAGGATTCAAACTTCATCTCGCTGCGCTCTCTGCTCCGGAAGCAGACACGCACTTTCTTTCCATAGAGATTCTCATTAAAATCAAAAATATTGGTTTCCACTGCCACCGGATTAACCCCTTCGATAGTCGGCTTACATCCCACATCTGCGATTCCATGATATGTCTTATCCCCTACTACAACATCACAAACATAGACGCCAAACGGCGGAAGCAGTTTGTTTTCCGGCGGTATGATATTTATGGTCGGGATTCCAAGTACCTTTGCGCCCATTTCTCTGCCATGTATTACAACACCTTCCACAAAATAATCATAGCCAAGAAGGTATTTTACTTTTTCCATATTGCCCTTTTCTACTTCTTCCCGGATAAAGGTACTGCTGATATCCCGATTCTCATACTGAACCTTATCTATTACCTTAAGTTCATAATGCAGCTTCTTCGCATATATTTCCAGCAGATGGTAATCTCCGCGGCGGTTATGTCCGAAATGAAAATCTGTTCCAACCACAATGCCACGGATTTTCATGGAAGAAGCCAGCATTTCAATAAATGCTTCCGGTTCCATGGTCATGACTTCTTTGGTAAAAGGATATTCAATCAGATAATCAATGCCCTGCTCTTCACAGATTGCAACCTTCTCTTCATTCGTCGTAAGCACCTTCTGGACTTCATTTATCCTGCCCGGTCTCGGCGGAATGGCAAAGGTAAATAGTACCGTTGCACAGCCTTTATTCTTCTGCTCCATCATATGTTCTAATAAAGTCTCATGTCCTCTGTGCAGACCGTCAAATTTGCCAAGGGAAAGCACGCATTCTTCTTCAATATGAAATTCTGTTGTTCCATGTATATACTTCATTTTTTATACCTGCTTAAATGTCTTTTTCCTTCTCATTGCTGTGTAAAGAAAAGTTTTACCGGCTTAAACAGCCTGTCCGCTGTACGGTATTCATATATTCCAACAAAATGATTTGCATTGTCATACACTCTGACTTTTTTGCAGTCATCTTCTTTATAAAAAGAAGCAAGCGTATGCTCTATCGTCTCTGCCTCTGCTATCACAGGAAGCGGCAGCTTATTTCCATTATATAAAAGTGCAGTACTATCTTTGCGGCTGTGAATCTGTGGCAGATTTTTAAATACGGTATCAATGGGATATAAAATCTCTTCTATCTTACCACTTTTCATTATTGTCTCAATTTCCTGCAGTGTTTTTGCATCTTCTATTTGAAAATCTGAAACTCTTGTCCGTACCAGGTACTCCATACAGGCTCCACAACCTAATTTTTCTCCGATGTCATGGCACAATGTCCGGATATAAGTTCCTTTGGAACAGTGCACCCGCATGGTCACTCGCGGCAAGTCGATTGATAAAATTGCAATATCTAATATCTGAACCTTCCTTGCCTTGCGTTCTACTTCCACACCTTCTCTTGCTAAGTCACATAATTTCTTTCCATTGACCTTCAGTGCAGAATACATCGGCGGAATCTGTGCATATTCTCCCACAAAGCTTTCAATACACTGCTTTACTTCTTCTATGGAAAGATTTACCTCGGATTCCTTTAATATGGTTCCTGTCATATCCTGGGTATCCGTTTCTTTTCCCAAAAGCATGACTGCCTCGTATACCTTGTCCTTATCAGTTAAAAGGTCACAGACTCTGGTTGCTTTTCCTATACATACAGGAAGTACGCCCTCCGCATCCGGATCAAGCGTACCTGTATGTCCAATCTTTTTCATTTTTAAAATTCCACGCAGCTTTGCAACTACGTCAAAGGACGTAAATCCTTTTTCTTTTCTCACATTAATAATTCCGTCCATACGTTATCCTGTCTATTTCAAAAGCTGTTTTTCAACGTCCTTTACGATTCCCTCAAGAATCTCTTTAGCATTGCCTTCTATGGTTGCTCCGGCTGCCCGTATATGGCCGCCTCCACCATAGGACATCATAATAACTGCCACATCTACCTTACCACTGGAACGCATGCTTGCTTTAAAGCTTCCATCCTCATTTTCGTAAAGAAAGATTGCAGCTTCCACATCTTTGGTAGCACGAAGCTGCTGTACGATTCCTTCTAAATGTTTCGGAAGAACCTGGTATTTTTCCATTTCTTCTTTGGTTACGATAGATGCAATGCATTTTCCATCTAAAAAGAGCTGGCTGTCCACCAATGCCTGACCCAAAATCCGGTTCTGCTCGTAAGTTTTCTCATAATAAGTCTTATCCACGATACGGCTGAAATCAATTCCCATTTCCATCAGCCTGCCGGCAATGTTCATGGTCTTTGCGGAAGTACAGGAATACTGGAACACACCCGTATCATGCACAATTCCCACATAAATACATTCTGCAATTTCCTTTGTAATCTTCTCTTCATCTATGAGTTCATATACAAGCTCACAGGTTGAACTTGCCTCCGGGAAAATGTAGTTTGCATCTGCAAAGTTCTGATTGCTGATATGATGGTCAACACAGAAGGTGCGTTTTGCTGCATGAAAATATTTCACTGCATTTCCCAGTCGTTTCTCATCGCCGCAGTCCAATGCAATAAATAAATCGTATGGCTCTTTTTCTATATAAGAGCTGTCGATTTTATCTGCATTTGCAAGGAATTTGAAAATGTTTGGAATTGGTTCCAGATGGAGTTCCACTTCCATTTCCGGATGATATTTTCTGATATAGTTATATACTGCTAACGTGGAACCTACACAGTCTCCGTCAGGTTTTACATGACCGGCTATTGCTACACGCTTCACATCATAAAGCTGTTCCTCTAATTTCATTGGCAACACCTGCTCTCTTTCTCTTCGGATGAGGCTTAGGACTCTTCCTGTCCAATCACCTCATCAATTTTCTTTGACATGTTTACACCATACTCAATGGACTGATCCAGGATAAACCGAATCTCCGGAGTATTTCTTAAATTGATACTTTTTGCTAGGGCATGACGAATATACCCTTCTGCACTATTAAGACCTTTGATTGTATTATTCTGAGCTTCTTCGTCTCCGAATACACTGATATACGCCTTACAGGTTTTTAAATCCGGTGCCACTTCTACGGCGACCACACTGGTCATCGGCGCAATACGCGGGTCTTTTACTTCACTCCGGATAATGTTGGAGAGTTCTCTTTGAACTTCTCCATTTATCCGCATATTTTTCATACTATTTTTTTGCATAATTTTCCTGTCCTTCTATCAGATTATCTGGCAACCTCTACCATCTTATATGCCTCTACCTGATCCAGTTCTGCAATATCATTAAATCCTTCGAATACAAGACCACACTCATATCCGGCTTTTACTTCCTTCACATCGTCCTTGAAACGTTTCAGGGAAGCAAGATTTCCTTCAAATATCTGTGTTCCCTCACGGGTAATACGGACTTTACATCCACGCTCGAAGTTACCATCCAATACATAAGAACCTGCAATGTTACCAACACCGGATGCTTTGAAAATCTGACGGACTTCTGCATGGCCGATTACTTTTTCTTCGTATACAGGATCTAACATTCCCTTCATAGCAGCTTCTACGTCTTCAATTGCGTTATAGATAACTTTATAAAGACGGATATCTACACCTTCATTTTCAGCAGTAACCTTTGCTGTAGGGTCCGGTCTTACGTTAAATCCAATGATGATTGCGTTAGATGCAGATGCTAAAGTAACATCAGATTCGTTGATTGCACCAACACCACCATGGATAATCTTAACCACAACTTCGTCGTTGGAAAGTTTTACAAGACTCTGTTTTACGGCTTCTACAGAACCCTGGACGTCTGCTTTAACGATGATATCCAGCTCTTTTACATCTCCGGACTGAATCTGTGAGAACAGGTCATCTAAAGACATTCTGGAACGGGTCTCCTCTAACAGTTTTGCCTTTCCTTCGGAAATATATGTCTCTGCAAAGTTTCTTGCATCTTTTTCACTGTCACATGCTACGAATGTTTCTCCTGCATCCGGTACACTGGAAAGTCCTAAAATCTCTACCGGCATGGATGGTCCGGCTTCTTTTACTCTTCTTCCCTTATCGTCAATCATGGCACGTACTTTACCATATGCACTACCACAGGCAATCGGCTCACCAACTGTAAGGGTTCCCTTCTGTACTAAAACAGTTGCTACAGCTCCTCTTCCTTTATCCAGCTGTGCCTCAATGATAACACCACGGGCTTTACGTTTTGGATTTGCCTTTAACTCGCTGACTTCTGCTGTTAATAATAACATTTCCAATAACTGGTCAATACCTTCGTGGGTATGAGCAGATACCGGTACAAAAATGGTGCTTCCACCCCAGTCTTCCGGAATCAGTTCGTATTCGGATAACTCCTGTTTTACTCGGTCGATATTGGCATTTGGCTTATCAATCTTATTGATTGCTACTACGATTTCAATTCCGGCTGCTTTAGCATGGTTAATTGCTTCTACAGTCTGCGGCATGACACCATCATCTGCTGCAACTACAAGAATTGCAATGTCGGTAGATTTTGCTCCACGCAGACGCATTGCGGTAAATGCTTCATGTCCCGGTGTATCTAAGAAGGTAATCTTCTGTCCATTGATACTTACCACATAGGCTCCGATATGCTGTGTAATACCACCAGCCTCACGGTCTGTTACATGTGTATTACGGATTGCATCCAGAAGGGATGTTTTACCATGGTCAACGTGACCCATTACACAGACAACAGGTGGTCTTGGAACTAAATCTTCTTCTCTTTCTTCATCCTCTTTTAAGAGCTCTGCAATTACGTCTACCTTTTCTTCCGGCTCTGCAATACAGTTAAATTCCAGTGCAATTTCTTCTGCACTGTCATAGTCGATTTCCTGGTTTACGGTAACCATCTGTCCCTTCATAAAGAGCTTCTTGATGATTTCAGAAGCCTGAACCTTCATCTTATCTGCCAGTTCCTTAATCGTCATACGCTCCGGCAGGGATACGCTGCGGATGGTATCTTCTTCCTTTGGTTTCGGCTGTGCAGGACGTTTCTTCTTACCGCCGTTTTTCTCAAGATTTACATATCTTTCCTGTTTCTTGCTTCCTAACTTATCGTGCTCCTGCACCTGTTTCTTACGGGTATTGTCACGGTCACGGTTTTCACGGCTTTCTTTTCTTAAATCATCCGGTCCTGCCTGAATCGCTTCTTTATTGAAACGGTTTAATTCCTGATCGAATCTTCCACCATTTCTTCCGCCTCTTCCATTTCTGTCGCCTTGTGGACGGTTATTATTGTATGGTCTGTCTCCCTGTGGGCGGTTATTGTTGTACGGTCTGTCTCCCTGCGGGCGGTTGTTATTGTACGGTCTGTCTCCCTGCGGGCGGTTGTTATTATACGGTCTGTCTCCCTGCTGACGGTTATTATATGGTCTGTCCCCCTGCGGGCGGTTGTTATTGTACGGTCTGTCTCCCTGCTGACGGTTATTATACGGTCTGTCTCCCTGTGGGCGGTTGTTATTATACGGTCTGTCTCCCTGCGGGCGGTTGTTATTATACGGTCTGTCTCCCTGTTGACGGTTATTGTTAAAGTTTCTTGTCTCCGTCTTCTTCTCTTCTGTTTTCACTACCGGTTTCTCCTGAACAGTTTTTGTTTCCGTAGTCTTTACTTCTGCAGTTTTCGTTTCTGCTGGTTTTACTTCTGCAGCCTTAACTTCTGTTGCTTTTACCTCTGCCGGCTTAACTTCTGCAGCTTTTACCTCAGCAGGCTTTGGTGCTGCCGGTTTTGCAGGCTGAGCTGGTCTTGCAGCCGGTGCCGGTCTTCTTGCTTCTCCTGTCTTGGCATTGGTGTGATAAGCCTGACGTCTGCTTCCCGGATTGGTCTTGCTGTTCTGTGGGTTAAATACAGCAGAAATACTTGCTTTTTTCTTCGGTCGAGCCGGTGCCTCTGTTGATTTTGCCTCGCCTGCAGCTTTTGTTTCACCTGCTGGCTTTGCTTCTGTTGCAGCTTTTGCTTCACCTGCCGGCTTTGTCTCTGCTGCCGGCTTTTTCTCTGCTGCTGGTTTTGCTGCTCCGTTTACTTTAGAACGCACCAGCTTCTGTGCATCTTCATCTATACTATTGCTGGATGTCTTTACTTCATACTGGGTTCCTTGTAAGGAATCCAAAACATCCTGCGGCTTTATATTTAATTCTTTTGCGAGTTCATATACTCTGAGTTTTGACATATATAACTACCTCCGTTATTCAGTTGTTAACAGTTTCAATTGCTTTATGACGGCTTTGGCAAGACCTTCGTTGGTAACTGCCAATGATGCCCGAAATTCTTTTCCAATATGATGTCCGAGACTCTCCTTATCAGCATAAGCATAAAATGGCACTTCATAAAAGCTGCACATATCACGGAAATGTTTCTTCGTATTATCTGAAGCATCTCCTGCGACAATGACCAGATGAGCCTTTCCTTCTTTTACCGCTTTCTCTGTTGAAAATTCTCCGCTTGCAACATTTCCTGCCTTGGCAGAAAGTCCAAGCATGGATAACACCTTATCTTGTTTCAATATTCTGCATCTCCTTTTGCAACTCCTCATATATTTCTTCCGGAATCGCCATTTTCAAAGATCTTTCCAAGCCCTTTGTCTTTTTTGCTGCCAAAAAGCAATCCATATTCGGACAGATATATGCGCCTCTTCCATTCTTCCTTCCAGTGGAGTCCACTACAAGTTCATCTTCCGGCGTATGAATAATCCGAATCAATTCTTTCTTGCTTTTCATTTCCTGGCATCCTACACATTTCCGCATAGGAATCTTCTTATTCGTTGCCATCTATGAACTCACCATCTCCTGTGTTTTCTTCTTCATAACCTTCTTCATAACCTTCTTCATACTCCTCATCATAGTCCTCGTAATCATTTTCATAATCCATAAATTCACCGGACTCTCTTGCCTGTGTCTCACTCTTGATATCAATCTTGAATCCGGTCAGTCTTGCAGCAAGTCTTGCATTCTGTCCTTCTTTACCGATAGCAAGTGACAACTGATAATCCGGAACAACAACCTTTGCGCTCTTCTCTTCGCCATCTGCGATTACGGAAATAACTTTTGCTGGGCTTAATGCGTTCTCGATTAACATAGCAGGATTCTCATTCCAGTTAATGATATCAATTTTCTCACCGCGTAATTCACTTACGATAGCATTTACCCTGGCTCCGTTCATACCTACACAAGCTCCTACCGGATCCACATCAGGGTCATTGGAGTAAACAGCAATCTTGGTTCTGCTTCCTGCTTCACGGGCAATACTCTTAATTTCTACAATACCATCTTTTACTTCAGTAACTTCTGATTCAAACAGACGTTTTACTAATTCCGGATGGGTTCTTGAAACCATAATCTTTGGTCCCTTTGGTGTAGATTTTACTTCCAGGATATATACCTTGATACGTTCGGTCGGTTTGAATACCTCTCCCTTTACCTGCTCATTTTCAGTAAGAATGGCATCTGCTTTACCAAGATTAATGGAAATATTTTTTCCAACATATCTCTGTACAATTCCGGTTACAACGTCTTTTTCCATGCTGTAATATTCGCTGTAAATTGCTTTTCTTTCTTCCTCACGAATCTTCTGTAAAATTACGTTCTTTGCATTCTGTGTTGCAATACGTCCAAATTCTTTGGATTTAACTTCTACATTTACCACATCACCAAGATTGTACGCAGAATCAATCATGCGTGCATTTGCAAGACTGATTTCTGTTACATCATCTTCTACTTTTTCCACTACGGTCTTCTCAGCAAGCACATGGAACTCACATGTTTCCGGGTCAATATTTACTTTAATATTATCTGCCTTTCCAAAATGGTTTTTGCATGCAGTCAGCAGAGAATTCTCAATTGCCTCAAGTAAAGTCTCTTTGCTGATATTTTTTTCCTGCTCCAGTATTGTCAATGCTTCCAACAACTCGTTATTCATTTCTTTATCCTCCTATATACTTATTTTCTAAGTTGTATGCTATGTTAATGATTAAAAATCGATGGCAAGACGGATTAATGCAATATCCTTCTTATCAAATACTTTCTGTCCATAAGATTCGTCTTCAATTGTTACGGTATTCTCATCATATGCACTTAAGACTCCACAAAATTCCTTTTCATGGTCTATGGCACGATACAGACGTATCTCCACTTCTTTTCCCATAGAACGGACATAGTCCTTTTCTTTCTTCAACGGTCTGCCAAGTCCCGGCGAACTCACTTCAAAAATATAAGAGTCTTCCACATAATCTTCCCGATCCAGAATCTCATTCATTTCCCGTGCTACCATTTCACAGTCATTGACGGTAATTCCGCCTTCCTTATCAATGTAAGCCCGTAAGTACCAGTCGGAACCTTCCTTGACATATTCCACATCTACCAGTTCAAAATGATACTTATCAACGATTGGCTGAATGAAGCTTTCTGTCTTCTGTTCATAAATTTCTTTTCTGGACATGTAACCACCTTTCCATCTGTCTAAATTTTGTTCTAAACATGAATTGAGAGTGGACGCAACGCCCACTCTCAAAGCCTAAATCATCATGTACTGTATTATTATAGCACTATTTTCTTAAATTGCAAGATTTTATTTCCAAATTATCTACTTTCTGCCGGCTTTTCCTGCCTTTTTCTGTGACCAGACAGAACATGCTCCAATCACTACGGCAACCAGAATTGTAAATACATATGCCATCCATGCTGGTAATGTTCCTGCAGATACTACTGCTGTGCTGCCGTTTCCATCACCTTTTACTAAAATCAATGCAGAAACCGGAGCTACTTCTGCTGTTCCAGAAATTATTTCAATCGTATCTGTTCCTGCTAAAGTATCATTAATGCATACATTCCAGTTTCCTTCCGGAAGAGTTACTTCTTTTTTCTCATTATTGGCATTGAAGATCACATACATTCCATCTGCTGTCTCTCCGTCAACATCACCGGTAATTGCAAACGCTACCACATTATCATCTAAATCTTCTACCGGAGTCACATGTGCTTTTACATCCTCTGCATTGTCAAGGCGAAGTACCGGATGTGCCTTACGGAATGTAATCAGTCCTTTATAATACTGGTAAACATTCTGATACTGTTCATCTTCCAGATTGCTCCATTTTAAGCTGTTTACTGAATCTGGTGAGGCATAGCTGTTTTCATCAAGACCACCATCTGCTTTCACTTTGCTTCTTAAGAATTCTTCTCCTGCCTGCATAAACGGAACACCCTCTGCCGTCATATAAATGGCTGCTGCAAGATTGTTCATGCGGATTCGCTCCTCCACGGAAGCTTCCGGAGTAGAACGGATAATACGATCCATCAGGGAAAGATTATCGTGACAGGATGCGTAGTTAACGGACTGGGAAGGTGTAGTACACCATTCCGGTGATAATCCCATAAAGCATTTCTGTAAGGTCTTCTCTTTGCCATTTGCTCCGGATACAAAACCCTTTTCTGTAGTTGAAAATGTATTTCCTTTTAACAAATCTCTTAAAGTATCACTAAAAAAAGCCATTTCCGGTACTTCTGTGGAATTGGTCTGTGTTGTCATGGAATATCCTTCTTTGGTAAGGCTTGTCTGCATCGACCATCCTTCTCCGTAGAAGATAACATCCGGGTGGTCTTTGTGCACTTCCTCGATTACCTCGTTCATGGTTTCCGTATCCAAAAGTCCTACCAGGTCAAAACGGAAGCCATCAATATGATATTCATCTGCCCAGTATTTCACAGAGTCCACAATATATTTCTTCACCATGGAACGCTCGGATGCTGTGTCATTTCCACAGCCGGAACCATTAGAATAAGTCCCATTATCATTTACTCTTGAGAAATACTCCGGCACAATTACGTTAAAACAGAATTCTCCTGCATTGTATACATGATTGTAAACCACGTCCATAACGACACTGATATCATTATCATGTAACGTCTTTACCATTTCTTTAGCTTCTTTCACCCGGACTTCTCCATGATATGGATCCGTGGAATAAGAGCCTTCCGGTACGTTGTAGTTGACCGGATCATATCCCCAGTTAAACTGCGGTGTATCCAGCTTTGTTTCATCTACGGAACCATAATCATAAAACGGAAGTAAATGTAAATGTGTGATTCCCAAATCCTTGATATGGTCAAGTCCGGTCGGAACACCATTTTCAGTTGTGGTTCCGGTCTCTGTCAGTCCTAAATATTTTCCAACGTTTTCAATTCCGGAACTGGAATCTGAAGAGACGTCACGGATATGCATTTCATAAATAACAGCATCATTAATACCCTCTCCGGCATGTGGGTTACTGTCACTGTCCCACCCTTCCGGATTGGTGGATTCCAAATCAATTATCATGGCACGTTTTCCGTTGACACCTGTGGTTCTTGCATATGGGTCATTGGCTTCTTTTTCCTCACCATTAATGGTAACGGTATAAGTATAATAGGTACCATTTAAATCTCCATCCTTTGATGCCACCCAGGTCCCGTTTATATCTGCAGTCATTGGAATGGATTCGATTAAATCATCGGTTCCTTCTGTTCCTGATTCATAGAGATTTACAGAAACAGCCTGTGCGGTTGGTGCCCAGAGACGGAACGCTGTGCTGTCTTTTGTCCAGGTTGCACCAAGGTCATCTCCGTCATAAGTATATTCTTCTTCAAATTCTTTGGTGGAATATACGCTCGGCATCACTACTTTATATTCAGTTCCTTCGTATGTAATCTGGTAGCTCTTATAAGCATCTAATGGTTTTTCCACAACTACCTGATATACGAAATCATCATCTTGTGTTACTTCTTTGATAGTAACCGCCACACCATCGGCACTCTTAATGGAAAATGCCTGCATCAGATTCCCTTCAATTGCTCCGGTCATCTGAACGGTTACTGCGCCTTCCCCATCATATTTGGCTCCGGATAATTTAGTTCCGGTTACGGCATCATCACCATATTCTTTGGTATATCCTTTCACACCAGACTCTACATAAATATCCACAGTGCCGGATACCATCTCAGAAATATCAATGAACTGGTCTTCATCAACATCCTTGGTCCAGTCTGCTGTACGCACAATAAATCCCACAGAGGTTGTACCCGGTGTTACTTCCATGGTTGCCACGTAGTCACCATCTTCCTCTGCCAGTTCATAAGCTGCACCATCTGCACCTTCTCCCCACATCCAGACATCCCATCCATCGTAATTGTCGTCTGCTCTGTGGTAATGCAGCTTAATCAAAAGTTCGTCAGCCTTTACCATTGCCGCATCTGAGACTACTGAAAAAACAGTCATCATGATAAACAGCAATGCCATCCCCAATGCTTTTCCTCTTCTCTTCATGTCACCCTCCATCATACATTTGTTAGATTTGCTTATTTTTTCCTTGTTTATTACCGGAAACATAGTAAATTATAACATAATATATGCTGATTTGGAAGAAATATTTTCGCTAATTTTAGTAAATTAAGATATATCGAATTTTTACGCAAAAAATCACACAAACACGCCTAGCAAGCTTCTTACATAAAAGAACAAAGAATGTCGCGGTCGCTTGCGGCATTTACCTTATACACCGCAGTGTGCATCCTCGCGGAGCTTTTTTACTTTACAGGAAAACAATTTCCTGTAAAATAAAAAATGCTGTAAAACCATTATCTGGCTTTCAGCATCTTCTATGGGTTGGGCTATTAAATTATTAATAGTGAGCAGTTCATAGGGGAATCGAACCCCTGTTTCCGCCGTGAGAGGGCGGCGTCTTAACCGCTTGACCAATGAACCGGACAAGTGATACTATAACACGACGCCCTCTAAATTGCAAGCACTTTTTTTAATTTTTTTGCAATTTTTTTCTTCAGCTTCTTTCTAGTCCTCATATCCATTCGGATTATTCTTCTGCCATCTCCAAGAATCGGCACACATTTCACGAATGCCAAACTCTGCTTTCCAGCCAAGCTCCCGCTCTGCCTTTGAAGGGTCGCAATAACAGGTCGCAATGTCGCCAGCACGACGTGGCTTAATGGAATAAGGAATCTTTACGCCTGTTGCTTCTTCAAAATTCTTTACAATATCAAGTACACTATAACCATGTCCGGTACCAAGATTGTAAATACTTAAGCCTGCATTTTCCTCAATCTTCTTTAATGCCTTTACATGTCCCTTTGCCAGGTCTACTACATGAATGTAGTCTCTTACTCCGGTTCCGTCCGGTGTGTCATAATCATTTCCAAATACGCCAAGTTCTTTTAACTTTCCAACTGCCACCTGGGTAATATATGGCATCAGATTGTTCGGAATTCCATTCGGATTTTCTCCCATAGTTCCGCTCTGATGTGCTCCGATTGGGTTAAAATATCTTAATAAGATAACATTCCATTCCGGATCAGCTTTCTGCATATCCATAAGAATCTGCTCTAACATGGATTTCGTCCAGCCATATGGATTGGTACACTGTCCTTTCGGGCATTCCTCTGTGATTGGAATCTGTGCCGGATCACCATATACGGTCGCGGAGGAAGAAAAGATAATATTCTTGCAGCCGTGCTGGCGCATCACATCTACTAATGTCAATGTTCCTGCAATGTTGTTATTATAATATTCCCATGGCTTTACCACAGATTCTCCAACTGCTTTTAATCCTGCGAAATGAATGCAGCAGTCAATCTTCTCTTTTTCCATGATTTCATTTAAGATATCACGGTCTAATATATCTCCACGGTAAAATGTAACTTCTTTTCCAGTAAGCGCTTTTACACGCTCCAATGATTTTTCGCTGGCATTGGATAAATTATCCAGCACTACTACGTCATAGCCTGCCTGCTGTAATTCCACGCAGGTATGACTTCCGATATAACCTGCTCCACCTGTAACTAAAATAGACATATTCTCCACTCCTTTGTACTAAAATATGTATTTTCGTGTTCCTTACAAATAAGAGTATACCTTATATTCCTGTATTTGAACAGTATCTATTGTATAAACAATATGTATTTTTGTTGCATCTGCAAAGGACAGCCTCTATAATATATCTATATTCTATCTGCAAATTCCAGAAGGGAGGCATACGATGGACCCCAAATATAAGAATTCTTATAAAGTAAATAAAAAAGAACTGGTTTCCCTTTCCGTTTATAATGTCGGTTTCCAGAAATGTGAACCACTTTACCAGTGGGGACCGGGAATCCGGGACCATTATCTGATTCATCACATTCTATCCGGCAAAGGATATTATTCTGTTGGTGGTAAAGTTTATGCCCTTTCCACCGGAGATACCTTCCTTGTCTACCCTCAGACCGAAATCACCTATTATGCAGACGAAAAAGACCCGTGGGAATATGCCTGGGTAGGCTTTAATGGCAGTGACGCTGCCATTATTTTGAATGCCACAGATTTTTCCAGAGACTTTCCACTGATTCACCAGACGCCGCTTTCCGAATCCATCCGGGAACACCTTCTCGGTATCTATGAAGCCCGCGGAAATGATTTCATGGATTCTGTAGAAATGACCGGACGACTCTATCAGACGCTGGCTCTTTTTATGAAACATGCCAGCAATAATGAACAGTATAACAGTTCCAGCAACTATGTCCAGAAAGGAATTGCCTATATTTCCGCCAACTATTCCTACCCGATCCGCGTAGAAGATATTGCTGATTATGTAGGCGTAAGCCGGAGCCATCTGTACCGCTCCTTTGAAACCATACTGGGTCAGTCGCCGAAAAATTATCTGACCCAGTTTCGTTTAAAACAGGCATGCTATCTCTTAGAACACTCCAGCCTATCCATTACTGCTGTAGCTAATTCCGTAGGCTTTGACAATGGGCTGCATTTTTCCAAGACGTTCCACAAGCTGAAAGGAATATCGCCCCGGGATTACCGGCTTGCATCCTTAAATAATAATACAGACTAATCCGCCATTATTATCATTTACAACTTTCTGCATGGTATCCTGCAGCTTCATCTGGCTTTCATCATCCATCATGCTGATTTTGCTGCGGATACCGTCTTCCATCAGTTCTCCAATGGATTTTCCAAAAATGCTGGTTCCCCAGACTCCATCTTCTGTGCTCTGTCCCTCTTTGATATAATGAATCAGGTCGTTTGCCTGCTCTTCACTTCCTACAATCGGTGCAATCTCCGTTTCAATATTTGCCCGGATCATATGAACAGACGGTGCTACTGCCTTAATTTTTACGCCGAATTTATTACCATGTTTAATCAGCACCGGATCATCCATTTTAATATCTGAAAGCTTCGGACTCACCACTCCATATCCTTTCATTTCTACCGATTGTACCGCATCCGCTACTTTCTCATATTCCTTACGTTTCTCAGAAAGCTCCTTTATCATGGAAATAAGCTGGTATTCCCCGGTCACTTCTGTTCCGGTCAGTTCACTGATATTTTCATAATAATACTGATCTGCAATATCCAGCCGGATATCTGCTGTGCCATTTTCCAGATTCACCGCCTGCATCATCATATTGGAAATGTAATCTCCCTCCGGAGCCATCTTGTAATCCATCAAATCTTTTATCAGTGTTACTTCCGACAGCATTTTTCCAGCATTTGCAACCACATTTTCTTTGATTGGATGACTCATTTCCAACATTTCTACCCATTTCGGAAGAAAGAAATTCATCTTCACAACCGGGAATTCATAGAGAATACCCTTCAGCACTGCATAGACATCTTCTTTTCGAAGCTGCTCACAATTCAGTGGAAATACACTGACTTCATATTTTTTTTCTAATTCTTTTGCCAGTTGTGCCGTTTCCTCGCTGTATGGTTTTACGGAATTCAGTACCATAACAAAGGGTTTTCCGATTCTCTGCAGCTCTTTTATGGTTTCTTCCTCACCTTTCACATAATTCTCCCGCGGGATATCTGTGAAACTGCCATCTGCAGTTACTACAATTCCAATGGTTGCATGGTCATTAATAACCTTTCTGGTCCCGACCTCCGCCGCCTTTGTAAAAGGAATTTCCTCTTCAAACCAAGGCGTCTTTACCATTCGCTCCACGCCATTTTCCAGATGTCCGGTGGCACCCTCTACCATATAACCCACACAGTCAATCAGCCTCACTTTTACTTCGGTATCTTCGCCCAGCCGGATTTTTGCAGCATCTTTTGGAATAAACTTCGGCTCTGTTGTCATAATGGTTTTTCCCTGGGCCGCCTGTGGCATTTCATCCACCGCACGCTGGCGGCTGTTTTCATCCTCCATAAACGGAAGTACCATCAGCTCCATGAAACGTTTGATAAAAGATGACTTTCCGGTCCGCACAGCTCCAATCACACCTATGTAAATTTCCCCATTTGTCCTTGCACTGATATCTTTATACATATCATAAGTGCCTGTATTAAAATTTTCCATATAAATTCCTCCTGCCTATACTGTTATATGTATATGCAGGAGGAAGTCACCATTATAACAAAATATTCAGTTTTCCTGAAAGACATCTAAACTCTGCGTGTGTCACATCCCCGCAATATTCTCCGTCAGCATGCAATACCATTGGTTTTTCCAAATCCACGCTGAATTTTCTGCAGTTATGGATATCAAAGCACTTAAATCCTGTATGTTTTCCCTTTACCAGAAATGGCAGTAGGAAAAAGGTGCGCCACCTTGCCACTCCATAGCCACAGCAGACTGAAAATTCTCCGTCCGTAGCCACGGCCTCCGGAGCCATCGGCACTCCACCGCCTTCACAATACTGATTCATTCCAGCAATAAAAATCATCCGGGAAATCGGCTCTTCCACTTCATCATCAAATACTATCTTCGCCTCTGCTGTCGGCATGGTAAACAGGGATTTTATCGTAAGACAGACGTAGGTTAATGAACCAAGTCCCAGTCTATTTAATGCTTTCTTTAATCCGGAATGCAGTGCCTGTTTACATACATCCGCATCCAGTCCAAGACCGGAACTAATTGCAAAAATCTTCTGTTCCTTCTGTCCTTCTTCCACCCAGCTGACACAGCCTAAGTCAATCGGCGTTGTCTCTTCCGCCTGAAGTATCCGCTCTA
This sequence comes from Roseburia sp. CLA-AA-H209, assembly GCF_020687575.1. Taxonomy (NCBI): domain Bacteria; kingdom Bacillati; phylum Bacillota; class Clostridia; order Lachnospirales; family Lachnospiraceae; genus Roseburia; species Roseburia sp. CLA-AA-H209. Next base: position 208,718 of record NZ_JAJEQU010000001.1, read on the forward strand.
AATTTTCTGTAGGTGTTCCATTGATTTTCATACCTCTTGCGAAATCATTCCCGGAGCCGGTCGGTATGTATCCAAACCGGATTTTTTCAAAATCATGCATCCCGTTCAGTACTTCATTTAACGTACCATCACCACCGACCACAATAAGATACACTTTTTCTCTATCAATATCACATACACGGTCTGCAAGCTTCTTCGCATGACCCTCATACTCTGTAAAATGTGCTTTATACCTTATTTCATGCTCCAGAAGGTAATTCTGCAGTTCCTCCCAGACCCGTTTGGACCTGCCGCCTCCCGAGGTATTGTTTACTATAAAATGATACATTTTATTCTGCTGTTTCTAAAGCTTCCAGCTCTTCTTTTGTTTTTCTCTTTCTACAGTAGATTTCCATATTTTTGCAGACTTTCTTTGCAAGTGCCGAAGTAATCTGTCCATCTACTGCACGCCATTTCCAGTTCATGCCAAGTGTAGATGGTGTATTCATACGTCCTTCACTGCCAATTCCAAGAATATCCTGCATCGGAACAATAGCCATATCACCAACACAGCCCCATACAGCTTTCATGGTGCCCCAGTTATATCCTTCTTCTTTGTTTAATCTTAAATATTCTTTGGCATATTTAACGCTTTCCTTTGGAGCCGTCTTGAACCATCCCATAATGGTATCATTATCATGAGTTCCAGTATAAACAACACAATTCTTTTGATATGTATGTGGAAGGTAATCACTCTCTTCTCTGCTGTCGAAAGCAAACTGGATTAACTTCATTCCAGGGAAACCGGTATCCTTTAACAACTGTTTTACGGACGGTGTTAAATAACCCAAATCTTCTACAATAATATTTAATCTGCCAAGTTTCTTTTCCAGAGCATTGAACAGGTCCATACCAGGACCTTCTCTCCACTCTCCATTTCTTGCTGTCTTATCCTTTGCAGGAATTGCGTAATATGAATCAAAACCTCTGAAGTGGTCAATACGAACAACATCATACAATTCAGACATTGCTTTGATACGTTTTGTCCACCAGGTATAACCATCCTTCTTCATAGCATCCCAACGGAATAACGGGTTTCCCCATAACTGTCCATCAGCAGAGAATGCATCTGGAGGACATCCGGATACATCAATCGGATCCAGGTTCTCATCTAAATAGAACTGTCCCGGATTTGCCCATACATCTGCACTGTCACCAGCAACATAAATAGGTACATCACCGATAATCTGAATACCTTTTTCATTGGCATATGCTTTCAGCTCTGTCCACTGTTTGAAGAACAGATACTGCAACATTTTCCAGAATTCAACAGCATCTGCAAATTCTTCTTTCGCATTTTCAATTGCTGATGGTTTACGGAGTTTTAAATCTTTCTTCCATTCAAACCATGCAACCCCGCCATTTGCATCCTTCAATGCCATAAACAGTGCATAGTCCTCTAACCAGTCACTGTTTTTCTCACAAAAGTCCGCAAAATCATCCGGTAATGCTTTTTTAAAGCGCTGATATGCTTTTTTCAATAAAGGAAAACGGTTTTCATAAAGTGTTCCATACTCTACAAATTCCGGATTTTCTCCCCATTCATAGCTTAAACATTCCTTTTTTGTCAGTAACTTATCCTTACAAAGATAATCTAAGTCAATAAAATATGGGTTCCCCGCAAAGCTTGAAAATGACTGATATGGAGAATCTCCATAACTGGTTGGGCATATCGGTAATATCTGCCAGTAAGTCTGTCCTGATTTATCCAAAAAGTCTACAAATTTTCTGGCTTCCTTTCCCATTGTACCAATTCCGTATGGTGACGGAAGTGAAGATATATGCATTAATATCCCACTTGTTCTCATAATTAAATTCCTCCTGCAAACTAGATTATTTTCCTATCTCACGAACACTTTCCCCCAGTGCAAGTTCAAAAGGTATTATTTCATGTACTGCCTTGGTTTTCAAGTCAATTGTACGAAATAGTATTTCAAGACTGCGTTGTGCCATCGTCTGGTACCGCTGTCTTACAGTGGTCAGCTTTGGATTATAGTAATCCGCCATTGGTATTCCGTCAAACCCCACAACGGAAATATCATCCGGTACCAGAAGACCTCTGTCACGTATCGCACGAATCGCTCCAATTGCCATGACATCACTCATCGCAAATATAGCAGTCATATCCTTTGCCTTCTCCAAAAGTTTTTCCGTAGCCCGATACGCACTTCCAAAGTCAAATCTTGCTTTCACAAAATATTTATCGTAATCAAATATTCTTCCCTTTTCACCAAAACATTTCTCGCACCCGATATAACGCTGTTCACTGACATAAGAAGAACTTAAATTTCCTCCAATTACTCCAATATGAACATGTCCCTGATTCACCAGATAATTCATGGCACATTTTGCCGCTTCCACATCATCTGTTGCTACACTGGACAGGTTCGGAAAGCCAAGATCTTTTCCTGCAGTAGACACTAATACCGATGGAACTTTTACTTCATGAAACTTTTCCCTAAAAAATGCAGGATTACCTCCGAGGAATAAAATCCCCAGAGGTTTTCTTTCACGACACTGAATAATTGCCTGTTCTACTTCATTTTCTTCTTCATCCAGATATATCATATTCAATGTATAACTGGTCTTATTTACAATCGTCTGGATTTCTTCTGCTATCCCTGAAAAAACCATATTCGACGTACCTTTTATCAGTACGCAGATGGTTTTAGACGCAATCTGTTTCAAATGCTTCGCATTTCCATTTGGAACAAAATTGTGTTCTGCAACAATCCGCCGAATCTTCTTTTCTGCTTCCGGACTCACATCATCCCTGTTATTCAGAACCCTTGACACAGTACTTACTGAATACCCGGATTCTTTTGCAATATCTTTTATTGTCATGTTTTGTCCTGCCTTTACACTATATCTATAGCGAAATACTTATTATATAAATGCTTAACCTTTTACAGCTCCTGCAACAACGCCTTCGATAATATATTTCTGACAGATTCCATAGAAAATGATAATTGGAAGAATTGCCAGTACCAGCATAGCCATCATTGCGCCCCAGTCAATAGAGCCATATCCACCTTTCAAATACTGAATTGCAATCGGAATCGTTTTCCATTTTCTGATATCGAGTACCAGATATGGAAGAAGGTAGTCATTCCAGATCCACATTACCTGAAGAATTGCAACTGTAATTGCAGTAGGCTTTAAAATCGGGAATACAACCTGGAAATATGTCTGAATCGGGCTGCATCCATCAATCATTGCCGCTTCTTCGATTTCAAGCGGAATGCTCTTTACGAAGCCGGTAAACATGAATACCGCAAGTCCTGCTCCAAATCCAAGATATACTAAAATGATTCCAACCGGATTTCCAAGATGTAACATATTTGACAGCTTGGATAATGTAAACATTACCATCTGGAAAGGTACAATCATGGAAAACAGGCAAAGGCAATATAAACCTTTTGAAAACTTATCATTCACGCGGATGATATACCATGCACACATAGATGTGCAGAGAATAATTACCGCAACAGAACATATTGTGATAAATAATGATGTTCCAAACGCATTAAAGAAGTTAATCTTGCGGATACCTTCTGCATAGTTGGTTAATCCAACAAATGCCTTCTGCACTCCGGCAACAAATCTGTCCCATCCGTCAGTCATTTTAAACGGTCCTAACTGGAACGGGAAGCGGTTAATATATGCCTTCAATTTAAAGGAGTTCATAAATACGATTACAATCGGAAGTACCCACAGTACACTTAAAATAGTAAATATAATGGTAAAAATCCAGCCATGTTTTGCTTTTCTTACATTACTCATTACTGCTGCACCTCCTTACGTCTGGTCAGATAGTTCTGTCCAAGTGCAATTATTGCTACCAGGATAAAGAATACAACTGCTTTTGCCTGACCAACGCCTTCCCATCCGTTTCTACCATAGAAAGTATCATAGATGTTCAATGCTAAAAGCTGTGATTTCTTTGCAGGTTCACCTGCTGTCAATGCTAAGTTCTGGTCGAATAATTTAAATCCGTTGGTCAGTGTTAAAAATGTACATACGGTAATGGATGGCATTACCATCGGTAAGGTTACATTTTTAAGTACCTGCCAGGAAGTTGCCCCATCGATTTCTGCAGCTTCAATCAAATCTCCAGGAATATTCTGGATACCCGCGATATAGATAATCATCATATAACCTATCTGCTGCCAGCACATCAGGATAATCATACCCCAGAAACCATATTTTTCATTATATGCCAATGTTCTGCTGTAATTTGCGAGAATACCATTGAAAATCAACTGCCAGATATATCCTAATACAATACCACCAATCAGGTTCGGCATGAAGAAAATGGTACGGAACGCATTTGTTCCTCTAATACCCTTTGTTAAAAGCATCGCAATTACGAATGCAAAAAAGTTAATGGCAAGCACGGAAACAATTGTAAAGAGTGCTGTATACCATAACGAGTGAACAAATGTCTCATCTCCAAAGATTTTGGTATAATTAGATAGTCCTACAAACTTTGCATCCGTAACAGTTGTGAATTTACAAAAAGAAAGATAGATACCCATAGCAAAAGGAATTATAAAACCAATTGTAAATGCAACTAACGTTGGAAGTGCAAAAAGAGGAAAATATTTTTTAATTGATTTGTTCATAATATTTTTCCTTTCCCTTTTATAAAGGGCAGGCGATATCCGCCCGCCCTTTTTTTCACATATTGTTCTGATTATATGTGATAAGTCTTACTCGTTTGCTGCTGCGTACTCAGAAGCCCAGCCATCAACGAATGCAGTTACAACATCATCCCAGGAACCTGTTCCAGCAGCATAAGCTGTTAATGCAGAACCTACGCCATCTTTCCAAGCCTCAGAAGGCATTGTTGTAAAGCACCAAGCTACAGAATTCTTACCATCTGCAATGGACTGGTTAACTGCATCCATGAATGCATTGCTTGCCTGATATCCATCATCAAATGTATCAAATGGTGTTGTGAAGCCCATCTGGTTAGCAACAACGTCACGTCCTGTGTCACTTGTAATAACCCAGTTCAAGAAATCTTCTGTTGCTTTGATGTTTTCTTCAGAAGCATTAGCATTAATACACCAGTAGTTCTCAGATCCTGTACAAAGTCCCTGATTCTCTTCTCCATCAACTCCGATGTAGATAGGCATCATTCCAAGGTCATCATCTGTTAATACACCAGCATTGATAATATCATTGTATGCCCATGTACCATTCTGATAGAATACAGCTTCGCCTAAGCCAAATTCAGCTGTTGCATCATCACCAGTCTTGCTTGCTAACATAGAGCCTTCGCAAGTAGAATCTGTTGTGTATAAATCCCAGATCTGTTTGTAGTTATCAAGGTAAGTTCCTTTGATAGCATCTGTAGATTCGATTCCATCTGCTTTGTATTCATAGTAGATTGGAAGGTTTGCTAAATGGGTTTTGAATCTCCAGTCAGAGGATGAATCCATACCAGCTGAAGTAAATGCACCCTTAAGGTCATATTCAGGACCAGCTGCTTCACTTACTTCTGCAAGTCTTGACTGAATATCATCTGCTACTTCTTTTAATTTTGCGAAGCTGTTGATTTCATCAATAGAAGTAACTTTAGCTCCGTCCATTCCGCAATATGCGTTTAATACGGTTTTGTTGTAAATAAGACCATAAGTCTCAAGTACATATGCGATACCTTTTACTTCGTCTCCATCTTTCAGTACAAAGTCATCACTCTTAACATGTGAATAAACATCTGTTCCTGATAAGTCTGCGCAGTAATCTTTCCATGCTGCAAGACCAACCGGTCCGTTTACCTGGAAAAGTGTAGGTGCATCAGATTTAGCTATCTCAGACTTTAAAGTCTCTTCATATGTACCAGATGCTGCTGTAACAACTTCAACTGGAACACCAGTCTCATCTGTATAAGCTTTTGCAAGATCCTGCCACTGCTGATCCTGTTCTGGTTTGAAGTTCAAGTAGTAAACAGAACCACTTGCTGCTTCTTTGCTGTCATCTGTCTTCTCTGTTCCTGCTGCATTATTGTCAGCTGTTTTCTTGTCGTCGCTTCCACATCCAGCAACCATAGCTGCTGTCATAGATACAACTAACATAAGAGATACTAATTTTCTTTTCATAGTACATCCTCCTAAAATATAATATGCTATCCTTCCTGAAAACCTCTTTCCCAATCTGTATACCGACTTGTCTGAAACCTAGTTGGTTACGTTCTCGGTAACGTTTTCAGTGGATATATATAATATAACCCCATTACTCAAAAATAGCAATGGGGTTTTTAACATTTTGTACACTTATATAATTTTGGCATTCCATTTTTGTGCACTTTTACCATGAAATTGTGTTTTTTCTATGAAAACAAGCGCTCTGCAATACGGACTGCATCTTCAATACAGCCATCGCAGCTCCGCAAAACCTTTCCGGTTTCAATTCCTTTCAATTCTTTACAGATATGAGAGCCGTTTTTTTCATCAAATGCTGCTGTCAGTCCCTTTACCGTCTGATATGTTCTGCCTTTGGTCATGCCCTTTTCAATTGCTCCCGAGCTTCCCAGTGCTCCTGCAATCATATACATTCCGGTTGCTGCACCACAGGTTCCCTGCATATCTGCCATCCCTGCGCCAAATCCTTCCGACAGACGGAATAAAGTTTCTTCATCAATACCCAGCTTATCACTGTAACTGCATAATACTGCCTGTGCACAGTTATATCCGCTGTGGTGTTTTTCTTCTGCTAATTTTACTCTTTCTTCTATTGTCATCTTCTAATCTCCTTTTTCTGTTTCCTGCTATTCTCTGTAATAACTTTTTCTTGCTTATAAAATGCTGCCTTCTGCCAAACGTTTTCTTTTCTATCCATCTGGCAAAAGATTTTTCCTGCGGATACACTCATGGCAGCTTTCAAATAATAATTTCTTACTGCTACAGACTGTTTCCGGATTCTTCATTCCTGCCTTTTCCCGCATCAGACATAATTTGTGTACCGTATCTGCATCCAGCTCCCGGTCCATTTCCATCATTTTACTCTGGTAAAGAAGTCTTGCATATAATTCTACCGACTCCATCCGGTAATAAGCTTCCGTCAGGTCCTTTCCATAAGTCAGTGCCCCATGATGTGCTAAGAGCAACGCATCAAAATAGTCAAGATATGGTGCAATGGCATCCGGTATTTCCTGCGTAGACGGCAGACCATATTCTGCTACCGGCACACAGCCAAGACTTACAATGGATTCTGATATGATTGCACGATTTAATGCCTGACCGCCAATCGCAAAGGTTGTGGCATATGGCGGATGCGCATGTACAACTGCTCTTACATCCGGACGTTTTTCATATACTTTCAAATGCATCTTCATTTCAGAAGACGGGCGGAACCCATCCTGACAGGATAAGACTTCTCCCTGCAGATTTATCTTACATAAACATTCTTCCGTCATATATCCTTTGGATATTCCGGTTGGCGTACACAAAATTTCATTCTCTGATATACGCACAGAAAGATTACCATCATTGGCAGCTACCATTCCGCTCTGATAAATTCTTTTTCCAATCTCTATCATCTGCCGGCGTATCCTGATTTCTGATTCCATCTTTCTTCCTCCATTGCCTGTGATTTCCAGATTTTATAGAAAGCCTTCACTTATTATAGTCACCCCGGTTATTTTTTGCAAATAAAATTCTCTTCATTTATCTCTTCATTCATCTTGTAAATTTATTTCCAGAATGCTACTATTTCTTATAGAATATATATTTTTCAAAAAATACAAACAATTTCTGCTTATAATATTTACTTTATATAAAAAGGAGTTACTACATCATGAATGAACCAGTTACCAAAGAACTTGTGATACATAAAATCAAACACAATCTACGCCGTCTGCGTACCGCCATAAAATGGATTATTTTTTCTATTCTGTCCGGTCTTCTCATCGGTATGGTGGGAATTGCCTTTTACTTTGGCATGACATGGGTCACCGATACAAGAACTGCTTATCCATGGCTCATCTTCTTTCTTCCGCTGGGTGGAATCATGATTATACTGCTCTATCATCTTCTCCATGATGAAAAGGATACTGGAACCAACCTGGTGCTTTCCGCCATCCATTCCGGGGATGAAATTCCACTGCGTATGGCTCCGCTTATTTTTATCTCCACCTTAATCACACACCTCTTTGGTGGTTCTGCCGGCCGGGAAGGTGCAGCACTTCAGCTTGGCGGAAGCATCGGAAATTCTCTCGGAAGACTTTTCCGTTTTGATGAAAAAGATAAACATATTATGATTATGTGCGGCATGAGTGCTGCTTTTTCCGCCTTATTCGGAACACCGATGGCTGCCGCTATTTTTCCGCTGGAAGTAGTCAGTGTCGGCATCATGCACTATTCTGCATTAGTGCCATGCGTTATCTCTGCTTTAGTAGCACATGGTCTGGCATTACACTTTCAGATTGCGCCGCCGTCCTTTGCTATTTTAGACATTCCGGAATTTGGAATTTCTTCTGCAGTTACCGTAACGATTCTTGCCGTTTTATGTGCATTGGTCAGTATCCTGTTCTGTATTTCCTTACATTACAGTGAAGCCATTTACCGTAAATTTATCAAAAATCCTTACCTTCGTGCTGCGGCAGGCGGCTGCATCATTATTCTCCTCACCCTTCTGGTAGGTAATCAGGATTACAATGGAACCGGCGTTAATATTATTTCCAAATGTTTTGACGGCACAGTGGCTCCGGAAGCTTTTCTTTTAAAAATCATTTTTACCGCCCTGACCCTTGGTGCCGGCTTTAAAGGTGGCGAAATTGTTCCTACTTTCTTTATCGGTGCAAGCTTCGGCTGTCTCTTTGGAACGTTGACCGGTTTCTCCCCAACCTTATGTGCCGCCATCGGTATGGCCGCCATTTTCTGTGGTGTCACCAACAGCCCGATTACTTCTTTGCTGATCAGCTTTGAAATGTTCGGTTTCGCTGCAATGCCATTCCTGCTTCTTGCGATTGCATTCAGCTATATGCTCTCCGGCTATTACGGACTGTACCGCAGCCAGAAGATTATGTATTCAAAATTTAAGACAAGCTATATCAATAAACAGACGCACTAACTACGAAAAACACGCTTTGCGAGTTTCTCGAGTTATCGCGGTGCTCGCCAAATCTGCATGCAGGCATGCGATTTTTCTCGCTACTCGCATAAAAAGAACTTCTGCTGATTGTTTTCCAACCGGCAGGAGTTCTTCTCATATCATTCACTATATGCTATTTTTAATCTCTTCTTATAAGTACTTCTGAATTTCTTCAAATACGTTTTCTACCGGAACCTGTTCCTTTAAGGTCTTATCACGGGATGTCACTTCAACGATTCCCTGTTTCATATTTCTAGGACTTACGATAACACGAAGTGGAATTCCAAGAAGGTCTGCATCGGCAAACATAACGCCGGCACTTACGGTACGGTCATCATAGATAACTTCAATACCGGCATTCTGCATTTTCTCATATAAATCATCAGCAAAAGCCTTTACTTCTTCATTGTCCGGTCTTACTGCGCAAAGGTGGACCTGCCATGGAGCAATTTCTTTTGGCCAGATTGGACCATACTCATCATGATGGGCTTCACATACAGCAGCAGCAAGTCTTCCGACACCGATTCCATAGCAGCCCATGATTGGAGTCTGTCTCTCACCATCTTTATCTACATAAGTCATCTTCATGGACTTGGTATATTTGGTTCCGAGCTGGAAGATATTTCCCACTTCAATACCTTTAGAAATACGGACGGTCTTCTTACCACATTTCGGGCAGATTCCACCTTCGTATACCTTAGCAAAATCATGATATTCTGCGTCTTTTACATCACGCTCCATATCAAGTCCTTTGAAGTGGTATTCCTCTTCATTTGCTCCGCAGGATAAGTTATTTCTTCCTTCCAGAGACTTATCATATAAAACCACATGAGGTGCATTGATATGTAAGCCAACCGGTCCGATATAGCCTGCATTTAATCCGCACTCTTCTGTAATAACAGCAGCATGAATCTGATCACCAAGATAATTAACAAGCTTGGTCTCATTGATTTCCAGATCGCCACGGATAAATACAACCACATAGCTGTCATCTGAATTTTTCTGATAAACAACTGCTTTACAGGAGTTGTTTGTCTTATCACCAAAGAATTCACAGATATCTTCAATGGTATGGATATTTGGTGTATGAACCTTTTCCAGTTCTGCTGATTCTGCGGCTCTTGGAATGTCAGAAATATTTTCTGCAGCTTCCATATTTGCTTTGTATCCACAATCATCACAAAGTACAATGGAATCTTCTCCAATCGGAGTAAGAAGCATGAACTCATGGGAAAGACTTCCACCCATCATGCCGGAATCAGATGCAACGGATACTACTTCCGGAATACCGGCTCTTTCAAAAATACGCTCATATGCCTTGTGTACTCTCTGATAATACTGCTCCAAATCTTCCTGGCTGGTATGGAAGGAATATGCATCCTTCATGGTAAATTCTCTCACACGGATTAATCCGGCACGAGGTCTTGCTTCATCACGGAATTTGGTCTGAATCTGATAAATCATAAAAGGATATTTGGTATAGCTCTGTGCATACTCACGAACCAGCTGCACGGCTGCTTCTTCGTGGGTCATACCAAGTACCATCTTGGCACCGTTTCTGTCTGTAAAACGAAGCAGCTCGTCTCCGATGCTTTCATATCTTCCGGATTCTTCCCAGATAGATGCAGGCATAACAACCGGGAACTGTACTTCCTGTCCATCTACCTTGTCCATCTCTTCACGAAGAATCTGCTCAATCTTACGTGTAATTCTCTTTAATGGCAGGAATGAAGAATAGATACCATTTGCCACATATTTGATGTATCCACCTTTTACCATAAGTGCATGACTGTCAATCACACAATCTGCCGGTCTCTCTTTAAACCGGTCACCAACTAATTTTTCCAGTTTCATTTTCTTATCTCCTTTTTCTATTCTTGCGACTCATCTGCTTAAAGCAATATAAAAGCCCTAAGCTATGATTTAGCTTAGGGCGAATGTTTCATCCGTGGTACCACCTAAATTCAGGACTGCTCCTGCACTCCGGCACATCTTCTTATGCCTTCTCTCTGTAACGGGAGAACCCGACATACCTTCACTTCTGCTTGGATATGCAGCTCCAAGACCGGTTCATCATCTTCCGTCAAAAACTCTCACCTGCCGTTTTCTCTCTGAAGGCTTCCAATGATTACTATTTCTCTTCCACACTTTCTCATATATTTTACCAATGGATATTTTACTTGTCAATCCTTTTATTCCGCAATTTCGGTTGTGCTTTCTGCTGCAGTCAAATCCGCGATTCCTTTCTGATAAGTGGTATATACTGCACTTCCTGCCAGATAAATACTGTCAGACTGATCCGTCTTTACATAATACTGGCTCAGCATGTCATTTTTATTTCCAATCAGAAGTGTTGTTGTTCCATCCCCTGTCGTCAGTGTAATGGTATTTGACGGCGTTTCAAGTCCATACTCTGACAAGTCCTCATAATCCCTGATTTCCTGGTCTGCTGTAAACTGTGCTGCGGTGGTAACCAATGTTTCCACGGCATCCTGGTCTAATGCAATGCTTTTATCTGCCTCATAATACCAGGTGTCATCTTCTTTTACAAAAGACAGTGTCTCATTATTATACTGATAAGAAAATGCTTTTACATCTTCTGTTGAAATGTCTGTCACCATAACTTTGGATGCTTCTTCCTCTTCCTGTTTTTTCTGTTCCTGGCTTTTATTCCACTTCGTCAGGCTAACCCATGCAACAATACAGATAAGAAGCAGGATGCATAAAGCAATCAACTGTTTTTTCTGTTTCTTCATTACTTCTTTCTCCTTCTCATCCAGATTACGATACCGATTGCAAGAAGCAATAACGGAATTACTGCAATGCCGATTACAGCTGATGCAATGACAACCGAAGCCGGTACGGTCAGGGTACCGCTGTCATATTCTTTGACCGGAATCACAACTGCTGAACTGCTGTCTTCCGGAATATAGCTTGCAATGGATTTTGAAAATACGGATAAATTATTTCCGGATACCATACTGTCTGCATCATCCGTAAACATACTCATGGAAGAATATACAAGAATATCTGCGATTGTATCATCCATGGTTTTTTCCGCCTTTAATCCTACCGTAAACGGTCCTGCAATATCATCCTCCGTCTGCTCTAAGGAGCTTGTAGCATCTGTCTTACTGTACGCTGCATCCGAAGTGGTAAGTAAAGGTGTATAGGTTACATTTTCGGTATCGGTATTATAGGTAAGACCTACTGCATACGGTGTAAATACATAGCCATCCACACCGGAAGTCAGCGCACTGCTTTCTACATTTGGTAAAAGATAATATGGTGCCTGATAATAAGAACCGGTATTGCTCTCCATCACCATTCCGTCTACTGCAGTAATGCCAAACTCATTTAAAACCGAATAAAAATTACTCATATCAGCATCTGTATAAGATAGCGTTACAAAAAGTTTTCCACCTTTATTGATATAATCAATTACTTTTGACGCATCATCGGATGAAAAATCAGAGGTCGGTCCATTGATAATAAGTGCCTGTGCATCTTCCGGAATGCTGTCTGCCTGCATCAGGTTGAGGCTGTTTAAAGTGACATTTGCTTTCTCAATAGCATCTTTAAAATTACCGTTCAATGCTGTCTCACCATGTCCCTGCAGTTCGTACATAACCGGCATTTCATCCGATGTGACATAGGAAATGGCACTGGTAAGCTGTCCCTCTCCATCATAACCTGTAGTCTGGCTGCTATAAGTACTGTAATCTATACTGGTCTCATAAATATTGCTGTAATTAATTACTTTGGAACGTTTACTGCTTTCTACAATCAGACTCTTTCTGGTGATAGATGTATCATCCGTATAATCCCGGTAAAAATTCGGATAAACGGAGGGGTCTTTATATTCTACCGAAATATGGGAAGATTCGCCTTCATAACGCTTTAATGTCGTTGCAAGAGTATCATCCATATTTCCTTCCGCTTCCAGAACATAAATTGTGACATCCTCATCCAGATTATGAAGAATCTCTTTTGTATCATCAGAAATGGAATACATCTTCTGTGCTGTCAAATCAATAGATGTAATGGAAGATGGCAATGCATTTACTACAAGGTTTACTGCGACTGTAACCACGATTCCGATCACAACCATGGCAGAACTGAATACGCCAAGCTTTAATTTCTTACTGCTCATACTCCAGCGACGCTTCTGTATGGACTGTACCGTCAGGAACAAAAACAGGATAATCATGGAAATATAATATACAATGCCGGATACATCAAGAATTCCCTGCATCAGCATATCCATGTGTTTTGTCAAATCATAACAGCCTAAAATCTTTGTAATAATATTTCCATTCTGTGAAATCAGATTGGTAATTCCGGTCATCAGATATCCCACAAAGAGAAATACAAAGGTTAATACTGCAGAAATTACAATACTTTCTGTCAGTGAAGATACAAAGGTTCCAATGGCAATACAGGTCATACCATATAACCAGAAACCCAGTACTCCCACATAGCTCTTTGCAAAAGCAACGTTTCCATATGCTGACATAATTAACGGTGCCAGACACATAACCGCTACACTGATGGTAAATACGGTTCCGGTGGCGAGATATTTTGCCAGAACCACTTTTTCTACTGATACCGGCGAAGTTAAAATCAGCTGGTCTGTCTTATTCTTCCGCTCCTCTGCCAGGGTACGCATCGTAAGAATCGGCACAGTAACCAGAAACAGAAACGTTACTGCTGATAAAGTACTGCTGATATCTGTCGAACCATAATACATATTGTATACATAAAAATAAAGGCCAAACAGTGCCAGTGTTGCTGCAATAAAAAGCCATCCGGTCACCGTCTGAAAATAAGATTTTAATTCTCTTTTCCATATTGCACGCATTATTCTTCCTCCTTTGATGTAAGTTCAAGAAAGATATCTTCCAGCGATTTACCACCGTTTATCATTTCCAAAATCGGCATATCACTTTCTGCACAAATATGAAAAATCTCTTCTCTGACATCTTTATTTTTTTCTGCCGTTACAGTCACCTCAGTAACTCCATCCTCCGGCAGTTCTTTCGTTTCTACTGCAGTAATATGTTCTGCATCTGCAAAAACTTCTTTTATTTTTTCTTCTTCAGCTTTTAACTTAAGCTCTATTACCTGTCCACCGGACATCCGCTCTACCAGTTCTTCTGTTTCTTCCGATGCAACTAATTTTCCATGGGAAATAATAAATATGTAATCACATACTGCCCGGACTTCCGAAAGAATATGGGAACTTAAAATTACAGTATGCTTCTTTCCAAGACTCTGAATCAGATCACGGATTTCAATAATCTGTTTCGGGTCTAAGCCTACTGTAGGCTCATCTAATATAATAACTTCCGGATAACCTAAGACTGCCTGCGCCAGTCCGACTCTCTGCCGGTATCCTTTGGACAGATTTTTAATCAGTCTGCCTCTCATATCAGTAATCTTTGTGGTTGCCATGGCATCTTCTACATAGAGTTTCCGTTTCTCCTTTGGAATCTTCTTAAGTTCTGCTGCAAACAAAAGATATTCTTCCACCGTCATATCCATGTATAAAGGTGGCAGCTCCGGCAAATAGCCAATACATTTCTTTGCATCCTCCGGCTGTGCCAAAATATCAAATCCATTGATTTTAATGGTTCCCTCTGTTGCCCCCAGATATCCGGTAATCATGTTCATTGTAGTTGATTTGCCTGCACCATTTGGTCCTAAGAAGCCATATATTCTTCCCGGCTCAATGGTAAGATTCAAATCATCTACCGCTACATGCGTCCCGTATTTTTTCGTCAAATGACTAATCTCTATCACGTCTCTTCCTCCTTATAACATCTTACCTCAGAAAGTTTATGAGAAAGTTGTGTTAAAAAGACGATGATTTTGTGATAAAAATGCGGTCAAACTGTGTTTTTTGTGTAACGGAATTAATCTAATAATTCTTCAAAGCTTAGAATATAGCGGTCAGATAGCTGCATGATTTCATTTTTCTCATAGGAGGAATGGATATCTTCCACACCTACCACATAGAAATCATCCATCTTTGCACCTTCCACACCCTTTAAAATATCTTCATATACCACACACTGCTCCGGTTTCAAAGAAAGCTTTTCTGCTGCAAGCTGGTACACATCCGGGAATCCTTTTCCCCGCTTCACTTCCTGCGTCACTGTAAATGCATCAAAATATTTCATGATGCCGCAATGGGTAAGACAGGGACGAAACAGCCTCTCATCGGAAGAAGTTGCTGCTGCAATCTTAATTCCTTCTGCCTTTAATTGCTTCAGGTAATCTATAACACCGGCTTTCAACTTTACTTCATTGGTATAAGCTTCAATCGCCATATCAAACCATTCTTTGATAATCTCTTCTTCGGACTCCGGCAGATTAAAACGCTCTTTGGTATATTCTGCTGCCGCATCAAAGTTCTTTGAAGTAATTGCTACCAGATAATCATCCGGCACAACAAATCCTCTTTTGCCAAGAAAATCCTCATCAATTTTCCGCCATACTCCCATGGAGTCTAAAAGAGTGCCATCTAAATCAAAGATGGCACCCATTCTATTGTCAATCATATATTTTCCTTTACATTCTGTCTGGTGCAGAGAAACCTAATACATCGATACAAACCTCTAATGTCCGCCTGGTCAGTGTTAATAAACGAACATAGGAAGCCTGCACTGCCTCGTCTTCTTCTGCCATAATCTTTGTCTCATGATAAAAATGATTCAATGCATTTGCCAGGTCATAGATATAAGAACATACCTTATGTGGTGCTGTCTCTTCGTAGGCATTTTCCATCATGGCATTGAAACGGGTCAGCTCTAACATCAATGCCTTCTCGCTTTCGGAATGTGCCGGAAGAATTGCTGCTGTTCCTGCTTCTTTTCCTGCTTCTTTATATTTGTTCAGAATGGATTTGATCCGGACAATCGTATAAAGAATATATGGACCTGTATTTCCTTCAAATGAAGTAAAACGGTCGATATCAAAAATATAATCCTTGGAAGCCTGATTGGAAAAGTCTCCGTATTTTACTGCGGAAAGTGCAACTACTTTTGCGGTTGCCTTTGCTTCCGCTTCTTCTACCGTACGGTTCTCTGTAATCTTGCGGTACATCTCATCATTGATGCTGGAAAGCAGTGTCTCTAACCGCATGACACCACCCTCTCTGGTCTTAAATGGTTTTCCGTCTTTTCCATTCATGGTACCAAAACCTAAAAACTGAAGCTCTGTATCATCATCCACAAGATGTGTCTTTCTGGCACAACGGAACACCTGTGTAAAATACAGCTCCTGACGTTTATCCACTACATAGATAATTTTATCCGGATGATAGTCTTTCATACGCCATACAATCGTCGCAAGGTCTGTTGTGTTATAAAGAGAAGCCCCATCGGATTTTAAAATCATACATGGCGGGATCTCTTTCGTATCAGTCTCTTCTTTGACATCTACTACCAGTGCACCATCACTGATATATGCATAACCGTCATCCTTCATCTTCTGTACCATGTCCGGGATATATGGCTGTGCGTCAGACTCACCCTTCCATAATTCAAAAGATACATTTAAATTAGCATAATTCTTCTTTAAATCCGTTACAGATACATTTAAAATATGGGAAAGTAATGCCTGATAGCCTCTTCTTCCATGCTGCAGTTCATAGGTTGCCTGCATGGCAGCTTCTTTATAAGCTGCATCCTCTTTGGATTTTCCGCTGGCTGTCGGATAAATTTCTTCCAGCTCGGAAATGGTAAATGGAGGCTCAACCGGATATTCTCCCTCATAATTTTCATCAAAATAGCAAAGTTCCGGTTTACGGAGCTTTAACTCAGTAATAATCAGTCCCATCTGAAGACCCCAGTCACCCAGATGCACATCACCAATCATATTGTGTCCCATGAATTTACCAATACGTTTGATGCTTTCACCGATAATAGCAGAACGTAAATGTCCTACATGAAGTGGTTTTGCAACGTTTGGTCCGCCATAGTCAATCATGATGGTCTTTGGATTTTCCACCTTATCACAGCCTAAACGCTCTGTATCCTCCTGCATCTTACTGATATAGGAAGCCACAAATTCATTATTCAGCTTTAAGTTAAGGAAGCCAGGTTTTACAGCTTCTACGGATTCAAACATTGCGTTATCCTTAAGCTGTGCTACTACTTCCTCCGCAATCATAATCGGTGCTTTCTTATATTCTTTTGCAGCAGCCATAGCGCCGTTGCACTGATATTCACATAAGTCCGGTCTGTTTGAAACAGTTACTTTTGCATATTTTGCATCAAGTCCGGCTGCTTCAAATGCTTTCACCATCTCATCTGTTATTAAATCCAGTATCTTTCTCATTCTTTCTCATGTTCCTTTCTGAGCATTCTATTTTTCCATTTTATACTCAAAGGCAAGCAGTTGTCAACTACGCCAGAAAGTGTTCTGCCATCAGAATTGTTCCGATTTTCTGCACCTCTCCGGTAAGGAACACGCTGCCATCCTCTCCGATTTCTATCAGTAACTGCCCACCCGGCATCGTGACTTCAATTCTGTCATCCACCAGTCCCAGCTTATGGGATGCTGCCGCTGCTGCACAGGCTCCGGTTCCGGAAGCTAAGGTATATCCGGCTCCCCGCTCATAGATTTCCACCCGGATATGACCTCTATCCATTACTTTACAAAGCTGCATATTAATCCGGTTTGGAAAATAAGATGCATTTTCCACATAAGGTCCTAATTCCATTGCCTTTTCTTTACTGATTTCATCTAAATGAATCACGCAGTTCGGATTTCCCATGGAAACACAGGTTGCCCGGTAAGGATGGCCATGAAAAACCAGAGGCCTGTTTATAATTTCCGGAGGCGTACCTACATAAGCAAGTACCCCTCCGGTAAATTGTGGTATTCCCATATTTACTTTCATAAGACTTCCGTCTTCATTTAAAAAATCAATCCTTACTTCGCCTGCCTTGGTATAAAGGCTAAACGGTCTGTGTCTGATATATCCGGCATCTAATAAATATTTTGCAAAAATCCGAACACCATTTCCGCTGCGCTCTGCTTCACTTCCATCCGGGTTTAATATCTTTACATAAAGCTTCTCATCCTGCCATATCGGTCCATATAAAATGCCATCAGCTCCTGCGCCAATATTTCTTCTGCACAGCTTTACAATATGACGTTCCAATAAATGTATCTTATTCTTATTCGGGTCAAGTACAAGATAATCATTTCCTAATCCATGATACTTCTGTAACAGCAAGGCATCATCCATACTTATGCTCCAGTTTCACTTCTTATTACAATATATGAATGAGATATTGTCCGTTAGAACCCGACTTATTCCTGTTCTGTTTCAACGGTCGCTTCTATGACCTCAGACACTTGTTCTCCACTGTCTGTCTGTTTCTCCACCACCTGCGGTGTTTCCACCTCCTGTGACACTTCCGCTGCCTGCGGTGTTTCTTTTCGTTCAGGACTCTTTTCTCCTAAAATAGCAGATAACTTATCATCTGAAATCGTTTCATCTGCTTCTTCTTTCTGTAAACGTGCTCTTTCTTCCTCAATCTTCTGCCTTACTGCCGCATCAATCTCACGCTGCTTTTTTTCTTCTTCCTCTGCAGCCACTCTTGCAAGACGATCAAGAATCTCCTGTGCCTGCTGTTCATCCTGCTGTTTCTTGCGTGCGGCTAAAATCTCTTCTTCCGACATGTAATGAACATTCCAGCGTTTCACAATACTATGAGCAATTCGCTCTCTTTCATTTCTCTTATCTATTGCATCCTGCATATTATTCCACTTCCATTTTTTTCTTTATGTATATCATAGCTTTCACCCATTCGTTTTTCAAGATGAAAAATTATTAAATTTTTATTGTTTCCGGCATATTTTTATGTAAATAAGGACATCCTTTCTGTATCAGCCAATGGCTGCAAAAACATTTTAACCCGGAGGTACGCATCATGTCCGTCTACAAAGTTGAAATCTGCGGCGTAAATACCGCAAAGCTTCCAATCCTAAAGGAAGAAGAAAAGGCTGCTCTATTTGCCAGAATCAAACAGGGGGATATGACTGCAAGGGAAACATATATCAAAGGAAATCTTCGTCTGGTCTTAAGTGTGATTAAACGTTTTTCCGGAAATCAGGAAAATATTGATGACCTCTTTCAGATTGGATGTATCGGACTGATTAAGTCCATTGACAATTTTGATGATACACTGGGGGTAAAATTTTCCACCTATGCCGTCCCTATGATTATTGGCGAAATCCGCCGCTATCTACGGGATAACAACAGCATCCGTGTCAGCCGTTCCCTGCGGGATACTGCCTATAAAGCCATTCATGCCAAAGAAATCCTGATGAAAAATTCCATGCAGGAGCCTACTTTACAGGAAATTGCAAAAGAAGCCGGACTTACCAAAGAAGAAATCGTCTATGCCCTAGATGCCATTCAAAGTCCGGTCAGTCTTTATGACCCGGTCTATACGGATGGTGGTGATACACTCTATGTGATGGATCAGATTAGTGATAAAAAGAATAAAGAAGATAACTGGGTGGAAGGGCTTGCCCTCTCCGATGCAATGAACCGGCTCAACGACAGAGAAAATCATATCGTTAAGCTGCGGTTCTTTGAAGGTAAAACCCAGATGGAGATTGCTGATGAGATTCATATTTCCCAGGCTCAGGTCAGCCGTCTGGAAAAAACTGCTCTAAAGACTATGAAAAATTATCTTGCCCTGCATACCTGAGCTCTGATTTTTGGTGCAATTAAAATTGCCAGTGCCATTTTCACCAGGTCACCAGGAATAAAAGGAATTACACCAGCCCATAATGCTGCCATCATGTCCATCTTTGCTTCATAAGCAAGCCATGCTGTTCCTAACGCATAGCAGACAATCGTTCCAACAATCATTGCCAGCAGACACAAGAGCCATTTCTCAGTATATTTATCAATTACAATACCGGCAATGATTGCCATTGGAATAAATCCGATTAAATATCCACCGGTCGGGCCAAAAAGTTTCGCCGGTCCTGCGGTAAATCCTGAAAATACCGGTACACCAACCAGTCCAATCAGAAGGTAAATGACGTAGCTTAACGTTCCAAGCTTCCAACCCAGTAAATACAATGAGAAGTAAATAACCAGATTGGTAAGGGAAATTGGTACCGGACCAATCGGCAATGAAAATGGTGCCAGGATACAGGTCAGTGCTGTCATGATTGCTACCAGTGCCATCTGCTGGGTTGTGATTTTTCTTTTTTCTGTTGTTGTGTTCTGCATAATTTTCTCCTAACGTTTGTTGTTATTGGGTGATTGAAAAATAAATATATTTTCAGTAAATTTAACTATTCAAAGGATATTGGCTTTTCTGCTCTGAAATACCGAAGTTCTAAGATGCATGTTTTTCTTTTTTTATTAAAACCGTCTTTCCAATGTTTAACAGGATATCAGAACTGTTCGTTGAAGTGCGGATGCATTTATGTAACTGTTAGGGGCACTTAGAATTTCGTCTGTTTCAGGCAACGCTGGCACATGGACGTGCCAGCGAGGTGCATATGAGCACGGATGCGAATTTGCACCGGTTGCCGGATATTGTGATATTTTATCCGAAATTCTTAGTGCCCCTTGCAGGTATCATACAGCATCCGTACCCAACGGACAGTTCCGATATCCGGTTAAAGAAACGGAAAGACAGTTTCTATGCAAGAAAAACATGCACCTAAGAACTTCCGGCATTTCATATCAATCAAAAGCCAATATCCTTTGAATATGCAAAATTTAAAAAGAATACTATATTTATTTTTCAATCACCCATCAAAAATACCCTATAGATTTTTATCCATAGGGTATTATATGGTATGCGCCGCCCAATTGTCAACTTGTATTTTGCATATGGTTGACAATTAACAATACTATGTGCTTTACATCACTTCGATTTCCGAAGTTTTTCGCTTCTGTTACTCATCTGTTTTTTCAGTGTTTTGTTTCTTCTACGCTTCGTTTGATACCTTCACCAGCTCCGCTAACTTCCCTGCTGCTTTTCCACTGTCGATTGCTTCTTTTGCAAGGGTGATTCCATCTTCAATGGTGGATGCTGCTCCACCAACATACAGGGTTGCACCGGCATTCAGTAATACGATGTCGCGTTTTGCGCCTTTTTCTTCTCCGGAGAGAATTTTCTTTGTGATAACGGCGTTTTCTGTTCCATCGCCACCACGCAGTTCTTCTAAGGAAGCACGCTTTAAACCAAACTGCTCCGGTGTTATGGTAAATGTATTTACTTTCCCGTCCTTGATTTCAGATATTACGGTCTCGGTTGTGGTTGTGATTTCATCCATATTGTCTTTGCCGCTTACTACAAAGGCACGTTCAACGCCAAGCCTGCTCATGGCAAGGGCAATTTTTTCTGTCAGGGCTGCATCATAGACACCTACCACCATACTTTTTGCTCTGGAAGGATTGGCAAGAGGTCCTAAAATATTGAACACAGTACGCACACCCATTTCCTTTCTTGCCTGGCCTACATATTTCATGGATTTGTTAAAGAGCTGTGCAAACATAAATCCGATTCCGGCTTTTTCCACGCAGGCTTCTACTTTTGCAGGCTCTGCCATAATATTTACGCCCAGTGCCTCTAATACATCACCGGCTCCGCTCTTTGAAGAAATGGAACGATTGCCATGCTTTGCTACCGGGAGTCCGGCTGCTGCAACGACAAATGCAGAAGTTGTAGACACATTAAAAGTATAAGTACAGTCTCCACCGGTTCCAACCAGATCCACATAATTAGAAACCTTCGGAGAAATAGTATCTGCCTTATCCCGAAGCACCCTTGCAAACCCGGTTAATTCATCTAAGGTCTCACCTTTCATACGAAGTCCCATTAAAAAAGCACCAATCTGAGCCTGGGATGCTTCCCCGCTTAATAAGATTTCCATTGCTGCTTTTGCCTGTTCTTCTGTTAAATCTTTTCCTTCTGCAACCAGTTCAATATATTCTTTCATCGCAAATTCCTCCTTTACTGATTCAGTTCCTTTTTAAATTTGCCACAATAAGTTCCAATTGCCTGTAAATCATAATCATTTTCTTTCATCAGTCTGATGAAATGTGAGCCTACGATTGCTCCGTCGATAATATTTTTCATCGGTGCAACATCCTCTGCAGTACGGATACCAAAGCCCATCATAACAGGAATCTTTGATACTTCTTTTACACTGCCCAGATAATCAATTACACTCTTATGGAAGGTTGCTTCCTGTCCGGTTACACCCATGGAAGATACGCAGTAAACAAATCCTCTTGCATCCTTTAAAATCTCAGGGATTCTGTCTTTCGAAACCGGAGATACCAGCTGGATAAGAATCGGTGCATTTTCCTTCTGTAAAAATTCCTTTATCTCATCCTGTTCCTCTAATGGCAGATCCGGAATAATCAGTCCGTCTACTCCGCTTTCGATACAAGCATCCACAAAGGCTTCCACACCATAGTGAAATATGGTATTGTAATACATCATAAATACGATTGGAATCTCAATTTTTGCACTGCGAAGCTTTTTCATGGCTTCTAATACTTTCTTTAAATTCACACCTTTTAAGATGGCATGATAGGAAGCATCCTGAATAACCGGGCCGTCTGCTACCGGGTCTGAAAATGGAATTCCCAGCTCGATGATGTCTGTTCCCGCCTGCTCCTGAGTGCGGATAATCTCCTGCATTTTATCAAAGTCCGGCATTCCTGCTGTCATATATGTAATAAATGCTTTTTTGTTCTGTTCTTTTAACTGTGCTAATTTTTCTTCGATTCTGTTCATGCTGCACCTCCTAGTTTAAATAACCCTTTCCTGCAAGATAATCTGCAATTGTATTTACATCCTTGTCGCCTCTTCCGGAAAGACAAACCACCATAATATCATCCGGTTTCATTTTCTTCGCCTGCTTCTTTGCATATGCCACTGCATGGGCACTTTCGATTGCCGGTATGATACCCTCTAATTTACAAAGCTCCATTAATGCATCCATGGCTTCATCATCCTTGATTGCAACATATTCTGCTCTGCCGCTGTCCTTAAGATAGGCATGCTCCGGTCCAACACCCGGATAATCCAGTCCTGCGGAAATGGAATGGGCAAGCTGCACATTTCCATCCTCATCCTGTAATAAATAGGAACGCATACCATGTAATACGCCAGGCTCGCCCAATGCCATGGCACTGGCATGTTCTCCTGTTTCAATTCCCTTTCCGGCAGCTTCCACACCAATCAGTTTTACGTCCTTTTCTTCAATAAAATCTGCAAACATTCCGATAGAATTAGAACCTCCGCCAACACATGCCATAACCACATCCGGCAGTCTTCCTTCCTGCTCTAAAATCTGTTTCTTTGCTTCTTTGCTGATGACGCTCTGGAAATATTTTACCATCTTCGGATAAGGATACGGTCCAACAGCGGAACCGATTACATAAAAGGTATCCTCTGCGGTTTTTGCCCAGGTACGAATTGCCTCATTCGTAGCATCCTTTAAGGTATTACTTCCGGATGTAACCGGCACTACTTTAGCTCCCAGCATTTCCATACGCATTACATTCAGCGACTGACGTTTCATATCCTCTGCTCCCATATATACGGTACATTCCATATTAAAAAGAGCTGCTCCGGTTGCAGTTGCCACACCATGCTGACCGGCTCCGGTTTCTGCGATTACCTTGGTTTTTCCCATTCTCTTTGCCAGAAGAATCTGACCGATTACGTTGTTAATCTTATGGGCTCCGGTATGGTTTAAATCCTCTCTTTTTAAATAAATCTTAGTTCCATAAGCCTCACTCAGACGGCTGGCAAAATAAAGTGGTGTCTCTCTTCCTACATATTGTTTAAGATAATAGTCCACTTCCTTTAAAAATTCTTCATCCTTTGTATACTTTTCAAAAGCATCATCCAACTCTTTTAAAGTATTCATCAATGATTCTGCTACATACTGTCCACCAAATGCTCCATAATAACTCTTCTTATTCATGTTCTCTCACCTTTCTTACAAATGCTTCTACTTTTTTATGATCTTTTCCATGTTCTCCTTCTACCGAAGAACTGACATCTACTACATCAGGTTCAAATAACCGGATACCTTCTTCTACATTTTCACTGCTTAAGCCGCCGGCTAAAATAAATGGTATCCTTCTTTCCTGCCATTCCCTTCTTTTTTTCATTGGAAAATCCTGCCAGGAAAAAGTCTTTCCACTGCCAAATTCCGGTGCGTCTAATAAAATGCCGGAAATACCATCCGGAACATTTATTTCTTCCGCTTCTTCCCTGCTTCGCACCTGACATGCTACCCAGACCGGAATTTTAAGATTTTCAGGAAATTCCTGCATCTTATGAATCTGCAGAATATCAAAACCTGCTTCTATGATTTCATCTATCAAATCCAGTGCCGGATTTACGGTAACTGCTACAGTTTTAATAGAAGGCTTCAAATGTTTCTTAATTTCTTTTGCCTGCTCTATTGAAACGTTTCGTTTGCTTTTTTCAAAGAACACAAAGCCTGCATAATCTACCTGCATCTGGTTCAGCACTTCTGTCTCAGATTCTCTTGTGATGCCACAAATCTTAATCTTTGCCATGCCATTTCTCCTTACTTTGCGGCTTCCTTATAAACCTGTTTCCAGTGGGCTGCCAGTGCCTTTGGATTTTCATGTTCCATAAATGCTCTTCCAATTAAAAATCCACTGACACCGCAATCTGCAAGATATGCCACATCATCATCTCTTACAATTCCGCTTTCTGCAATTAAAAGTTTATCCTTTGGCACCATCTTAGAAAGTGTTTTGGTTCGTTCCAGTGAAATCGTAAAATCCTTAAGATTTCGGTTGTTGATTCCAATGATGTCTGCATCCAGCTTCAATGCCCGCTCCATTTCCCATTCATCATGGGTTTCCACCAGTACATCTAACTTTAATTCCTTTGCCAGCTGATAAAAGTCATACATTTCCTTGTCATCTAAGATTGCTGCTATCAGTAATACTGCATCTGCATCAATGGCTTTTGCTTCATAAAACTGATATTCTTCAATCATGAAATCCTTCCGTAACATTGGAAGCGGAGTCAGATTTCTTACTTTCCGGAAATAATCAGTATTTCCAAGGAAATGCTTCTCTTCTGTCAGGCAGGATACCGCATCCACAGAAGCGGTATAATCTTCCATCCGCTCTTCCAATGTAATCCTGCTTTCTATCTTTCCAAGGCTTGGGGATGCATTTTTAAATTCTCCGATAATGGAAAGTCCATCTTTGGCAAGATTCTGATAAAAGCTTCTTATCTTTTCTTTCTTTGCCGCCTCTTCTCTTAACTTCTCTTCCGCTAATGTCCGCATCACTGTCAGATCTGTTTTCTGCTTATCCCGAAAAAGCTGCTCTCTTTTATCTGCAACAATTTCATCTAATATCATGTTCTATATCCTCCCGTTTAAGAAATTCTCTATCATACGCTTCCCATGCTGTGTATAAATGGATTCCGGATGGAACTGTAATCCAGCTACCGGATAATCTTTATGGCGCATTGCCATGATTTCGCCATCCTCTGTCTCCGCCGTTACCACAAGGCACTCCGGAAGACTATCTTTCTGAACAGCCAGGGAATGATATCTTGCCACCTGAATCGGGCTTTCAATTCCCTGAAAGATTCCTGTGCCGTCATGGGCAATCAGGGACTGTTTTCCATGATATAATTCCTTTGCATAGCTCACTACGCCGCCAAAGGTTTCCCCGATACACTGATGTCCTAAGCAGATGCCAAGGATTGGAATTGTCTTATAAAATTCCTTCACCACATCCATACAGATGCCGGCATCTTTCGGTGCTTTTGGTCCCGGAGAAAGAATGATGCGTTCCGGGTTCATGGTGCGGATTTCTTCTATTGTAATCTTGTCATTTCGTTTTACGATAATATCCTTCGTAAAAGTTCCTATATACTGATACAGGTTATAGGTAAATGAATCGTAGTTATCAATCAGCAGTATCATAAGTTCTCCTCCTCAACCAAAGTCTTTGCCAATGCCATTACTTTATTGCAGCATTCATAATATTCATTTTCCGGTACGGAATCTGCTACGATTCCGGCTCCCGCCTGAAGGTATACCTCATTTCCTTTCTTTACCATGGTCCGGATTGTAATACAAAAATCCATGTCTCCACCGAAATCAATATAACCGGTTGCTCCACCATATAAGCCTCTTCGTACACTTTCTAATTCATCAATGATTTCCATAGCCCGAATCTTTGGTGCTCCGCTTAAGGTTCCTGCCGGAAGGAAGGATGCCACCAAATCTAATGGATGGGATTCTCCTTTCTTGCGTCCCTCTACCTGGGAAACAATATGCATTACATGGGAATAATTCTGTACTTCCATAAACTGTGTTACCTTTACGGTTCCAAATTCACTGATTCTTCCCATATCATTTCTTGCAAGGTCTACTAACATAACATGTTCTGCCCGCTCTTTTTCATCGGAAAGTAGTTCATCCCGCAGCCGTTTGTCTTCTGCTTCATCTTTTCCTCTCTTCCGGGTTCCTGCAATCGGACAGGTGAACACTTTATTTTCCTGCTTCTTTACAATCATCTCAGGTGAACTTCCGATTACTTCAAAGGTTCCGTAATTAAAATAATAAAGATACGGAGAAGGATTTAATTCTCTTAATTCCTTATATAATTCAAAACCGGTCTGTCTGGTTTCAATCGTCCAGCGCTGTGACAATACGGTCTGGAACACATGGCCTTCTCTGATATAATGTTTGATTTTCTCTACCTTTTCGCCATATTCTTCGATGCTGTCCGACTTCTTAATGATTTTTCCATCATGGTAGAAGTTCCGTTTGCATTCCTTCTTCTCCATGGCTTTCTTTATCATCTGCCCTGCCTTTTCCATTGCCTGCTCTCGTCCTTCTTCCGAAGGCTCTTCTAATACTACAGCGGTCAGTGTTTCTGCTACATGGTCTACCATAAGGAAAGAAGTCATTAACATCATCTGTATGGTTTCGATTCCGATTTCATCCGGGTTATTGTCCGGAAGCACTTCAGAATATCTTACAAAATCATATCCAAGATTTCCAACCAGTCCACCGGAGAAGGACAGCTCTTCGTCTTCTTTTTCGATATGAAATTCACTGTAGTATTCTTTCAGACGCTCCAGCGGATTTCCTTCTCTTACTTCCTCTGTGCCATCTGCTTTTGTAATCACCAGTGCATTTCCTCTTGATGTTACAATTTCTTCCGGCTCCATTCCAAAGAAAGTATAGCGGTCATAATTCTTATCGTAACTTTCTAACAGGAAGCCTTTTTTATCTCCTACCAGACTTTCGTACATGTCTGTTGATTTTTCATTGACAATGCTCACTGTTTTTTTGAATACTTTTCTGTTTCTTACCATAATCATCCTCCTATAAACCGGCTTTATAAATGCTGCTCGTGCAAAGAAAAAGTCCCTGACCGGAAAATGTTCTTTTCCAGTCAGGGACGCTTATCGCGTGGTGCCACCCATCTTCGCTATGTCTGCTTTTTACCTGTAAGTAATTAAAAAAGCGGATATTTTCAATTAGAAAATATCCGCCACTAATTCAAACATAACCTCTTGGATACAGAAGTCTCCTTCGATATCCTCGTCCCTGTAACGTGGGAAAACGGCATCCGCTACTATTGTTCACTTTGCATCTGACAAATCCATTCCGAATAAACTATCTTACCGGCTTCCACCAACGCCGGCTCTCTGTAAAGAAATCATTTACCGTACTACTTTTGCTCACTGATTTTATTTATTCAGTTCATTAATTGAGCTTAGTTTATCACTGTAAAGCGATGATGTCAATGTATTTTTATAAAATTTTTTCTATTTTTTTTGCAAAATCATGCAAAAAAAAGAAAAACATTGTCAAGCTGACTTTAATATGATACCTTAATAGAGTGCAACCATTCACATAATATAGGAAAAGGAGAAAGTTATGTATAATTTAAATGGTGAAAATGTAAACGACAATCCAAATGGTTTTTCCGGGAATGAACCTGCCGGAACTCCAAACCCAGACAACAATGCTCAGATGAACTATGGTCAGCCGGCTCCTGAGCAGCAGACTTACAACCAGCCGGAAAATGGTCCTCAGACCTATGATGCACCAAATGCAAATCAGCAGCAGGCATTCAACCAGACCGATTATAATCCAAACAGCTTTAATCAGAACGCTTATAATCAGTCGGCTTACAATCAGCCAGATTACGGACAGCAGGCATTTAACAATGGAAACACCTATAATGGAAACAGCTACAATGCAGCACCTTCCTACAATCTCAATGGTGATGCACCGAAAAAATCCTGTGTTTTTGGTGTCCTTGGTCTGATTCTTGGTATCGCTGCTTTACCTTTCGGATGGTTTGTTCCAATTATCGGAATCATTCTTGGTATCGCTGCTATCATTCTTTCCATTCTTGGAATGGGTAAGAACCGTGACCTTCGTGGTGCAGCAATTGCCGGATTAATCATTTCCATTCTGGCAACCATCTTTTCTATCGGTGTTATTGTATATGCAGTTATCAATGTTTCTAAAACCTTAAGCAATGCCGGAAAAGAACTTTTTGACAACAGTGGTATCACATCTGATCTTGATGACTTTGATTTTGATTCCGATTCAGATGATAGTGATGACTATGATGACAGTGATTACAGCTATGGCGATGACAAAGAAGTTCCTTTAGATAATGTTGTATTATACTCAGCTAATGATGTTACCATTACAGCTACCAGTATTGTATACAGCTACTATGATGATTCTGTAATTCCGGAAATTAAAGTTACTGTTGAAAACAATACTTCTAACGACCTTGGAATCAGTGTTGATTATTGTGCAATCAATGGTGTAACCATGTATGGTTATATTTCAGGTGACATCGCTGCCGGTAAAAAAAGCAACGAAGAACTTAGCATTTCTACTGATGATTTCACTTTAACCGGTTTTGACAGCATTGATAATATTAAACTTCAGGTAAGCTTCTATGATTCTGATACTTATGATACTTTGATTGATGATGGTGTTGTACAGGATATCAATCTTTCCGATTCCTATACTCCATTCTCTATTTCCTCTGTTCCGGGTGCAGTTGCATTAGATTCCTCTAATGGCATCAATGCATATTATGTCGGCACAACAACCGGTTGGGATGATACACTTGTATTTGTATTCTATATTGAAAACACTACAGATAAAACCTGTGTTGCTGAATCCGATGATTTCTCAATCAATGACTTTATGCAGGATGATTACGGATATGGATATCTTCTTCCTGGAACCGGTACCTTTATGTCAATTGAAGCAAATGATGATATTACATCTATTGATGATGTAACCAATGCTTCTATTAAATTTGAAGTACGTGATTATGATTCTTATGAGACATTCTATTCCTCTGATGAATTAACATTTATCTCAAATAACTAAGGAATTTTAAAATAATACAAATCATCATAAAAGGGACCTGCCACTTATCCTAAGTGACAGGTCCCTTTTCATCGCTGTGAACACCTTTTCCGAAATGCACTTCAGCTTAAATATTCTTCCTGACTTTACAGATTCTCCTGTAAGAACGCACTTAATTTTTCAATTGCTGCATCTTCATCTTCCCCTTCAGCACGAAGTGTGATTTCTGCACCTTTCTTAGCACCCAGACCCATAACGCCAAGGATTCTCTTCGCATCTACTTTCTTACCATCTTTTTCGATTGTAATTGCACTTGCAAATCCTGCAGCTTCCTTTACCAGTAACCCTGCCGGTCTTGCATGGATTCCCTGTTCATCTGTGATTGTGTAAGTAAATTCCTTCATGTTCTTCCTCCTAAAAAGTTATATTTTTCCCGTTTTTTATACCATAGTTTTAATTTGCAAGTATGTTGACTCGCTTATGCTCACTATTCGTGAGTACATCACTTATTATATCATACAATCTTCTTTTTTAACAATCCCAAAAGTAGACAAGATACTGCTGAACCTACAATCAATGATAAAAGATACCAGATTGCATTACCCATTACCAAGAATACGAAGA
The DNA here is from genome assembly GCF_020687575.1 of Roseburia sp. CLA-AA-H209. Lineage (NCBI taxonomy): Bacteria > Bacillati > Bacillota > Clostridia > Lachnospirales > Lachnospiraceae > Roseburia > Roseburia sp. CLA-AA-H209. Next base: position 238,913 of record NZ_JAJEQU010000001.1, read on the forward strand.
TTCCACCATGTGGTGCCATCAGTGTACAGTTAAATGCCATAGACATTGCTCCTGCAATTGCAGAACCTACCACACAGGCTGGAATCACGCGCAGCGGATCCGCTGCTGCAAATGGAATTGCGCCTTCTGTGATAAAGGATAAGCCCATGATAAAGTTTGTCGGTCCGGCTTTTCTTTCTTCTGCGGTAAATTTATTTTTGAAAAATAAGGTTCCAAGTGCAATGGCAATTGGTGGTACCATACCGCCAATCATAACGGCTGCCATAATATTATAGTTTCCAGCGGCAATGGATGCAGTTCCAAATACATATGCTGCTTTATTTACAGGGCCGCCCATATCCACAGCCATCATTCCTGCTACCAATGCTCCCAGTAATACAGAGCTTACGCCATTCATATGTGCCAGTCCGGTATTAATTGCAGTATTTAATGCTCCAACCGGCGGTTCGATAACAAAGGTCATCAATGCTCCTATCAACAGTACACCAAGCAGCGGATACAGTAGAACCGGTTTCAATCCATCCAGGCCTTTTGGCAGTTTATCAAAGATTTTCTTTAATAACTGGATGATAAGACCTGCGGCAAATCCGGCTACTAAGGCTCCCAGGAAACCTGATTTTCCATTTGCTGCAATTGCTCCTCCAACGAAACCTACTACCAGTCCAGGACGGTCTGCAATACTCATGGCAATATAGCCAGCCAGTACAGGAAGCATAAAGCCAAATGCCAGTCCTCCAATGGACTTAAAGAATGCTGCTGCCGGAAGAATTGTACCAAAATTAGCACGCTCATCCGTAGGAAGTGATGCAAGGTCTACACCAAAGCTGTCGATTAAGAATGCAATGGCAATCATAATACCACCACCGACAACAAATGGAAGCATATGGGAAACACCGTTCATCAGATGCTTGTAAACTTTGTGTCCAAAGCTTTCTCCGCCCATGCTTTCATTTTCTGATGCTTCACCGCTGCCTTTATAAATTGGTGCATCCTTTGCCATAGCGCGCTGTATTAATTTATCTGCTTTACTGATTCCATCGGAAACCTGACAGATGATAACCGGTTTTCCCGCAAAACGATCCATCGGGACTTTGGTATCGGCTGCAACAATAATGCAGTCTGCTTCTTCAATTTCTTTTGCAGTAAGCACATTTTTTGCTCCGCCGGAGCCTCTTGTTTCCACCTTAATAAAGCAACCTAATTCTGCTGCCTTCTTTTCCAGACTTTCTGCTGCCATGTATGTATGGGCAATTCCAGTCGGGCATCCGGTTACTGCAAGAATCTTTTTCTGATTTACTTCCGGTTCCTTTCTTTCTGTTTCCTTCTGTTCTTCCTTTTCTTCCTTCTCAGACTCTGCTTCATCAATGACTTTTAAGAATTCTTCAACCGAAGCAGCCTGTTTTAATCCGTTGGTGAAATTCTCATCCATCAGAAGAACAGACAGACGGCTTAATACGTCAAGATGTACATTATCTTCTGTATCCGGTGCTGCAATTAAGAAGATTAAATGAACCTTCTCTCCATCTAATGCATCAAAATCTACCCCATCCTTTAATACCATTGCACTTAATCCCGGTTTCTTTACGGCTGCTGATTTGCAATGAGGAATTGCAATGCCCTCTCCAATTCCTGTGGTACTCTCTTCCTCTCTTGCAAAGACTCCTTTCCGGTAAGTCTCTTCATCTGCTATTTTTCCACTCTTTACCATCAGGGAAACCATCTGGTTTAATACATCTTCCTTTCCGGTTGCTGAGCCATTCAACTGAATGCTTTCCGGTGCCAGCAAATCTCTGATTCTCATATATATCTTCCTCCTTTTTCTTAAAATGGAAATGCATGATTCTTTAATAATTGTTCTACTTCTTCTTTCGTTGCAAGTTCTTCTGAAAATGCACTGGCGCTTCCGGTACAGACTCCCATCTTAAACGCCTGCGCATAATCCTTATTCTTTAAATATCCTGCAAGGAAACCTGCCACCATGGAGTCTCCTGCTCCTACGGAATTCTTTACTTTACCCTTCGGAGCTTCGCTCTCAAAAGCTTTTCCCTCTTCTGTCAAAAGCACAGCCCCGTCACCTGCCATGGAAACAAGTACATTTCTTGCACCCTGCTCCTGCAGCTTCGCTGCGTATTTCTTTACATCCTCTTTGCTGCTGATTGTCACACCAAATAACTGTCCTAATTCATGATTATTCGGTTTAATCAGGAATGGATGAAGCGGAAGTACATTTGCCAGAAGTTCTCTGGTTGCATCTACAGCAATCATGACATCCTTTCCTTCCAGGTATTTCATGATATCCATATATATGGACTGCGGCATAACATCCGGTATACTTCCTGCCAGTACCAGCACATCACCGGCTTTTAAGGTATCTAATTTGGCATAAAGCTTCCCGATATCTGTGCTGCGGATCATCGGCCCCTGGCCATTGATTTCTGTTTCTTCTGTAGACCGAAGCTTCACATTAATTCTTGATATTCCTTCCTCTACCTGAATGAAATCGGTATTTACACCCTCTTCATCCAGACGCTTGCTGATTTCTTCTCCGGTAAAGCCAGCTAAAAAGCCCCATGCGGTACTCTTTAATCCCAGATGATTCAGTACGATGGATACGTTGATTCCCTTTCCTCCCGGGAACATTTTCTCCTGTTCCGTCCGATTTACCTGACCGGTTTTGAAGGTTTTTACATCCACCACATAATCCAGTGACGGATTAAACGTTACGGTATAAATCATTCTTCCACCTCCTTTATATTTTTATACTTCCGATAAGACTCTAAGGTAAGACCTGTTGTAATCACATCTGCTGAAGCAAATGGTGCAAATGTCACACTGGATATCTGTGCAAATTTACTCTTATCTCCCAGGATATAACACTGTCTGCAATTTGCCATTGCTTTCTTCTTTACCATAGCCTCTTTCACATCCGGTGTGGTATATCCTTTTTCTACATTAATTCCATTAGTTCCGAAGAAACCTTTTGTAAAGTTATATTTATCCAAGGACTCCACTGCCTCAGCACCTACCACAGCTTCTGTGGATGCCTTGAACTCTCCGCCGATGATATAAACCTCACATCCCAGTTCAGAGAGCCGTTTTGCATGGGCTACTGCGTTGGTTACCACACAGGATGGCTTCACATCCATAAAATCAATCATGCTGTCTGTTGTGGTTCCTGCATCCAGATAAATAAAATCATCTGCTGTAATTAAGGATGCTGCATACTTCGCTATGGCTGCTTTCTCATCACGATGCATGTTTCTTCGAAGTAGCACATCATCATCCTGTGTGTGAAAAACTGTTCCCCTTAAAATTGCACCGCCATGAACCTTCAAAAGCTTTCCATTTTCATCTAAAGTATTCAAATCTCTTCGTACCGTTGATTCGGAAGCATCGAAAAGCTGCATCAGCTCAGTCACTTTAACACTACCCTGTTCTTCCAGCAGGGAAAGGATTTTTCCATATCTTTCCTCTGTCAGCATATCATCCCTCCCATTCCTATTTTCTGCTTTCTATGGTTTTATTATACGTTCAAAACCAGTCATAGTCAATCACGTTCCGTCATTTCCGTTCACAAAAATTCATTTCACAATTTGTGCAAAATATACAAAAAAGAAGCCTGCAAAAGTATCACCTTTTACAGACCTCTTCTCGCCTTTTTAAACCGTTTTCCGGTTCTTATTCTTATTCTTATTATCTTTTAGAAGCTTCGGATTTTCTCGTTCTCTTCTCCGGTATTTTCAATTTTACGGATTATAACATCATAACTGTAATCGTCATTTACCTTCACACTGACACGGTCTCCTACCTTATGGCCAAGCACTGCTTTCCCCATAGGAGATTCGATACTGATTAATCCTTTCAACGAATTTCCACGCATGGTAGTCACCAATTTGAAGGATTCTTCCATATCATCTTCTTCAATATAAACCGTCACCGTATTATTGATACCTGCCTCGTCTTCCTTAGAATCATCTGATACCACGACTGCAGTACGAATCATGCGCTCTAAATAACGAATTCTGCTTTCGTTTTTATTCTTATCTTTCTTGGCAGCATAATACTCGAAGTTTTCACTTAAGTCACCCTGTTCTCTTGCTTCCTGTACAGCACGGATTGCATTCTTTCGTACCACTAATTTCCGATATTCAATTTCTTCTTCCATCTTCTTGATATCACTTTGTGTTAATTCGTTATGCATACCGTCACCTTTTCATTCTAACAGTTTAAGCTAATGCAGCTGTAATAATTGCCATGGAATATACTTCTGATGCATTACATCCGCGGGATAAGTCATTGATTGGTGCATTTAATCCAAGAAGAATCGGACCATATGCATCAAAGTTACCAAGACGCTGTGCAATCTTATATCCAATATTTCCTGCATTGATATCCGGGAAAATAAAGGTATTTGCATGTCCTGCCACTTTGGATTCCGGACATTTGGTACGTGCAACTCTTGGAGATACAGCTGCATCAAACTGAAGCTCTCCTTCGATTGGAAGCTCCGGATATTTTTCTCTTGTCTTGTTTGCCGCATTACGCATCTTATCTACATCCTCGCCCTTTCCGGAGCCTAATGTAGAATAGCTTAAGAATGCTACCCTTGGATCTACACCGAATATCTTTGCACACTCTGCTGCTTCTCCGGCAATTTCAACCAGTTCATCTTCTGTCGGATGAATGTTGATTGCACAGTCAGCCATTGCCAGTACTTCATTCTCGCCGGTTGCAGAAGGACGTACCAGAATAAAGCAGGATGATACAATGCTGTTACCCGGTTTTGTCTTAATTAACTGTAACGCCGGTCGAACAGTATCTGCTGTAGAATAGGTTGCTCCACCTAACAGTGCATCAGCATATCCCATTTTTACTAACATGGTTCCGAAATAATTAGCCTGTGAAAGAATTCCTTTTGCCTGCTCTGGTGTTATGCCTTTGCTCTTTCTTAATTCACAGAACATAGTAACCATCTCATCAAATTTTTCAAAATGTAATGGATCGATAATCTTGGCTCCGCGAATATTAAATCCGCTCTCCTCTGCTGCTTTCTGAATCTCAGCCTCATTTCCAACCAGAATCGGGCTTAAAAAATTACTTGCCAGCAGACGGGATGCTGCCTCTAAAATTCTTGGGTCATTTCCCTCTGTAAACACAATTTTCTTTGGGCTTTTCTTCAAAATATCAATCAGTTGACCAAAACCAAACATATCTTTCTCTCCTCTACTCTCTATATATTATTTTAACTGCATATTATTGTACCCTCTTTTAAATAAAAATCAAGTTTTGAATTCAGTACAATTTCTCAAGAGTGCATTTTCTTCTATTATAAATATGCATCTCTGTTCAGGCAAAAATGATTCTTCCGGAAAGAAAGCATTCCCTCATCTCTTAATTTTCCAAGTTCCGTTGACATCGCACTTCGTTCCACAGAAAGATAATCTGCTAACTGCTGTCTGGAAAATGGAATATCAAACTCTGATGTTCCATGTTTCTGTGCCTCTGCCGACAGATAGGACAATAACTTTTCCCTGGTATTGCGTTTTCCCATATGGGTTAATTTTTCATTAAAGCGAAGATTCTTTTCTGCCATATTCTCTAATAAATTCCGAAGCAGAACCAGTTTCCAGCCTTCCGTTTCTCCATCTGCATCCAATATATTCTGAACGTTCAGCCACAGCACATTTGCTGCTTCTTCTGCAATCACATTTACATTAATATTCCGCCTCTGCATACAGGCAAAGGTCTCTGCAAAAACATCCCCAGGACCTATCTTTGCAACCAGATTCCGGTTTCCCCAGAAATCCTCCTGCACAATCAAAAGTCCACCAGAAACCAGCATTCCCATTTCTTTTACCTGCTCTCCGCAGTGCAGAATATAATTTTCTTTATCATAAGTCATCTCATGGGCATCTAATCCCTTTAAGACTTTCTCCTCTTCTGTATCCTCAATTCCTTCAAAAAAAGGTGACTTTTTCATTTCTACAGGAAATTTTTTCATTTTACAACCTCCGTTGTTTTTCCAACCGATTATTTATTGCTATTATAGTATACTGACCATACAAAATCAACGAGGAGGAATCTAAAATGATTCGTAAAATAATTCATATTGATAAAGAAAAATGTAATGGATGCGGTTTATGTGCATCCGCCTGCCACGAAGGTGCCATCGGCATGGTCGATGGAAAAGCCCAGCTTTTAAGGGAGGATTACTGCGATGGGTTAGGCGACTGTCTTCCGGCATGTCCTACCGGTGCTATTACCTTTGTACAGAGAGAAGCCGCTGCCTATGACGAAGTGGCTGTAAAAGAACACTTAAAGAACCGTGAAGCGGCTTCGGTAAAACCTGCAGTTTCAGCCAATCACGCAGCTCCGGTTTTCAGCGGATGTCCGGGCAGCCGGATGCGCTCCATGCAGCGTAAAAACACGGAAAATACTTCTGCAGGCTCTAATACCGCATCCGGTACTGCATCCAACGCAGTCACAGCAGGAAACGCACCGGAAAGCCAGCTTACCCAGTGGCCGGTTCAGATTAAATTAGCACCTACAAATGCTCCGTATTTTGACAATGCAAGACTGCTGATTGCTGCAGACTGTACAGCTTTTGCCTATGGCAATTTCCATGAAAAATTCATAAAAAACCACATCACCCTGATTGGATGTCCCAAACTGGATGATGTGGATTACAGTGAAAAGCTTACTGAAATTATCCGCAATAACAATATCAGAGAGATCAGTATTGTGCGCATGGAGGTTCCGTGCTGCGGCGGCATTGTAATGGCTGTCCAGAATGCCTTAAAGCAAAGTGGGAAAATGATTCCATGGCAGGTTGTTACCATCTCTGTTGATGGCGAGATTATGGATTAAATTTCCAGATCAAATTTCTTTCTAAAGTTTACTTTTCTAATTCTAAGACAACAGTTTCACAGCTGTCTAATGTAATTGTTCCATTTAAGGCTGCCTCAGCATTGATTGCTTCCTGGCGGCCTTTATTGGTTAATAAGACCTTTGCAACTTTATGTTCTAATGTGATGGTATGTTCTTCTGTTCCAAAGTTTGCAAGAACCAAAAGCTTCTGACCACTTTCTTCATTTACCCGTTCAAACGCAAATATGTCATCTACATTTTCATATTTTGGCTTAAAAATACCATAAGTGAAAGTATCTTTGTATTCTTTTGCCTTACGCAGTGCAATTAATTTCCTGTAATAAGCCAATACAGAATCTGCCTTATGTTCCTGGGCTGCTACATTGATTTCCATGTAATTCGGATTCATGGCAAGCCATGGAGTTCCATCTGTAAATCCGCCATTTTTTCCATCGGACCACTGCATTGGTGTTCTGGCATTATCACGGCTGTTCTCATAGCAGCATTTCAAGGCTTCTTCTTCACTGAGTCCTGCACGCAACGCCTCCTGATACTGGTCGATGGTGCTGATGTCATCATATTCTGAAATATCATTTCGTTTGCAGTTGGTCATCCCGATTTCCTGTCCCTGATAGATAAATGGAATTCCACGCAAAAGAACGGATACGGTTCCAAGCATCTTCTTTCCTGCATCATTTCTGGCATGCTCCGGCAGATAATGGGTTGCTCCTCTTGGTTCATCATGATTTTCAATAATGTTTGCCTTAAAGCATTTTCCCTGTAATTCCTGCTGGGAATCGAAAATTACTTTCCGCCATTCCTCAAAACGTAATGGTTTCTGGTCGTACCAGCCATGCTCCCCAAAAGTAAGCACATGGGCACTGAAATCAAACATCGTAGAGAAATGTCCATCCTCTCCGATAAATTCCAAGAGTTCATCTTCCTTCATATTAAAGACTTCTCCTACTGTAAAGGCATCGTGCTTCTCAAAGGTCTCATGCTTTAATTCCTCTAAGAAATCTCCTACTCCATTTACTGCTTCCACCATCTTGATACAGGTTGCAAGTCCATCCGGTCCATCCGGCTCAAAGGACGGGAAGTTAATATCTTTCTTGATATTGATAATTGCATCTATACGGAATCCTGCCACGCCTTTGTCTAACCACCAGTTCACCATTTCATAGATTTTCTGACGCACTACCGGATTCTCCCAGTTTAAATCCGGCTGCTCTTTGGCAAACATATGAAGATAGTATTTATCACTATTTGGCACCTTCTCCCAGGTGCTTCCGCCAAAATAGGAACGGTAATTACTTGGAGCCTTGCCATCTTTTCCTTTCACAAAATAGAAATAATCTGCATACTCTCCATCCGGGTCTGCCAGTGCTTTCCGGAACCACTCATGCTGGTCGGAGCAATGATTTACCACCAGATCCATTACGATATACATATCACGTTTCTTTGCTTCCGCAAGCAGCTCATCAAACTCTTCCATGGTTCCGAATTCTTCAGCAATATTATAATAATCTGAAATGTCATATCCCTGGTCTACAAATGGGGATTTATAAATCGGTGAAAGCCATACGATATCGATACCCAGTTCCTTTAAATAATCCAGTCTGGATATGATTCCTCTCAAATCACCGATTCCATCTCCGTTGCTGTCCTGAAAGCTCTTTGGATAAATCTGATATGCCACCTTGTCATGCCACCATTTTTTCTTCATGTTCTCATCCTCCATATTTCCATTATTCCTGTATTTACACTTCGTTCTTTGTATGATACTGTTATTATATACGAAGTTTCAGGAAGTTTCTTCCGTGATATTTGCGTTTTTATTGCACAATCCTGCTCTTTTATGTAAAACAAAATTAACGATATGATTATGGATTTCAGATGCAGACGGTGGAAGGTAGGTTATAGGATACAAAATAGCAGCATTTCTTAGATACATTTTTTCTTGATTATAAACTGTCTTTCCGCTTGCTTTGACGAAGATATCTGCACCGTCCGTCGAGTGTGGATGCTGCATAAAGATAGTAAGGCGCACTAAGAATTTCAGTATTAATATTATTTTATCTGCCAACCGGCGCAAATTCACATCCATGTTCATATGCGCCTCGCCGGCACGTCCCTGTGCCAGCGTTGGCTATTGCTGTATGAAATTCTAAGTGCGCCTAACAATCCTTATCATGCATCCATACTTCGGCGAACGGTACAGATATCTTGTCAAACATTGGAAAGACTGTTTTTATCATAGAAAGAAAAAATGTATTTTAGAAATGCGCTGTTTTGCATCAGACCTACCCTTCCACCGTCTGCATCCAAAATTCCATTTCTTTCATTTTGTTTGTATAAAAAATCAGGATAAATGCTGTTTAAATAAGCAACATTAAAAGGAGGTTCCAATGAAAGATAAAAAACAGCTCCCTCTGGAGCAAAAAGAAAAGGCCGTTCATGGCGAACGAATTTTTCCATTAAAGAAATATCTTACTACGTTGCAGGAACGGTATCCCATTGTTACGCCACACTGGCATGAAGAGGCTGAATTTACCCTGATTACCAGCGGTGTCTGTACGTATCAGGTTGACCTTGAAAGCTTTCAGGCTATGCCTGGAGATTTCGTTTTCATTCCTCCACTGGCTCTGCATTCCATTGCCATATTACCTGCCGGGCATATGCATTCGGAAACATATGTCTTTCACCTTGATTTCCTTGGTGCATCCTCTGCAGATATCTGTGCCATGCGATATCTGATGCCCCTTGCCAAGCAGCAGCTGATTCCCCCTTTTCATATAGTAAAAGAGCACCCGGTCTACCCGGATGCCCTCGCATTGTTCTATGAAATCAGCAGCTGTTATTCCGCTGCCCAGCCGGGATATGAACTGATGTTAAAATCCCTGCTGTTAAAACTTCTTACCCTTCTACTTCCGTACTGTAGCAAAAGTTCTGAGCAGCCACAGCTTCAAAGCGAACATACCCAGAAGATTAAGGGTGTCTTAGAATATATCGGATTACATTATACCGAAAATATTTCTATTGAAAGCCTGGCATCCTCCTGCTATTTCAGCGAATACCATTTCATGCGCTTTTTTAAGAAATATGTCGGAATGTCATGCTTAGATTATATCAAGAGCCTGCGCCTGCAAAAGGCTGCCGACCTCTTAGAACAGCAGGAGCTTTCCATTACAGATGCCGCCATGACTGCCGGTTTCAGCAGCCTTTCCTACTTCTACCGGGAATTTAAAAAACGCTATGGAACGACACCACGCCAGTTTATCCATTCCCTTCCGGAACGTCAGCATACGAACCGTACCTCTACTCCAGGCAGTCCTTTTTCTCCACTTTGATTTTCCAGTGGATTAAGAAAGTCAGGACTGCCCGGAGTGCAATAGATAGGGGCTCTTTTCCATATTGTATCCTGCCTTTTATTTATTATCCACGAAAATCTACATTCCAGCCAACCTGTTTTTCCTGTGGTGTAAATACATAATCGCTCATGCTGTCATATAACATATCCTGGATTTTCTTTTCCAGTTCTTCCAGCGAACCGGCAGTAACCGTTACCAGATCTTCACTCTTACCAGTTTTATCCGTGCTGTCAGTCTTGTCCGATTTCTTAACAGAAGCAGCATCCTCATCCGACTTATTCAGACGTTTCTCATAAGCTTCCTTCTGAGCTTTCTTACGTTCTGCACGGTTTTCTTCCTGTTTCTTTTCGATACGTTTCTTCTGAAGAGCTAAAGACTTATCTACAACTGCAAAAAATGATGCATTGCCGCCATCATTTACCTGAATGCCATATGCCTTCACACCACTCTGTCCATTCGCAAACCGACTCTGCATGGTTGCAAGCTGACTGGATGCATTGGCTATGATTCCCTCGTACTGTTTCCGGTAAGACTCGTCTTCTGCCATCCGCTCAATCTTCTCTTCATCAATTAGAACCACCATTTTGTTGGCATTGGCATACTGTCCTGCATTGGCTTTTGCTGTCTCTTTCATATCCTTGGATACCAGAATGAAATCCATCGTGCTAAATTTCTTTTTCAGCTTCTCATAATACTCTTTCGCCTTATCCGAAAGCTTTGGCTCTCCAATGGTTTTTCCGGAGACTTTGCTGCTCTTTTCCGATTCCGTATAACCAGAAACGTTTTCTGCCACCTGATTTACTGCGTTTGTGTTCATAAAAATTCCTCCTTGAAAATATCTATAAGCAAATCCTTTTGCTTAAAACAATCTGTTCCATTCTTTATATCGGAAGAATCTCTCATTTTCTTAACCGGTTCCTATAGTGCAAAATAGCCTAAAACAATGGCTCCAAGAATAATCCGGTACCAGCCAAATACTTTAAAATCGTGTTTTTTGATATAGCCCATCAGGAAACGGATGACTACTACAGATACCGCAAATGCTACCACGCAGCCTAAGCCTAAGACACAAAGTTCCTGAGCAGAAAACGCAATGCCAAACTTAATAAGTTTGATCAGGCTCCAGCCAAACATAACCGGCACAGCCAGGAAAAATGTAAACTCTGCCGCAGCCACACGGGATACTCCGATTAAAAGTGCTCCGATAATGGTTGCACCGGAACGGGAGGTTCCCGGAATAATTGCAAGTACCTGAAAAAGTCCGATAAGAAATGCTGTCTGATAAGTAATATCATTTAAGCTTTCCACTCTTACTTTCCGCTTTTTATTCCAGTTTTCAATCAGAATAAACGCAAAACCATAGAAAATCAATGCAGCAGCAATCACAAGCGGTGTATGAAAATGTGCATCCACATAATCATCAAACAAAAGCGTTACCACAGCTCCCGGTATGCAGGCAGCTACAACCTTAAACCATAAAGAAAAAATATCTTTCCGGACGACCGGCTGTGTCTTGTCTTTAAACTGGAACGGGAACATTTTCTTCCAGAACAAAAGCACTACCGCAAGAATAGCTCCCAACTGTATCACCACGAAAAACATCTCTTTGAATGAATCTGTCATATCAAGCCTGATAAATTCATCCACTAAAAGCATATGTCCTGTGCTGCTGATTGGAAGCCATTCTGTAATTCCTTCTACAATTCCAAGAAAAATAACCTTCAGCATTTCTACAAAATCCAATAACATTTCGTTGTCCTCTTTTCCTATTATTTCCGATTCCTCATTTTAACATACTATGCCGATAATATATATATTATTTTTCTTAAGATATTCTGTTTACTTGCGGAGTGCTGAAAATAATCCCTTCTTCTCATATGGTTCTTTTGTTACTTCTAACGCATCGTATCCACTGTTTTTAATCACTTCTTTGATTTTTTCCTCCGGAATATCGGTATCGGTAATAATTACGGTCTCTTTTTTACTGTGGGATGAAGTTACTTTCTTTACCGGAAATGCTGCCCGCACTGCATCATTTACATGTGCCTCACACATTCCACACTGCATACCATCTACTTTTACTGTTATTTTCTGCATAAATCCTTCCTCCTTCATTTCATTCCATCACATTATAATCTCTTTTTTTCTAAAAAAATATAGGATTAACGATATTTTTTCTCACTAATTTTTCGCTCTTCCTTTTCTGAAAAAATTATTGTAAAATACTTTACTGGGATTAAATTTTAAAAAGAAAGGATTTTATATATGAAAAAACCATTCCGTCTTCTTCTATGTCTTGCGCTGCTTTTTGTGAGTGGATGCAGTGGTTATCAGAAAACCATCCGCTTTGGTGCCGCTGACATAGGTGGAATCTACTATACCTTTGCCAATACCTTTACCGGGCTTGCCTCCTCGGAGGATGATACCTATCAGTTTGAAGTTAAGACAACCGCAGGCTCTGCTGCCAATCTAAGGCTGCTCTCCGGTGGATATATCGAACTTGGATTAGCCCAGTCTGACCTGATTGCCTCCGCCTATGAAGGCAGTGGAATTTTTGAGGGAGAGCCTTGTCAGGGATATTCCGCTATTGCCGGGCTTTATACGGAAGCCTGTCAGATTGTCGTCCGTGCAGACTCCAATATTCAGACGCTGGATGATTTACAGGGCAAAACCGTCAGCATCGGTGCGGAGGATTCCGGTACTGAACAGAACGCTAACCAGATTCTGACCATGAGCGGACTTACCACTGAGCTGGTGAAAACAGTAAACCTCGATTATACCGATGCTGCTGACCAGCTTATCAATGGAAAAATCGATGCATTTTTCTGTACTGCCGGTATCCAGACAACTGTAATCGAAGAATTAGCCAAAGAATGTGATATCCGTCTTTTGGATATTGATGAGAAATGCAGGAATAAATTGCTGTCTGCTTATCCATCCTATAGTGAATATACCATTCCTGCCAATACTTACACCGGACAGACGGAAGATATCCATACCCTTGGTGTCAAAGCGGTTCTCCTTGCTTCCGACAGGCTCTCTTCCGATACGGTAGAACACTTAACGAAATGGCTTTTTTCCCATGCGAAGGATTTACAGTATGCAACTTCTTTAAACCTGCAATTAGATGAAACTTATGCTACTGATGGCATACCGATTCCATTCCATCCGGGAGCTGTTGCCTATTATGAGAAACAGGGCATTACACTTTCTTCCGAAAACGACACACAAAACCAGAAAGGAACACTATGAATATACATTTAGATATGTACCAGACCTTAGCTGTCGCTGTACTGGTACTCATGCTGGGGAGTTTTTTACGAAAGAAAATACATTTTCTGGAAAAATTCTGTATTCCGGCACCCGTAATCGGCGGTCTGCTCTTTGCGATTTTCACCTGTATCTGTTACAGTACCGGAGTTGCAGAATTTTCCTTTGATGATACCCTGCGGGAAGTATGTATGGTATTCTTCTTTACTTCCGTAGGATTTCAGGCTAACTTAAAAGTCTTAAAAAGTGGTGGGAAATCCATGGCAGTATTTTTAGGACTGGTCATTGCCCTTATTATTACCCAGAACTTTCTTGCCGTTGGATTATCCAAACTATTAGGATTAAATCCATTAATCGGTATGTGTACCGGTTCCATTCCAATGGTGGGCGGACATGGTACAGCAGGTGCTTTTGGACCGGTACTGGAGGATTTCAATATCCATGGTGCCACTACCATCTGTACGGCTGCTGCTACCTTCGGTCTGATTACAGGAAGCCTGATTGGCGGTCCTTTAGGAAAACGTCTTGTAGAAAAGAAAAATCTTCTTGCTACTGTTGCTTCCGAAGATGACAGCCTCTTAGTGGAAGATGAGAAAAAACACGAACGCCATACCAACATGTATGCTTCCGCTGTTTTCCAGCTTATCCTTGCCATTGGACTTGGTACTATTTTTTCCTATTTTCTGACAAAAACAGGACTGACTTTTCCAATTTATATTGGTGCCATGTTAGCAGCCGCACTGATTCGTAATATTGTGGAATACTCCCATGGCAATGCCACGATCCATATGGGAGAAATTAATGACCTGGGTGGTATTTCCCTGTCATTATTTCTTGGTATGGCTATGATTACTTTAAAATTATGGGAACTGGCTTCTTTGGCACTTCCACTTATCATTTTATTAAGCTCACAGGTCATTCTGATTGCTGTATTTACTTACTTTATTGAGTTCAATATTATGGGGCGGGATTACGATGCAGCAGTCCTTGTTGCAGGTACCTGCGGATTCGGTATGGGTGCCACGCCAAATGCCATGGCAAATATGCAGGCTCTCTGTGACCGCTATGTTCCATCCGTCAAAGCATACCTTCTGATTCCACTGGTGGGAAGTCTGTTTGCCGATTTCATCAACAGCCTTGTAATTACATTTTTTATTAATATTTTGTAAATAAAGGAGCACCTTATGTTTCATTTTAAAAATAAAATCAAGAATGCAAGAAAAGAACGTGAAAAGAAAAATTATGATCTGACTTATGATAATGTTGCCATTCCGGAAGTACACAAAGCTGCTTCTGATGCCACTACTCATACAGCTGAGGAACAGAACTCCTCCAAGGACGAACATACTTCCAGCGTCAGCTTTGATAATGTCGCTATTCCGGAAGTACATATCCGAAGAAAACACTGATATTTTTACCGGAAACTAATTTCCAACAGGAACTAACTTCCATTAAAATGAACTTCCAACAAAACAGCCTGCCCTATCCGGCACTTCTGATAATTCAGAGTGCCCGGTAAGGCAGGCTGTTTTTGTTTTTCTAATATATAGATGTCCTTCCATCATTCATAACTTAATCCAGATATGTAGTTTGCAATACCCGCTTGATGTCTTCTGGTTTTGTTCCACGAATTTTTAAATTCTTCAATTCACTTTCCGTAACATCAAACTGCTCTATAAATTTCTCCATATCCTTTCGCACTTCGTCTGGAAGAATACATTTCTGTAAAACCATATCAGATACAATTCGAATGATATCATTTCGATGTTTTTTTATATCCGATGAATCCACATCTTTTTTCTCTCTTAGGTCCCGCCATGCTTTTGCCTTAAATGGGATAATCCATTCCGGCTTTAACACAGAGATTCCTCTCATATTTTCTCTTCCATCCATTAATGCCTGGTAGTAAGCATCATTTAAGAGTATAGCAGAAAGACTTGAGACCGAATCGTCAATATGAATTGGGGTCAGTCCATTCTCCTCCTGTAACAGATAATTAGTTCTTGAAAATAATTCTATCATCTTAGGAAATCGTTCATCTTCTGGCTTATCAAATCTATAGAACTGTGGTTCCCCATTACTTTTTGCCCTGATTCTATATTTTCCGTCTTTGATAAATTTCCAGAAACGTTCTCCAAATTCTTTTGTTTGTGCCTCCACAATCAGAACAATATCGAGATCTTTTGTTGTTCGTCCAAAATTGATATCCTGTTCTTCAAAAGACACACTGCATGCTGCCCCACCAATAAGCACATACTGATCTGTATATTCGTTAAAATACTCTTGAAAAATATCGATTCCTTTTACCATACAAATTCCTCCAACATTTCATTTACCGAACTTTCTACACGAGGATCTTTCATTTCCTCTTCGGACAGTATCAGTGTCAATGAAAGTGGATCTATCACATTGCCCTTCTCGAAGGGCAAAATATATCCCATTTCCTGCACTATACAGACTGGTTCTTCATTCTTTGGGATTTCCCGAATAGATTTTAATCCCAACGCTCCAACCTGAGCTTTACTTATAGCATATGTGACATAGTTATCCTCTCCCAACATGGAGTACTCTGCCAAGGCAGATATGCCACTTAAAACCATATCTGCATCAGGTTTTCTTTCTGGTCTGAATTCATGTATAATAGGATTTCGCAAAAACGGACGTATCTCCTCCCACATTACTTTCTTATCATTTCTGGCAAAGAAACGTCTTGATCTTCCATTTATTTTTAAAAAAGGCATTCCCAAAGCATCAATTTCATCAAAGCATCTGGTTATTGACATTCTGGACACTTCCAATTTCTCCGCTGCCCGTACCGCAGATACATCCTGCCAATTTTCATATAAGGCTTTCAGTAACATTTTCTGCGTCAAAAATGAAATAACAGAACAGTTCTTTGGTGTTCTCTGCTCATTATTTTTCAAAAGCATTCCCATAAACGGTAGATAAATCTGATGATTTTCCCATATAAAAGGAATTCCCTCTTCCACCATTTTAGGAATTGAATACCAATTTGCTTTTTTTAAATAGAACACACATCGATACCCTGTATACCGCTCCAGTTGAATTCGCATTTTTCGAAGTTCTGTCAGATTCATCGTATCTACCGGTGTTGCTAAAAGAATTTCCTGGTTTTGAATTTCTATGATTGTTAATTCAAATGCATTTCTGCATCCCAATGGTAATTTCTCCACAGAGTCATAAGGACGTTCCGTGATACTTTGATGCATTATTTGTTCTAAATACTCTCTCAAAGTTCCATCTCCTTTATATATTTAAATTGTAACTCTTTTTATGTTACAAGTCAAATATTTTCATTTGCGCAAGTAGATTGCAAAGCGTGTTTCCTGTAGTTTTATCCTATCACCCTATTTTTGATTCAAAATTTCCTGATAAATCTCTTCTGTCTCGGTATCGTCAATACCACTCATATAGTAGTTTTTTCCATTTGCAGTAAAATACAGGAACTTTTTATTCTGTGGATTTAAGAATACCTGGCATTCTCCTTCACCACTGATTTTAAAGGTTCCTTTTTCCAAGGTTTCCATGCCGGTTCCATTTACCTTTGACCAGTTTGGCAGCTCTGTCAGTATTTCCACATCATCCAGGTCATCCAGTGATATCTCATAATCTGTACGAATCTGTTCTGCACAAAGGGACTGATTTTCAATTTCCAAATGAATCGGTGTAAATTCTTCTGCAATCACCCATACACAGACAAGTGGAAGCATCAGTAATGCTATTATAATAAACAATATCGTGCCTTTTCCGGCTTTGGATGCCATATTCACTGTAGTTCCGATTCCAACTCTCTTATCCACGATTGTATGCGGATCTTTTGGATTATAGTAAAGCATGCCGCCAATCCAGTTTCTGTCGTCTTCGATTCCTCCATTTAAATCATGTTTATCTTCATATGCCTTTTCTACTCTTCCTAATATCACAATGGCCGGAATGCACATAGCCGCCAGAAGAATTATAAATACAATCATGCCTGCAAGGTAAATAAATCCCACCTGCTTTTGCATAAAAGATACCAAAATTAAAAACAGGATTAATGCTGTATTCAACCAGATTGCACACAGCCACATGTTCTTCCAGATTCTTTTCTTGGCTCTGGTATAATTAATGTTGATATCGCTGTTGCTGCTTATTACCTGTACCGGCTGCCGGTCCGTCCAGATTGCTACCAGCAGAAAAATATATCCACTTGCGGCACCAATGAGACAGAAGATTCCCATCACCTTAGCAAAAGGAATAACAGCAATTGCGGCGACTGTTCCCAGGGCAAGCGGTACAAAAAACGGCAGAAAATGCATACAATGGACAGTTCCTGCATTTTTTAATTCCACATATCGTTCTGCTGACTGCTCTTCATAGTAGCCCATTTTCCGTTTCCATTGTTTCAGACGATTATTGGCAAATACAGTTGGAAGCATCAATAGAATAATTGCTACAATCAACCACACCATCCAGATTGTCATCTGTATGGAAAAGTATGGAATAAAAAGACAGCTAAACGGAATAATTGCAAGAATAAGACTATACCATATCATTTCTTTTTTAAAGTGCTTCTGGATTGCTTTTACATTCTCATCCTCTACCCATTCACGTTTCATATTTACAGCAAAAAGCATGCCATCTTTATAGGAATTCTGTAATGCAAATACAATGCATATGATAAATAAAACAGGATACAATGTTGCAAAAAATATAATATTTAGAAACATTCTTCTCACCCCTTATACATATTCTCACATATCTTTAAGAATTCTTCCTGTGTCATACCACAGATTTTGGCTTCGGAAATAATCTGCTGCAATAGTTCTTTGGATTTCTCCGATAATTCCTTTGCTTCGGAAAATTCCTTCCGCACATGGGCTCCATTCCGCCGGTCTGTATAAATATAACCTTCCTGCTTTAAAAGTGCATAGGCTTTATTCACCGTCATGGAATTGATCCCGATTTCTCCGGCCAATGCCCGTACAGTGGGAAGCTGCTCTCCCGGCTTTAATCTTCCATCGGATATTCCAAGTACAATCTGATTTCGAATCTGCTGATAAATTGGCACTTCCGACGTTTCATTTATGGATATAACCACCCAAGGTCCCTCCTTTCTGATTTTTTGATATTCTCTTTCCGAATATTCTTTCTTCCTTTTTCTTTGATATGTCAGTTTTCTTTTTGTATTATGCATTATAATACAAATAATACAAATTTACAAGGGAAATCTCTTTTGTTTTTTACTTTACAGGAAAGCAATTTCCTGTAAAGTAAAATAAACCCCTCCAACCGGAGGGGCTTATCTTTAACTATATAGCATCCAGACAATGACAGGAATACTACATATTATATTTTGTTCCATTCTTATTTGTTAGCGATTGCTGCCTGTGCTGCTGCTAATCTAGCGATTGGTACACGGAATGGTGAACATGATACATAGTCAAGACCAATCTTGTGGCAGAATTCAACAGATGAAGGATCTCCACCGTGCTCTCCACAGATACCAACATGAAGGTTCGGATTAACTGGCTTACCAAGTTTCAGTGCCATATCCATAAGTTTACCAACACCAGTCTGGTCTAACTTAGCAAATGGATCGTTCTCGAAGATCTTCTTGTCATAGTAAGCATCTAAGAACTTACCAGCATCGTCACGGGAGAATCCAAATGTCATCTGAGTTAAGTCGTTAGTACCGAAGCAGAAGAAGTCAGCTTCTTTAGCGATTTCATCAGCTGTAAGAGCAGCTCTAGGAATCTCGATCATAGTACCAACTTCGTACTCTAATTTAACGCCTGCAGCTGCGATCTCAGCGTCTGCTGTCTCAACAACTACTTTCTTAACGTATTTAAGTTCTTCAACCTCACATACTAATGGAATCATGATTTCAGGTTTCACATTCCAATCTGCATGCTCTTTCTGAACTTCGATTGCTGCACGGATAACAGCTTTTGTCTGCATCTTAGCAATTTCAGGATATGTTACAGCAAGACGGCATCCTCTGTGACCCATCATTGGGTTGAACTCATGAAGTCCATCGATGATTGTCTTAATCTGCTCAACAGTTTTGCCCTGAGCATCTGCTAATTTCTTAATGTCAGCTTCCTCTGTAGGAACGAACTCATGAAGAGGTGGATCCAGGAAACGAATAGTAACCGGGCATCCTTCCAGTGCTTCATAAAGAGCTTTGAAGTCTCCCTGCTGATATGGAAGAATCTTCTCAAGAGCTGCTTCTCTTTCTTCTACAGTGTCAGAACAGATCATCTCACGGAATGCTGCAATTCTGTCTTCTTCGAAGAACATATGCTCTGTACGGCAAAGTCCGATACCTTCTGCTCCAAGCTCACGAGCTTTCTTAGCATCTGCAGGAGTATCTGCATTTGTACGAACTTTAAGTTTTCTATATTTGTCAGCCCAAGCCATAACACGGCCGAACTCACCAGCGATGGTAGCGTCAACTGTCTTGATTTCGCCATCGTAGATGTTACCTGTTGTACCATCGATAGAGATGAAATCTCCCTCATGGAATTCTTTTCCAGCAAGAGTGAATTTCTTATTCTCTTCGTCCATAGCGATATCGCCACATCCAGATACACAGCATGTACCCATACCACGGGCAACTACGGCTGCGTGAGATGTCATACCACCACGAACAGTTAAGATACCCTGGGAAGCTTTCATACCTGTGATGTCTTCCGGAGATGTCTCAAGACGAACAAGTACAACTTTCTCTCCACGAGCGTTCCAAGCTTCTGCATCTTCTGCTGTGAAGACGATCTTACCACAAGCTGCTCCAGGAGAAGCTCCTAAACCTTTTCCGATTGGTGTAGCTGCTTTTAATGCTGCTGCATCAAACTGTGGATGAAGAAGTGTATCTAAGTTACGAGGATCAATCATAGCTACTGCTTCTTCTTCTGTCTTATGTCCTTCATCAACAAGGTCACATGCAATCTTAAGAGCTGCTGGAGCAGTTCTCTTACCATTACGGCACTGAAGCATGTATAACTTCTTGTTCTCTACTGTAAACTCCATATCCTGCATGTCATGGTAGTGATTCTCAAGAGTCTCACAAACCTTGATGAACTCAGCATATGCTTCTGGGAATTCCTGCTCCATCTGAGCGATTGGCATAGGTGTACGAACACCAGCAACTACGTCCTCACCCTGAGCATTGATTAAGAACTCACCCATTAATTTCTTCTCGCCTGTAGCAGGATCACGGGTAAATGCAACACCTGTACCAGACTCATCATTTAAGTTACCGAATACCATAGGCATTACGTTAACAGCTGTTCCCCAGGAATATGGGATATCGTTATCACGACGATATACGTTTGCACGTGGGTTATCCCATGAACGGAATACAGCTTCGATAGCTAATTTTAACTGCTCTACAGGATCAGATGGGAAATCGGTTCCTAACTGGTTCTTGTACTCAGCTTTGAACTGCTCTGCTAATTCTTTTAAGTCAGCGGCTGTAAGTTCAACGTCGAACTTAACTCCTCTGTCTGCTTTCATCTTATCGATGAGCTGCTCGAAATATTTCTTACCAACTTCCATAACAACGTCAGAGAACATCTGGATAAAACGTCTGTAAGAGTCATATACGAAACGCTCGAATTTAGGATCTGGGTTTCCAGCGATCATTGCTGCAACTACTTCGTCATTCAGTCCAAGGTTTAAGATGGTGTCCATCATACCTGGCATAGATGCTCTAGCACCGGAACGAACAGAAACAAGTAATGGATTCTTGAGGTCTCCGAATTTCTTTCCGTTAATCTCTTCCATTTTCTTAACGCCTTCCATAGCCTGTGCCATGATTTCGTCGTTAATCTTGCGGCCATCCTCATAATACTGAGTACAAGCCTCTGTTGTGATTGTGAATCCCTGTGGTACTGGAAGACCGATATCAGTCATCTCGGCAAGGTTAGCACCTTTTCCACCAAGGAGATTACGCATGGACATGTTTCCTTCACTGAACATGTAAACCCATTTGTTTGCCATTTTGAATTCCTCCTAATAAATTTACTTTGGTTTATTGATATGCGAACATCGTCTGTTATCAACAACAATTGATATCCACAATGTCACCCATTACGCGTGCCACTTGTCCACAAGCGCACATATTCATTTTATCATAATTTTATAGTTTCGCAACCATTTTTTCGAAATCAGACCACTCTGTTCTGTTAAAAATCAGGTGTTTGATTTAGAAAGTGAATTTTTCTGCAAAATATGTATCCAAATCTTCGATTTTGATACGCTCCTGCTCCATGGTATCACGGTCACGTACCGTAACTGCTCCGTCTGTTTCAGATTCAAAATCGTAAGTTACACAGAATGGAGTTCCGATTTCATCCTGACGACGATAGCGCTTACCGATATTTCCTCTGTCATCAAATTCGCAGTTGTATTTCTTGGAAAGCTGTGTAAATACTTTCTCTGCACCTTCATTTAATTTCTTGGAAAGCGGAAGCACACCAATCTTAACCGGTGCAAGTGCCGGATGGAAATGAAGAACGGTTCTCATATCCGGTTTCTCTTCTGTTCCGATGTTCTCTTCGTCATATGCTGCACAAAGGAATGCAAGTACCACACGGTCTGCTCCAAGAGACGGTTCAATAACGTATGGAATGTATTTTTCATTCTTGGTATCATCAAAGTAAGACATATCCTGGCCGGATGTATTCTGATGCTGTGTCAGGTCATAGTCGGTACGGTCTGCAATTCCCCACAGTTCGCCCCATCCGAATGGGAATAAAAATTCAAAGTCGGTAGTTGCTTTACTGTAAAATGCAAGCTCTGCAGGATCATGGTCACGAAGACGTAATTCTTCATCTTTCATGCCAAGGCTTAACAGCCAGTTATGGCAGAAGGTTCTCCAGTACTGGAACCACTCAAGGTCGGTACCCGGCTCACAGAAGAACTCCAGCTCCATCTGTTCAAACTCTCTGGTACGGAAAGTAAAGTTACCAGGAGTAATCTCGTTACGGAAAGATTTTCCAATCTGTGCAATGCCGAAAGGCACTTTCTTACGGGATGTTCTCTGCACGTTTTTGAAGTTAACGAAAATACCCTGTGCTGTTTCCGGTCTTAAATATACCGTATTTTTTGCATCCTCAGTTACACCCTGGAAGGTCTTGAACATCAGGTTGAACTGACGGATATCTGTAAAGTTATGTTTTCCACAGGATGGACATGGAACACTGTTATCTTTGATGAAGTTCATCATTTCTTCCTGACTCCAGCCATCTACGGAAGTCTCTAATGTAATGCCATGCTCTTCTGCATAATCTTCAATAATCTTATCTGCACGGAAACGTTCATGACACTCTTTACAATCCATAAGAGGGTCTGAAAATCCGCCTAAATGTCCTGAAGCTACCCATGTCTGCGGGTTCATAAGAATGGCACAGTCTACACCAACATTGTATGGATTTTCCTGTACGAATTTCTGCCACCAGGCACGTTTCACATTATTCTTTAATTCTACACCAAGGTTACCGTAATCCCATGTATTTGCCAGTCCACCGTAAATCTCGGAACCCGGATATACAAAACCTCTTGCCTTTGCTAAAGCTACAATTTTTTCCATTGATTTTTCCATAAAATTCTTCCTCGCATTCTATTTATAAATAATATATCTTGCTTCTGCTGTCTCACCAGCAGGAATTTCATCCACAGTTGCGGTGTTCTTATCCTTGACGGTTACCCCGGATGAAACATACTGCAGTGTTCCATCAACCGTAACATCTACACCCTTGCTTAATACGATAACATGATAGTCATCATTCTTCATGACATCTTTGCTGTCCGCTGCATCTCCGGCAGCTCCATCTGTTACCGCTACGAAATCTGTATTAAAATCATATCCGGCAGCAATTGCCTGTACCACCGTTCCGGTAAATACGGTATCTCCCACAAATGCAGAATATGCTGTGCTGTCACTGTAATGCATACCAAGCTTTGCGACTCCGTCTTTTACGGAAAGATTTTTTAATTTTACTGTCCCGGCTCCATCATTGTCTTCATATTCTTTGATGGAATCCTTTACATACTGTTCTAACTCATTCTCATCATAATTGTCTTTGTCAAAGTCGCCTACTGCAACTTCTGTGATTCCACCCTTTTTCTCCGGAAAGAGTGTCGTGGTATCTGCATCTTTTGTAGCAGCGCAGCCGCCAAATATTCCACAGACTAACAGCATTACAAGGAGTGCACTTATCTTCTTCTTCATACGAACCTCCAAATCCCTATATCTCATAATCTCAACAATTATACTATTTTCGGTTTGGTATTTCAAGCGTTACCTCAGGCAAAATGCCCGGCTTCTCCCATAAATCAGAAAAGCCCTTCTAAAAATTGCTCTGATTTAAATGTATGGGGTGCATATTTTTCCCGAAATTCCTTCACCGTCCGAATCAGTTCAAACAACACTTTTTCTGATACTGCAAAATGAAAAAGCTTTGCTGATTCCGTGGTAATAATATACTGCATCGTATAAATGGTAGATGCATCTAACCGTCTGCCATGCTCTGTTTCGCTGCAGGAATCACAAAGAAGTCCGGCACGCTGCACACTGAAAAACTGCATCGGTTCCTTTCTCCCACATTTCTGGCAGGAAAAAAGATTCGGATATACTCCATTTAGCACCATCATTTTCAATTCATAAATCACGCGGACCAGCCGGTTATCAAAATTCTTCTTTCCAAGTGCCTTTAAGGACTGGTAAAGAAGCTTTAGCATTTCCCGGTCATCACTGTTTTCCTGGGCATAATATTCTGCCATCTCAAGAAAATAAAATCCATAGTATGTATCATTCAAATCTGTGGTGAGTTCGGTAAAATAATTTTTAATTTCTGCCCGCACCACATTGTAGGAGGTACGGCCCTCATAGACTTCAAACTGTCCGAAGGAAAAGGGATTGCAGGCTGCCAGCAGTGTACTGTTCGGTCTTCTTGCACCTCTGGCAAACGCCGTAATCTTTCCCCTCTCCAGGGTCAGTATCGTAATTCGTTTGTCATATTCACTGATTGGCATTGCGGTAAGCACCATACCCGTAACCATCACGTTTGTGCCCACGGTCCTGTTCACCTCTTACTTTCTCTTTCAGGCTGCCCAATCCATCCTGTTCCTCTTTTTCCTGTTCCTTAAACTTAAGATAATCATCTACTCTTCCGGTCAAAGTAAAATGATTCCAGCTTGCTCTTACCATATGCTTCCTTCCTGCCCTTTCTTCATACTTGTATGAAATTAGGTTTTC
This sequence comes from Roseburia sp. CLA-AA-H209, assembly GCF_020687575.1. NCBI lineage: Bacteria > Bacillati > Bacillota > Clostridia > Lachnospirales > Lachnospiraceae > Roseburia > Roseburia sp. CLA-AA-H209. Next base: position 263,684 of record NZ_JAJEQU010000001.1, read on the forward strand.
CAGAAGCACTTAAGATAATACTGTCAATATTTAGAATTCCTCTTCCCGGTATCCGAAGTTCTTAATCATATAATCGCTGTCACGCCAGTCTTTTTTCACTTTTACCCAAAGTTTCAAATTAACCTTGGCATCTAAGAGGTGTTCAATTTCATATCTGGCATTGGTACCAATCTTCTTTAACATGGCTCCCTGCTTGCCGATAATAATTCCCTTGTGGGAATCCCGCTCACAGATAATCGTGGCATCAATATCAAACATTTTCCTGCCTTTGCGTTTCTTCATCTGGTCAATAGAAACGGCAATTCCATGAGGAATTTCTTCATTTAAAGCATGTAAGGCTTTTTCACGAATCAGCTCTGCCACAATCTGACGCTCCGGCTGGTCAGTAATGGTATCCTCATCATAGAACATCGGACCATACGGCAGATATTTAAAAATCAAATCAATAATAACATCCGTATTTTCTCCACGCAGTGCAGATGCCGGTACAATTTCTGCAAAGTCATAAACTTTACGATAAGTGTCAATGTACTCCAGCATTTTATCCTTGTTATCCAAGGTATCTAATTTATTGATAACCAGAATAACCGGTGTCTTTACAGTTTTTAACTTTTCAATAATATGCTGCTCTCCTGCGCCGATAAAATCACTCGGTTCCACCAGCCATAAAATGACATCCACTTCATTCAATGTGTGTTCTGCCACATTTACCATAAATTCGCCCAGCTTATTCTTTGCCTTATGGATACCAGGTGTATCCACAAAAATAATCTGCCCTCTGTTTTCATCCGTATAAATAGTCTGGATACGGTTTCTGGTAGTCTGCGGTTTATTGGATGTAATTGCAATCTTCTGTCCAATCAGATGATTCATCAAGGTGGACTTTCCTACATTCGGCCGTCCAATCAGTGTTACAAAGCCTGATTTAAAATTTTCCGTCATACTTACTCCTTCTTATGTATGCTGCGGGACTATTACCCACAGCTTTTAATAAAGATTCTTTACTTCTAAGAACATATCTTTTTCTGCTTCTACATTTTCCTCTGCACCGATGACACACAAGGCATCCTGTGCGAGTACCGCTTCAATAAGTCCTGCGAGATTTTTGATGTTTTCCGGCTGTGCATCTAAAACTTCATTTCTCTCACGCTGTAATTCCTCATAAGAAATATTGGTAAGATAAGCACTTACGGAACGCATGCCCTTGGCAGCCGGATTCAACGGGGTATCCATATCACTTACTGTTCCGATGATATATTTTGTCATATCACGTTCATCTGCATCAAAAGCTCTTAAATATGCCGGGATACCTTCGTAAATCTCATTGGTGCTCTTAAGGTTCGGGTCACGGTAAGAAGTGAAATATGCATCTCCGTTCCGCATAAATCCGCTCATGCAGCCATATGCACCACCCTTTACCCGGACATTAATCCAAAGGTAATCATAGCTTAAAATTACTTTTAAGATACGAAGTGCTCCGGTATAGGAATATCCTTTTGATAAATAATTTCCGGCTCTGGATACATACTGTACTTTGGATGCATCTAAGAAGCCTTCATTCTTTTTCTCACAATGGAAGGTAACTGCTTCTCCCTCTTTCTCTCCATCCGGTAAAACAGTTAAGAACTGCGGGAATTTTTCTTCTAACAGCTGATATCCTTCTGCGTCTGCCGTCAGGGAAATCAACAGTCTGTTCTTTACAAATATTTTCTCTGTAAGGCTTCTTAATTTATCCATTAAGAACTGCTTCTTTTCTTCAAAATGTTCTTCTAATTCTGCAATCGTCCGGTACAGTGCAATTCCGCCAACCAGGTCATTGAATCGGGCTACCGGTGAGAAATAAGACATTGCCCGCATGGCAGATACGGAATGTCCGGCAGAGCTTAAGGACATCTGCAGTCTCGATTTGATACGCGCTAAAATCTCATAGAGACGTTTTTCATCTGTAATCTGTGTGCCCATCAGAATCTCAGAAAGAAGTCTAAGCCCCTCTTCCAGATTCTGATAAAGAATCTTGGAACGTACTTCGTATTTTGCATGGAAACTGTCTTTTTTCTTAGTATCCGCATAAATATTAATCTGGGAAGAGATACCGCCGGTCATAAGATTAATCTCATTTGCTAAGTCTGCATAATTATAATGCTCTGTATCCATATAACCAAGTACAGCTTTTAACACCCCAAGGTATGGCAGTTCTTCTTCTGTAATATCACTGATATCAAACATCAGATTCAGATAATGAATGCCATTGGAATAAATGTTGGTATGAATGGTTTCGATGCCATTGCAGCTTACCTTTTCATATACCAGTGGCTGTGCTTCACGCTTCATGTCCTGCCGTTTTAACATCGGAATCTTCATCAGGTCTTCCTTTGGTGACGGCTCTTCCTGATACTGTTTTAAATGCTTTGTATCCTCTACTAACTTATCAATCTCTTCTTCTGATAAGTCCTTCTTATAAGCTGCCAGTTTCTCTTCTAATTCTTTTTCCAGCCTGGCATTTAAGCCTTTTTCCGGTTCAATGGATACATAGGATTTATGGCTGTTATCCAAAAGATATTTCTGAATCAATTCTTCAAAATATCCTGTTTCAATCTTTTCCTTTAATGCTGCAAATACGTCTAATATTTTAAGATATAAGAATGGTTCGTCATCATCATAAAGCCAGCTGTCCATACAGGATAATCCATAAATTAATCCCTTCGGGAAATTACCGTAATCTGCTTCACGGAATTTGAATTCTTCACTGTTGATTCCTGCTAACAGGGATTTTCTATTGAGACCGTCTTTGACGATTTTCTTTAAAGTATCTTCGATAATTCCTACAAACTTCTCTTCGTCTTCTTTATTGGCATTCTTTGCCACCACAGAAAAAATTGGCTGTAAGGTGCTGTTATCAAATCCGCCCATGATATCTTTTCCGATTCCTGCATCAATAAGTGCCTGCTTCAACGGTGCTCCCGGTGCACTTAATAGTGCATAATCCAAGACATCAAATGCCAGAGTCAGTTCACTCTCAAGATTCGTTCCGATTGCTACATTATAGGAAAGATATGCATTGTCCTCTAAGCTTTCGGAAGATGCAATGGAATATGGCTTGCTGATGGTTACCGGCTTTTCAAAAGGAGCCTGCAGCTGAATTGCGGAATCTACTTCGATTTTATCATAATGGCTTAAATATTCTTTATCGAGAAATTCCAGTTTTTCGTCCATATCCATATTTCCATAAAGGTAAATATAAGAATTACATGGATGATAGAATTTCCGGTGGAAATCAAGGTACTGCTCATAAGTAAGCTCCGGAATTACTTCCGGGTCACCGCCGGACTCATTGCTGTATGTGGTATCCGGGAACAGGGAATTTAATACTACACGGTCTAAGACACCCTCCGGAGAAGAAAATGCGCCCTTCATCTCATTGTATACCACTCCATTGATGGTAACCGGTGCATCTCTATCCTCTAATTCATAGTGCCAGCCTTCCTGTTTGAAGATTTCTTCTTTCTTATAGATATTCGGATGGAACACAGCGTCTAAGTATACATCCATCAGATTAGCAAAATCTTTATCATTGCAGCTTGCCACCGGATAAACGGTCTTGTCCGGGTAAGTCATGGCATTTAAGAATGTATTTAAAGAACCCTTCACCAGTTCCACAAACGGGTCCTTCACCGGGAACTTGTCCGAACCGCACAATACCGTATGCTCAATGATATGTGGTACGCCGGTGCTGTCCTCTACCGGAGTACGGAATCCAATATAAAAGACCTTATTTTCATCATCATTGGAAATAAGGCTGATTTTAGCTCCACTCTTTTTATGTCGAAGCAGATATCCCTTTGCATGGATGTCTGTCAGATTTTCTTCTTTGATTAATTCATATGCTGTTAACGCTGCTAAATTCAAATGTTTTATCCTCCATGTTCTCATAATCTGACTCACAGTCTTTATCAGTATAACACATTTTTTTTACATTTACACCTGATAAACCTAAAAACAGGAAGACGGATATCCATCTTCCTGCTCTGCGCTTATTTCATATTCAACTCTATACGAATTAACCTAAGCGAACTACGTTAGCTGCCTGAGGTCCTTTTTCTCCTTCTACTACCTCAAATTCAACTGCTTCTCCATCTTTAAGCTCTTTGAATCCATCCATATTTAATGCGGAGAAATGAACGAATACATCATTTCCTTCTGCATCTGAGATAAATCCATAACCCTTCTTTGCGTTAAACCATTTTACAGTTCCCTGCATTTCTTTTTCCTCCTAATACACAATAAATCTAAAAAGTTGCACAAAATTGTGCACGACTACATGACTAACAGTAGCATATTTTCCAATATTTGTCAAACTTTTTCACTTTTTTGTCCGATTTTATACCGGATTCTTTACGTTGACATCAAGCTGCGGGAATGGAATTTCGATTCCATTTTCATCCAGGGCATTTTTCATCTCCTCAGTCAGTGCCCAGCGGATATCCCAGTATAAATCAGTCGGCACCCACACTCTTGCACCAATGGTAACACTGCTGTCTCCCAATTCCGATACAAAGACCTGCACCGCCTCGTCCTTAAGCCGGCGTTCTTCGGAAAGAAGCAACTGCTCTATCACAGCCTTCGTCTTCTTTAAATCCGCCGAATAGGACACCCCTACTTCCAGGTCAATCCTGCGTTTCTCACTGTAGGTTACATTGGTAAGGCTGCTGTTGGCTAAGATTCCATTTGGAATTACGATAATCTTATTGTCAACACTCTTTAACTTGGTGTAGAAAATCGAAATCTCTGTTACCGTTCCTTCGTTGCCATGGCTGTCTTCTACAATATAATCCCCCACTTTAAACGGTTTTAACATCAGTATTAATACGCCGCCGGCAAAGTTGGCTAAGCTTCCCTGCAGTGCCAGGCCTACCGTCAGTCCTGCAGAACCTGCAATTGCCATTACAGATGTGGTTGCAATTCCAAAAAGCGAAAGAATGATTACAATCAAGAAGAAATATCCAATGCACTTGACCAGTGCATCCATAAACTGTTTTACACCCTTGTCAGCATCCTTTTTATCCAGCCATTTCCGGACGAGTTTCCGGAAAAGTTTGATTAACTTTACGCCAATGGCATATACCACGCAGGCAATCACCACCTGAAAGAGAAACGCCAGTAAATCCGGCACCAGCCCCTCCAGGTAAGTACGTACCACGCCCGGTTTCTTCATCTGTTCAATAGTATCGCTGACTTCTTCCGCTGTAATGCCCTCTGTGCCGGCTTCTAATGCGGTCAGATAAAATCCCATTTTAATATCCTCCAGTTATTTATGAAAGTTATTATGAAAGTGCATGAACAAATAATCCACTGCGAAGTTTTGGCTCAAACCAGGTGGATTTCGGCGGCATCAGTCTTCCGGCATCTGCTACTGCAAACAGCTCTCCGATGCTGGTCGGATACATGGCAAATGCCACTTTACAGTCACTATGTACTCTGCGCTCCAATTCCTCCAGTCCACGGATTCCACCTACGAAATCAATCCGCTTATCGGTCTTTGGGTCTTCAATGCCAAGTACCGGATGCAGTAACACATTCTGTAAAATTGATACGTCCAGCCCATCTACCGGGTCACTGCTTAAATCCGCTTCTTTCATCCGGCAGGCATACCAGTTATCCCCAAGGTACATGCTGAAACTTCCTTTTTCCGTTGGATGAACCGCTTCCTTCTGTGGCGTGCCCACTTCAAACAGGTCGTTCATCTTTCCAAGGAATTCCTCTTCTGTCATTCCATTTAAGTCTTTTACCACACGGTTATAATCCATAATCATAAGCTGGTCATCCGGGAATAATACGGATAAGAAATAGTTAAATTCCTCAGTTCCGTCATAATCCGGATGCTCTGCTCTCCGCATCAGTCCTACCTTTACCGCGGATGCTGCACGGTGATGACCGTCTGCGATATAGATTTCTTTTATCTTTGCAAATGCTTCCTCGATAGCCGCAATATCTTCTGCCTCTACAATTCTGTATACACGATGTCCGATTCCATCCTCTGCCACAAAATCATAAAGAGGTGCTGTCTTCTTTACCTTCTCTACCACTGCATTGATGACATCATTGGAACGGTATGCTAAGAAAATCGGTCCGGTCTGTGCATCACAGATATTTACATGGTTGATTCTGTCCTGCTCTTTATCTGCTCTGGTATTCTCATGTTTTTTAATGACCTGATTCTGATAATCATCAATCGAAGCACAGGCTGTAATACCGGTCTGCACCCTTCCGTCCATGGTCAGTTCGTAAATATAATAGCACGGTTTCTCTTCTTTTACGAAATCACCTTCTGCTACCATATCCCAGAGCATGTCATGGGCTTTCTTATATACCTCCGGTGCATAAGTGTCTACGGAATCATCAAACTGTGTCTCGGCACGGTCAATGCGAAGAAAGCTTTTGTCATGTCCTTCTACCGCTTTCTTTGCTTCTTCTCTGTTATATACATCATACGGAAGCGCTGCAATCTCTGCCGCCTCATCCTCTCTTGGTCTGATACATAAAAATGGTCTGATATCTGCCATTGTTTTCTCCTTCCTGCGTAATTGCGAAAAACACGCTTTGTGAGTTTCCTGCGTAAGAGAAATGGACTGTCGCGGCGTAACCGGGCAGTCCATATATTATCTTTTTCTCACCTGCATTTATTATTTTACAATACGAACCTTTAATACACCATCTAAGGTCTGAAGTTTCTCTTCTACTTCTTTAGTAACAGGTGCATCCACATCAAGCAGTGTACATGCATAATCGCCACGGCTCTTATTAGTCATATCAGAAATGTTGATATTTGCATCTCCTAAAATAGAAGTATAGCTGCTAATCATTCCCTTTACGTTACGGTGTAACAGTAACAGTCTTCCTGCACTCTTGCACTCGCCCATATTGCAGTCCGGATAGTTTACAGAATGTGTAATATTTCCATTCTCTAAGAAATCACGAATCTCTTTTACTGCCATTACTGCACAGTTATCTTCGGATTCTTCGGTAGAAGCTCCAATATGAGGAGTTACGATACAGCCTTTCTTTCCAACTGTGGTTGGATTTGGGAAGTCGCTGACATATTTTGCAATCTTTCCTTCCTCTAATGCTGCTACCATTGCCTCTTCATCAACCAGTAAGTCTCTTGCAAAGTTCAATACTACAGTGGTAGGTTTCATCATTGCAATTGCTTCTGCATTAATCATTTTCTTGGTAGAATCTAAAAGCGGAACATGAATTGTGATATAATCACAGTTCTTGTAAATTTCTTCTACAGCATTTACATGATTTACATTGCGTGATAAGCTCCATGCAGCATTTACAGAAATGTATGGGTCATATCCGTATACTTCCATTCCAAGATGTGTTGCAGCATTTGCTACTTTAACACCGATGGCACCAAGTCCGATAACGCCAAGCTTCTTTCCTGCAATTTCGCTTCCGGCAAAGTTCTTCTTCTGTTTCTCAGCAAGTTTTGCAACATCTGCATTGCCTTCCTCGCCTTTTACCCATTCGATTCCACCGACTACGTCACGGGCTGCCAATAACATTCCTGCAAATACCAGTTCCTTTACACCATTTGCGTTTGCACCCGGTGTATTGAATACTACGATACCTGCTTCTGCACATTTATCCAATGGGATATTATTTACACCTGCACCTGCTCTTGCAACAACTTCTAAAGTCTTTGGAAGTTCCATGTCATGCATTGCTGCACTTCTTACTAAGACTGCCTGTGCATCTTTGATATCATCTACTTTGTTATATTCATCTGACAAAAGGTCTAAGCCTACACCAGCGATTGGATTTAAACATGTATAGTTAAACATTATGCGTTCTCCTCCTCAAACTTCTTCATAAATGCTACCAGCTTCTCAACACCCTCTTTTGGCATTGCATTATAAATGCTGGCACGCATACCGCCAACGGTTCTGTGTCCCTTTAAGTTTACAAAACCGGCTTCGGTTGCTTCTTTGACGAATTTTGCATCTAAGTCAGCATCACCGGTAACGAATGGTACGTTCATAAGAGAACGGTCTTTTGGAACTACAGTTCCCTTGAATAACTTGCTCTGGTCTAAGAAATCATAAAGAATCTTAGCTTTCTCTTCGTTACGCTGTTTCATAACTTCAAGTCCGCCCATCTTCTTTAACCATTTGAATACTTTACCACAGATATATATGCCGTAGCATGGTGGTGTATTGTAAAGAGAATCTGCGTCTGCCTGAGTCTTGTATTTTAACATGGTAGGTGTTCCCGGAAGAACATCATCTCTGATTAAGTCTTCACGAATGATTACAATTACAACACCTGCAGGTCCAACGTTCTTCTGAACGCCGCCGTAGATTACTCCGTATTTGGTAACGTCAACCGGTTCTGATAAGAAGCAGGAAGATACGTCTGCTACTAATGTATGTCCTTTGGTATTTGGAAGTTCTTTGAACTTGGTTCCATAAATCGTATTGTTTTCACAGATATAAACATAATCTGCGTCTTCCGGAATATCCAGATCTGAACAATCCGGAATATAAGAGAAGGTCTTATCTGCAGAAGATGCTACTTCTACTGCATCCCCATACATTTTTGCTTCCTGGTAAGCTTTCTTAGCCCACTGTCCAGTTACAATGTATGCAGCTTTCTTATTTTTCATCAGGTTCATTGGAATTGCAGCGAACTGCTGGGAAGCTCCACCCTGTAAGAATAATACCTTGTAATTATCCGGGATATTCATTAAGTCTCTTAAATCAGCTTCTGCCTCTTTGATGATGTTGTCATATACTTTGGAACGATGACTCATCTCCATTACGGACATTCCACATCCTCTGTAGTCTAACATCTCATCTGCTGCTTCCTGTAAAACTTCTTCCGGTAATACTGCCGGACCTGCAGAAAAATTATATACTCTGCTCATTTTCTAATTCCTCCTCACTTCTTACACATATCTTTCTGTATGTAATGGCTTATTATTTTAAATCTTCCTCGGTAAACACCTCAGATATAGCTGCCCCCGGTGCTACCATTGGCCACACCTTATCATCACTATCAATTATACAGTCTATAACAACTGGTGTACTACTTGCAAGTGCTTTTTTCAAAATATCGACAAATTCTGCCTGACTGGTTGCACGATATCCCGTTGCTCCCATGGCTTCTGCCAGTTTTACAAAATCTACTCCATCGTCTAAAACAGTTGCAGAATAATGCTTCTCATAGAAAAGTGTCTGCCACTGTCTTACCATTCCAAGCACATGGTTATTGATGATAACTTCGATTAACGGAAGCTTCTGACGGACTGCTGTTGCAATCTCATTCATATTCATACGGAAACATCCGTCACCGGCAATATTGATAACCTGTTTATCCGGATTTGCTATCTGCGCACCGATTGCTGCCCCCAGTCCATAACCCATGGTTCCAAGTCCGCCGGATGTCAGAAGTGTTCTCGGCTGTTTGTATTTATAATACTGTGCTGCCCACATCTGATGCTGTCCGACCTCCGTTACCATGATAGCATCTCCGTTGGTCTGACGATAGATTTCTTCGATTACGAACGGACCGCTTAATCCTTCCGGATGATAGCTCAATGGATATTCTTTCTTGTATTCCATGATGTGCTCCATCCACTCTTTATGCTCCATCGGAGATAACATCGGATTGATTCTTGCAAGAATCTTCTTTAAATCACCAATCACGCTGTTTGTTACCATGATATTTTTATTAATCTCTGCCGCATCCACATCAAACTGTAAGATTTTTGCATGATGGGCAAATTTCTTAGCATTTCCAAGCACACGGTCTGAGAAACGGACACCTACTGCAATCAGAAGATCGCACTCGCTGACTCCAAGATTGGAAGTCTTGGTTCCATGCATTCCAAGCATTCCGGTATAACGTTCATCCGTTCCGTTAAATGCACCTTTTCCCATCAGGGTATCACAAACCGGTGCATCCACCTTATCCACAAATTCTCTCAATTCATCCGAACAGTCGGAAATTACGGCACCGCCGCCCACAAAGATATATGGTTTTTTCGCTTTCTGAATCAAAGCTACTGCTTCTTCTAAATCTTCCTCCCGGATGGTTTCTGTCACACGCAGTACCGGTTCAATACGCTGTGCTTTATATTCTGCCTTGTTGGCAGTGACATCCTTTGGAATATCCACAAGAACAGGACCCGGTCTTCCTTTTTTTGCAATGCGGAATGCCCGGCGGATGGTATCTGCCAGATCATTGACATCTTTTACAATAAAGTTGTGCTTGGTAATCGGCATGGTAATTCCTGCGATATCAATTTCCTGGAAACTGTCTTTGCCAAGAAGCGGCACATTGACATTACAGGTAATTGCTACCATTGGAACAGAATCCATATATGCGGTTGCGATTCCGGTTACCAGATTAGTTGCACCCGGTCCGCTGGTGGCAAAGCACACCCCAACTTTTCCGGTGCTTCTTGCATATCCGTCTGCCGCATGGGAAGCTCCCTGCTCATGGGAAGTTAAAATATGTTTTATTTCATTACTATGTTTATATAACTCATCATATACATTTAAAATTGCACCGCCCGGATAACCAAATACCGTATCCACGCCCTGCTCTTTCAAACATTCTATTACGATTTCAGCACCTGTTAAGAGCATTGAAATTTCCTCTCTTTCCAACTTATCTTTCTGCTGTATATTTACAGATTACCGGTTCTTATTTTTCTTCCCCGGCACCTGGAATCTGTAAAATTGCACCGCGGTTTCCTGAAGTAACCATGGAAGCATAACGTGCCAGATATCCGGTTGTTACCTTCGGTTCTCTTGGCTGCCATTTTGCTTTACGGGCTGCCAGTTCTTCATCGGATACTGCAAGCTCTAACTTCATTTCCGGGATGTTAATCCTGATGATGTCGCCTTCTTCTACCAATGCGATTGGTCCGCCTACGGCTGCTTCCGGTGAAACATGACCGATGGAAGCTCCACGGCTTGCGCCGGAGAAACGTCCGTCTGTAATCAATGCTACGGAAGAACCAAGTCCCATTCCTGCGATTGCAGAAGTCGGATTTAACATCTCACGCATACCAGGGCCGCCTTTTGGTCCTTCGTAACGGATCACGACTACATCACCGGCAACAATTTTTCCACCTTTGATTGCAGCAATGGCATCTTCCTCACAGTCAAATACTCTTGCCGGTCCTTCATGAACCATCATCTCTTCTACGACTGCAGAACGTTTTACAACACCGCCGTCCGGAGCAAGATTTCCTTTTAATACGGCAAGACCACCGGTCTTACTGTATGGATTATCCAGCGGACGGATAACTTCCGGATTCTTATTGACTGCATCTTTGATATTCTCGCCTACGGTCTTACCGGTTACGGTCATACAGTCTGTATGTAAAAGTCCTGCATCTGCTAATTCTTTCATGACAGCATAAACACCGCCGGCTTCATTTAAGTCTTCCATATAGGTCGGGCCTGCCGGTGCCAGGTGGCAGAGGTTCGGAGTCTTCTCACTGATTGGATTTGCAAAGGAAATATCAAAATCAAATCCTACTTCATGTGCGATTGCAGGCAGGTGAAGCATACTGTTGGTAGAGCAGCCTAACGCCATATCTACGGTCAGTGCATTTAAAATCGCATCCTTTGTCATAATATCTCTTGGACGGATATCTTTCCGATACATATCCATAACTGCCATTCCGGCATGTTTTGCTAATTTGATACGCTCGGAATATACGGCAGGAATAGTTCCGTTTCCACGTAAACCCATACCAAGTGCCTCGGTCAGACAGTTCATGGAATTTGCGGTATACATACCGGAACAGGAACCACAGGTCGGACATACTTTCTCTTCGTATTCTCTTACTTCTTCCTCTGTCATTGTACCTGCTGCATAGGAACCTACTGCCTCAAACATGGAAGATAAGCTTCTCTTACGTCCCTTTACATGACCAGCTAACATCGGACCACCGGAAACAAATACGGTAGGAACATTAATTCTTGCTGCTGCCATCAGAAGTCCCGGTACATTCTTATCACAGTTTGGCACCATAACCAGTGCATCAAACTGATGGGCTAATGCCATACATTCGGTGGAATCTGCAATTAAGTCTCTTGTTACCAGGGAATATTTCATTCCGATATGTCCCATGGCAATTCCATCACAAACTGCAATTGCAGGGAATACAACCGGTACTCCACCTGCTTCTGCAACACCTAATTTTACAGCGTTTACAATTTTATCCAGATTCATATGGCCCGGTACGATTTCATTATAAGAACTTACGATACCAACCATTGGTTTCTTCATTTCTTCTTCGGTAAATCCCAAAGCGTTAAAAAGACTTCTGTGCGGAGCCTGCTGCATTCCGGCTTTTACATTATCACTCTTCATCTTTATTCTTCCTCTCTTTTTTATTGTTCTGTCTGAAAATTTCTTATCTCTTACAGATTCTCTACGATTAAGTCACCCATTCTGGCTGTTCCTACCTGGGTTACGGTTGCTTTCTTTGCTTCTTCCTGTGGCATAATGTCAATGGTACGATAGCCTGCCTTTAATACCTTCTTTACGGCATTTTCAATGGCATCTGCTTCTTTATCGAGATCAAAGGAATATCTTAACATCATCGCTGCACTTAAAATGGTTGCAATTGGGTTTGCAATTCCTTTTCCTGCGATATCCGGTGCAGAACCGCCGCTTGGCTCATAAAGACCGAATTTCGTATCATTTAAGCTTGCAGAGGATAACATTCCGATGGAACCGGTTACCATACTTGCTTCATCGGATAAAATATCTCCAAACATATTCTCAGTTAAAATTACATCGAACTGCTTCGGGTCTTTTACCAACTGCATGGCACAGTTATCTACCAGCATATGCTCATATGTTACTTCCGGATAGTCCTTTGCTACTTCTTCTACAATCTTTCTCCAGAGTCTGGAGGAATCCAGTACGTTTGCCTTATCCACGCTGGTTACTTTCCTGCGGCGTTTCATGGCAATGTCAAATCCACGCTTTGCAATTCTGCGGATTTCATTTTCGTTATATGTCAAAGTATCGGTTGCCGTCATCACACCGTCAACTTCTTCTGTCTTTCTCTCGCCAAAATAAAGTCCGCCGGTCAGCTCTCGCATAATCATCATGTCAAATCCGTCTCCGATAATATCGTCACGCAGTGGACATGCTTCCTTTAATTCTTCATAAAGGTATGCCGGTCTTAAGTTTGCAAAAAGGTTCAATGCTTTTCTTAATTTCAAAAGACCTGCCTCTGGGCGAAGGGATGGCTCTAATTTGTACCAAGGTGATGTTGCTGTATTTCCTCCGATGGAACCCATCAGAACTGCATCTGCTGCTTTTGCATGTGCAATGGCATCATCGGTCAGCGGTACACCGGTTGCATCGATTGAACAACCGCCCATCAGTATCTCGTCATATGTAAAGGTGTGTCCGAATTTTGCTCCAATGGCATCTAACACCTTTCTTGCTTCGCTTACAATCTCCGGTCCAATTCCGTCACCGGCAATTACTCCAACATTATAATTCATGGGTAAATCCTTCTTTCTTTTCCTATTGCATGCATCCCAATTTCATAACTACTGATTATGGTAATGCTCATTATCCTATATCATAGCTTATTTATCCGAAGAATTCAATAAATTTTACCATTATAGTTTCTCATAGTATTTATAAACTGTGGTTATATTCTATTCTCTTGATATGATTTGTTGTTATTATACAAATCTTTTTCTTGTCAGATGGGGACTGGTACAGTAGACTTGAGGTAGGTATTTTATAGGAGTTGAGAAAGGTTCTATGATTCATCAGATATGGATGCAAAGCAAACCGGTAAGAGGCAGCAGGCATTTTCCTAGTATGCCTGACATCGTACGGCAACCGGTGCAGATTCACATCCATGTTCAAGCTGCACCTCACCGTCACATCCATGTGCCGGTGCTGCCTGATATTGTACGAAATGCCAGGCGCCTCTAACCGTTTGCTTCAAGCATCCATATTCTGATGAATCATAGCTTTTTCACTCTCACCTATATAACGAGCCAATTAACTTATCAATTTGCAAGGAGGATTTTCAAATGCCATTTATTAACATGAAAACTACTGCTACTTTAGATATTGCAAAAAAAGATGCCCTGTCCAAGGAGCTCTGCATCATCACCAGAGACTGTCTCGGCAAAGGCGAGAACTGGGTGATGACCGGGTTCGAAGGGAATGCTTCTCTTTGCTTTCTAGGAAGCACCAAAGATATTGCTTATGTAGAAGTAAAATGCTACGGTTATCCGACCAAGCCACAGATGAATCTTATGACAAGAAAAGTCTGCACGCTCTTAGAAGAAGAACTTGGTATTCCGAAGAAACGAATCTATGTTGCTTACTTCCCGACTGAAGACTGGGGATGGAATGACAGTAACTTTTAGGGGGATTGGAAAAGGCATATCACACAGATAGCTATACGTCGTGTGATATGCCTGTCTTTTTGTGTCTTATTCTATGACAACCCTATCTTATGATTTCCAGTTCCAGTCCTCTAAAAAGCTCATCAGTTTATACCAGTTATCTACCGGTTCCCAGATTACAGAATCCTGATTATCAGGGTCTATACAACCCAAGCAAAACTCTTTTACTGGCTTTTCTTTCACTTTATAAAATTTCCATATGAGTCCATTTGTATAAATTACTTTTCCATAAGAATTAAGATGTCCTTCTATCTGCTCTGTTATCTCCATATTATCATACGGTCGTTTTGCTTCTATGCACCCATATTTAGCTGCATCTCGACTTTTCTTCCTTTCCAACACAACAAAATCCGGGAAACCTGCTTCCCCTTCTAAATTCTTTGATAATTCCGTTCTTTTTCTTGCAGTTACATCCCTTAAAGAAATTTTCTTTCCACTCTTTGTTCCCCGGATAATCTCCGCCAGAAGAGAGTACAATTCGCATTCCACAATACAATTCTGTATCATAGCAAGTTCTATTTCTTCCTTGAATGTCTCATACTTATCTGCTAATACTTTTTTCTCCTGTTCTGTAAATTCCATCACTCTGTCTCCTTTGTATTTATTATTTTATATCTGTGCCATTAACACAACTAATTTCAACCAGAATGCCATCTTCACAGACAGCACTCCAGCCAAAAATAGAATTATTATTTTTACCGGCTATTTTATTTCCACCAACATAAAATTTCATAAAATATTTCTCCTTTAAAAATTAATTAAATGTATAAAGAACATTACCATATTGATCACAAGCATAACCAATAGTTCCACCTTCTACACTCCAATAACATGTATTATCATCAGCTTGAGTCCAACTATATCCTTTTCCACTATTCCAAGCATCATAAATAACCTGCGGAGCATTAAAATGTCCATCTAAAGCAGTAATAGCCCAAGAATCCTGTGTCAAGCCACCTCTAGATGGAGTACTCGATGAAGAATTATTACTTGAAGAACTGCTGCTATTGCTATTTGAATCGTTATTTGAAGCGGCTGATTCTTTCTTTTTCTTTTCTTCCTGTTTCTTCTTTTCAGCTTCTTCAGCTGCTTTTTTTTCTGCTTCTTCAATCTCTGATACTTTATTAGTGTAAGTTTCAACATTACTATCGATATTAGAAATAATATCTGTAAAATGATCAGTACCTAAATTTGTTAATTCATCTTTTAAAGTATTTAAATTTGTAATTGCAGTATTTAAATCATCTTTTGAAGCATTATCAACGTCACTGATTACATATGAATTATACGTATCATTATAATTTGAAACAATATTATTAATTTCATCATTAATTGTATTGATATAACCTGATAAAGTATCTTTAAGATCATTTTTATCATCAGAGGATAAAGCATTATCCTTCTTTAATTCATCATTAATATTATTTAAATTACCGATAATAGTATCACAATTGGTAATACTTTTGTCATTCTCAAAGTTTTCATTTTCTTTATCAACTAAATCATTAAAATAATCAACGAAATAATTATACATTTTCTTATTTGTCTTTGAATAATTCTTATACCAATCCTCCTTTCTCTCTTTCTTGCTCTGAAAATATTTTTCTATCACTGCGTTAATTTTTTCATCAGATTGAAAAGATGCATATATTTCTTCTTTTTTTGCCTCTTCACTTTCCTCTTGAAAAGATTGTAAATACGTTTCTATTGCTGTCTCACCCTCTGCCAGGCTCTTTTTCTTTGCCTGTCTATCAAGGCTTATCTTAATTACAGCTCCCAGTGCTACCACAATGATACAAACCACTATACTCGCCAATATTATTTTTGTTTTCTTTTTCATCTTCATCACTCCTGTACTTTATTTTTGGCAATTTCAATCATAGCACATTGTGGATATATTCACAATGTTATGTTCAACAATATTTCTCTAAAATTAGATTCATCATACTAACAGAAAGGAATGATTTGCTATAATAAGCTATGAACCCCTGTGGAATACCATGAAATCCAAAAAGATATCCCAATACCAGCTTCTAAAGATGGGCATTGACAATAAAACCCTGGACGGCTTAAAACATAACAGAAATATTACTTTACTCACTGTAGAAAAGCTTTGCAAAATCATAGAATGTACCCCAAATGATATTATTGAATTTAAATAGAGCGATACACCTTTGTCGATGTACCGCTCTCTATATATACTAGTCCTTATTCTCTTTTCACAAATTGTAATATCTGAGATGCTATTTGTTCCGATGAATCTTCAAATCTAATTGGTATATTATAATAAACTGCCTCATCATCATAATTCACATCATCCCCACCATGCATCGGATAATTCTGTAATGAGAAAGGTTCCTTTCCCTGATACACTTTTATTTGCATAGCATTTAAAATGCAATTCACCTCTGTTTCCGATTTAAAGAAACGTATTGCTGTAACATCATATCGTACATCCTTATATATCAGTGGGATATACTGAAATAATTTATCACTTTCACACTGGATTGTATCTCTGCAAATAACAGCCCTGCCACTTCCCATACTTTGAACAAGACTACTATCTGATATGCAAATTATTTTTCTAATTTCTTTCAGCTTATTTGCAATAGCGTCTGAACAACTCTTTCCAATTCTAATATCCTTTGGAAAAATATGTACATTTTCACAATTACGCTTATCAAATAAAAAATTAGGATGTTTTTCTATATCTTCCTGTGTTGGAATATATGGTGTCAATTCATAATTTTCATTAAAAATGTATAATTTTCCAATATTGTATTTTTCATTTATCTTCATTGTTCTTATCTCCTTTATCTCATTCTACCCGCTCTATAAAATATATTACAACTGTAAGAAGGATTATCGAATGTCCTTTTACCACAAATCATATTTTTTCATGGTTTCCGCATTTCTGAATTCGTGCTTCTCATAATAGCCAATCAGCTTTCCCTCGGCATCCCTTAAAGCAACCATATACACATCTTTATTCTGCTTCACATTATGGGATGTATAGATGAGATTGTGGCTTTCATCTGCTGAGAACCAGTCGATTACCTGCTGGATGCGTTTTTGCGATTCTTCATTATGGCAGTTTAAAAGACTTCTTCCAACAAGGCTTTCACCGCCCCATTTCTCATAGCTTTTTACTGCAGTCGGATTCATATAAATGATTTCGTGCTTTAAATTACATATCACAACAGAACAACGGTCCTGGTCAATGATGCTTTTAAAATATGCTGCGTTAATGTCTGTCTGCATGGTTATGCTCCTTTTCCTTCTGTTCTTTCATTTTCCATATTGCCATAGGATGACTACAAATATTATCTAAAATTATTTTATCATCAAACAACAACTCTGGTCTATACTCTTTTCTTTCAAATGCCTCTAAATATTCTCTTTCTTCTGGTGTCAACATCATAAGTTCCTGTATATATGTTTTTGCCTTCTTCTTTCTCTCTTCCAGATTAAAATTATCTTTCTTCCTCAAAACCGGAAACAAATCTCTCCTGATTTTCGTAAAATTCAAGCCATCAATTGCAGATGTGTCAAAATTCCTGTTAATTACTTCTGCTGATACTGAAGCATAAAATATAATACATTTTCGTAGAAGAATTTCTTCCTCTTTTCCAAATAAACCATATGTTATCATATTATTGAAATCATATAAGTTCCTCGCTGCAGCCCTGCTCATTAATGCATTTGCCTTGGCAGCAAAAATTTCCATCGGATGTAATGTTCGAATCATCACATCTTCCTGAAACATATCCGTCACAATCCTCCGTTTTGTCGGTTCAAACAAATGTGACCGCAAGAAATAATTGATTTCCACCTTGATATTATCCCTATTTCCGCCTGCATTTTGATACAAAAACAAAAATGCATCTAAACTATGGCTATATCTTGATGATTCAGACCGGTAATACCCTGATTCTTCCATATATTCACACAATTGTTCCGTAATCTGTTTTCTATGCATCTGCGTATCATCTTTGGATAAGTTCGGAGTAAAATCTAAATCAATATCTACTGACAAACGTGGCAGATTGAATATTGTCATATTAATTGCAGTACCGCCTTTTAACGCTAAATGCTCCCTTAAATACGCATCACTGTTAATATATTTCAAAACTTCTTTCAACCGTAGCACTTTTTCAAATGTATCTCTGACAAATCCTGCCTGTTTTGCCGCTTTTTCTAATTCAATCTTATTATATGCTATCATCTAACACCCCATTTTTCATGCCATATATATCATTTGGAACAACCAGCTTCCAACTGTTATCATATTTTCCACCCGTCATTTCCTTCGTCAGATATCGCTTACTTTTCCCGATTTTTCCCCTGCAAAATTCAAAAAAATCATCACTTAATCCGAGTTTATTTTGATACGCCAAAAGCAGGTACCCTGTCTTTTGATACAGGAACTGATTATGATACGCTTGCAGATACTGTAACAAACGTTTTTCCTGTAAGTATGTCACTGCTTCTATATCTGCTATTACCTCCTCAATGCCGGCTATTTTGTCCATATCTTTTATACTGTCAACAACTGTCCTCTCCTTAGTTGTCACCCGTATACCACCACTGTACATAATCTCTTCAATACCGATATCACACTTCGAGGCAATATAGCAATAATTATAGCCGTCAAATTCAAACTCTTTAAATGGTGTTTTAGACGAAACATATATATCATAATACACCTGGTCACCCATGCCATAATATTCCATTGCTGTATGATGCGATATATATGATGATTCCGTAATAGCACATCCTATCTGGTACTTGTTTGCAACAGGACTATCTGTTTCTCCACTTATACAAGTGTACATATTCTTTTTTATCCGAACAATGCGCCCCTTATTCAACAACCGTCGAACTGCTGAACAGGCTGATTCCATATTCTGATAAAACTGATTCACATCATTTAATGTAAATACCGGCTTTTTTAACAGTTCATAATATACATCCATAAATGATTAACCTCATTTTTCTTTGATTATTTACTATAATATCTCAATTAACATTTTAATTCGAGTTTATTTTTTTGTTTAAATAGTTTGTTTTTAAACAGTATTGTTGTTTTTTTAAACTCTTTCTTTTCAAAATAGAGCGATACACCTTTGTCGATGTACCGCTCTACATATAGACTATTCGTGCTTTAAATTACATATCACAACGGAACAACGGTCCTGGTCAATGATGCTTTTAAAATATGCTGCGTTAATGTCTGTCTGCATGGTTATGCTCCTTTTCCTTCTGTTCTTGAATTTCTATTATGCCTTGCTTAATATTCCTTTTCTATTTTTCCCTCAATTCCATACATTTTCCGGAAAGTATCAAGGTCTGCCTCATTTTTTATCAGCATTATTTCCTCTATTTTTCCTGTATGGATATCTTTAAAGCCCGCCACCTGTTCTCCATTGCAGATGCTGGCTTTAATAACAGGCTTCTTGTTCATTTTATCATAGGGCAATGGCATGGATTTTTTCTTGAATATTCTCATATAACCTTACTCCCTCTTTCCTTACATTCTCATAAAACGGATATGCTTCACTCCATTTGCGGAAATGTTCATCATTCTTTGTTATCGGCTTAATATCCAGGTCATTATCCATATTAAAATCGAATGTCGCATAAGATAACTGATGCTGATATTGCTTCATTTCCATATCTGTTATGTCAAGCAATATCATGATATCAATATCTGAATCTTCTTTAAAATCCCCTCTGGCGTATGAGCCATACAAAATCACTTCCTGCAAATGCGTTCCATATATTTTTTTAATTTCTGCTATATATTTATCTAACAATTCTTTCATGCTGTATGACATCATTCTCACCTCATTTTCTATGAATTTATAACAATTTCTATTTGTTGCAATTTTATTCTATTATAACATACCTGCATTTTTTCAGGCAACTGTCTGTTCCTTGTATACAAAAAATCCGTGGTTTGTACATCTCGCACACTCCACGGATTTTCTAAGGTCTTATCTTATTTCTTCTCTTTGGTTTCTTTTGCTTCTACTGCTTCTTCCGGTTTTTCGATTGCTGCAATTGCTGCTTTCTGCATTGGGATACGGCAGTTTCTGTTGCTGCCAAACTCAACGATAACAGTATCATCTTCAGATACGTCAATTACGATTCCGTAGAAACCGCTGGTTGTCAGTACGGTATCACCTACTGCTAACTCTGACATCATCTGCTCTTTTTTCTTTGCTTCTTTCTTCTGTGGACGAATCATGAAGAAGTATACGAATACAACCATAATTACTACCCACATAATAATGCTTCCCCAGGCCTGTGCCTGCTGTGATGCTAAAATAGACATTTCTTTTCCTCCTGAATTACAACTTAAGTTCATAAAAAACATTGTACACAAAAAGACTGCGTTTCACAAGTATTTTCCCGATATTTCATTCTTTTTTTAGATTTGTGCCTCTTTTTCACGGTTTATCTGGTTCATACCATAGAGTTTTTCCTCTTTGTATGACTTGTAGCTGCCGGCATCGATGGCGTCTCTGATTTCTTCCATCATAGTGTTGTAGAAATACAGATTGTGTAATACGCAAAGACGCATGCCAAGCATTTCCTTTGCCTTTAATAAATGGCGGACATAGGCTCTGCTGTAGCGGCGGCAGGTCGGACACTGACAGCCTTCCTCGATTGGGCGCATATCCTTTTCATATTTCTTATTGAAAAGATTAATCTTTCCCTGATTGGTATAAAGATGTCCGTGGCGGCCATTACGGGTCGGATATACACAGTCAAAGAAATCCACGCCACGGTCTACTGCCTCTAAAATATTTGCCGGAGTTCCGACACCCATAAGATAGGTTGGTTTCTCAAGTGGCAGATATGGAACGGTCTGGTCTAAGATATCATACATCTCTTCGTGGGTCTCGCCTACCGCAAGTCCACCTACTGCATAGCCATCTAAATCCAATTCACTGATTCGCTTTGCATGGTCAACCCGGATATCCGGATAAATGGCTCCCTGGTTAATTCCAAACAGCATCTGATTTTTATTAATGGTATCTTCCAACCCATTCAGTCTTGTCATTTCAGCCTTACAGCGTGCCAGCCAGCGGGTTGTTCTGGCTACGGATGCCTCTACATATCCACGGTCAGCCAGTGCCGGTGCACATTCATCAAATGCCATGGCAATGGTGGATGCCAGATTAGACTGTATCTGCATACTTTCTTCCGGTCCCATGAAGATTTTCGCTCCATCAATGTGGGAATGGAAATAGACTCCCTCTTCTTTGATTTTACGGAGTCCTGCCAGTGAAAATACCTGGAATCCACCGGAATCGGTAAGGATTGGTTTGTCCCACACCATGAACTTGTGCAGTCCGCCCAGCTCTTTGATTAATTTATCTCCCGGACGTACATGCAGATGATAGGTATTGGATAATTCCACCTGTGTCTTAATCTGCTCTAAGTCTTCGGTAGAAACAGCTCCCTTTATGGCAGCGACCGTTCCTACATTCATAAACACCGGGGTCTGTATATCACCATGTACGGTATGAAAAATGCCCCTCTTTGCTCTTCCATCCTGTTTTAATAATTCGTACATATAATCTCCTGTTTCTGTTCTTTTTACAAATACTATCCTAGCATACCTTGTTTTCGCACTTTTTGCAACTGTGGGATTGCCAGTATCTGAAAAATCTTCTATAATAGAGTCTGACTTTTTTACAAAAACAACTCAGGAGGATGCTATGGCAGGCTCAACTATTGGAACTAACTTTAAAATTACAACCTGGGGAGAATCACACGGATCAGGAATCGGTGTCGTAATTGACGGCTGTCCTGCCGGACTTTCCCTTTGTGAAGAAGATATACAGACCTATTTAAACCGGCGTAAACCGGGACAATCTGCTTTCTCTACCCCGCGAAAAGAGGATGATGCAGTACATATTCTTTCCGGTGTCTTTGAAGGCAGAACCACCGGAACTCCAATCTCACTGATTGTGATAAATGAAAACCAGCATTCCAAAGACTACCGTGAGATTGCTTCCTACTATCGTCCGGGACATGCTGACTTTACCTTTGATGCCAAATACGGTTTCCGGGATTACCGTGGTGGCGGACGTTCTTCCGGTCGTGAGACTATCGGACGTGTGGCTGCCGGTGCGGTTGCCGCAAAGATTTTAAAGGAACTTGGCATTGAGATTCTCACCTACAGTAAGAGCATCGGTCCCATCACCATTGACGAAACCAGATTTGATGCTGCAGAAATTACGAAGAATCCGCTCTATATGCCGGATGCAGATGCTGCTGCAAAAGCCGCTTCCTATCTGGAAGAATGCAAAGCCATGCAGAACTCTGCCGGCGGTATTATCGAATGTGTTATTACCGGTGTTCCTGCAGGAATCGGTGACCCGGTATTCGAAAAAATCGATGCAAATTTAGCCAAAGCAATTTTCTCCATTGGTGCTGTAAAAGGCTTTGAAATCGGTGATGGATTTGCAGTTGCTGCCGCTACCGGACTTACCAACAACGATGCCTTTGTAACGGATGAAAACGGTTCTGTCACAAAAGAAACCAACCACGCCGGCGGTATCTTAGGCGGCATGAGTGATGGCTCGCCGATTGTATTCCGTGCTGCCATCAAGCCGACTCCTTCCATTGCTTCCACCCAGAAGACCATAAATAAAAACGGCGAGGAAATCGAAATCAATATCAAGGGACGTCACGATCCGATTATCGTTCCAAGAGCTGTTGTGGTTGTCGAATCCATGGCTGCCATTACTATTTTCGATGCCATGCTTTCTAACATGAGTGCCCGGATGGATGGCATCAAAGATTTCTACAAGAAATAAAGGCTTCTATCAGAAACAGCAAAATCCCTGTCTGCTACAAGTCACAAACTCAGGTGACCTTCCGCTGACAGGGATTATTATTATTTTCTACGCCTGCATTTTGCTTAGAATCTCATCAAAGATAGCTGAAGCCACTTCATCCTTCGACATAATCGGAAGCTCTTTTTCTTCTGATTCTGTAATCAAAGTTACCACATTGGTATCGGTACCAAATCCGGCTCCCGCTGTCTTAAGATTATTGGCAACAATCATATCAAGCTTTTTCTTTTCTAACTTGGCTTTGGAATTTTCTTTCAGATGCTGTGTCTCCATGGAAAATCCACACAGGAACTGTTTTTCCTTCCGGGCAGAAATGGTTCCCAAAATATCTTTCGTGCGTTCCATTTCCAGCGCCAGTCCACCATCGGCTTTTTTTATTTTCTCATCCGCAACGGTCTTTGGGCGGTAATCTGCTACTGCTGCAGCCATGACTACAATATCCTGTTCTGCAAATGCATCTGTGACAGCCTGATACATCTCTTCTGCCGTAACCACCGGAATTGTATTTACAAAAAAAGGCTTTTCAAGGCTGGTCGGTCCGGTGACCAGTGTTACCTCTGCCCCTCTTCTTGCCGCATTCTTTGCCAGTGCATAACCCATTTTTCCAGTGGAATGGTTGGTCACATAACGTACCGGGTCAATTGCCTCCTGGGTGGCTCCTGCTGTGATGAGAACCTTCTTTCCTGTCAGGTCTTTCTCACAGGCAGCTTCCTGCAGAATATATTCTAACAGTTCTTCCGGTTCCGGAAGTTTTCCCCTTCCGGTATCGCCACAGGCAAGATAGCCTGAGGATGGCTCAATGATGTGATAACCATATTCTCTTAGCTTCTTAAGATTATCCTGTGTTACCGGATTGTCAAACATATGTGTATTCATTGCCGGGGCAAGATATATCGGAGCCTCACAGGCTAACATGGTAGAAGTGAGCATATCATCTGCAATTCCGTGTGCCAGCTTTGCAATGACATTGGCAGATGCCGGAGCAATCATCACTACATCTGCCTCCTGTGCCATGGCAATATGTGCCACATGATATCCGCTGTTGCGGTCAAAGGTATCGTCAATCACCTTATTTCCGGTCAGTGTCTCAAAGGTAACCGGTGATATAAACTGCTCTGCATTTTTCGTCATAATTACATGCACATCTGCGTGCTGCTTTACCAGCATACTGGCAAGCGAAGCCGCTTTATATGCTGCAATACTGCCTGTCACTGCCAGTAATATATTCCTGCCCTTTAACATATGAATTACCTCCTGTGTACTTTATTCAATACCATTCCAATTGCGGCTACCAGAACGGCTGCTACAATCGCTTCTATAATTCCATTAAAGCTGATAACGCCAAGGATTACACCCATAACTGCGCCCGGTTCAATGCTCAATGCATTGGCATATGCCTCTTTATAGAAAATATAAATCATCGGCATTACAAGCAATGTATTGGTCAATGCACCGGTCACGCCGGCATAGACATAGCCCAAGAATCTACCATCCTTCTTTCTTCCGGTCAATTCCACTACAATAAAATAAATAACTGCTGCAGCTGCACCTGATATCCAGCCAATCATTTCCTTCGAATCTGTTGTCAGCATTTTAGCAAAGAACGCATGGATACCTACCAGTAAAAGTGCACTGATTACAAGATTACTGATTACCTTTGCAGCCTTTGCATGGCTGGATGTGGTTAATTTTACAATTCCACGATATACGAAATATGGGATGATACCTACTAAAATTCGTGGTACAAAACAGATAATGGTACTCTTTACCACTCCTGCTGCACCATCGATGCTGCTTGCCAGTATCGGTGAAAATACAAATGCTGACATTGAAGTTGGCATCAATGTATTTTTAATAAAACTGGTTAATCCAAATACAAATCCCAAAAAGGCACCTTTTTTCGGTCCGCAGAAAATTGCACCTAAAATAACCGGTATATGGATAATCGTTGCATTAATTACTACTAAAGGAATAAATCCTAACGGGGTAAATGCCATTACGACAATAATGGCGGTAAATAAAGCTGTCAGAACCAGCTCATAAGATTTTGGGATACTTCTGTCCCTGGTAAAAGCTACGTTTTTTTCACTCATAGTCTCTTCCTCTTTTCTTGAATTTTCTTTTTCTATTTTCTTTTTTCTCCGCATTTTAAGGCTTTGCGGCCAAGCACTTCCATTGATAGCCTCCGGACCGGTAGGCTTCAACCGTGTTATTCTATCATAATTTTTCCAAAAAAGAAAGATGTCGTCTGTTATTTTTTTAACAAACGACATCTTTTTTACCCTTTTTACATGAATACCGAAAAATGCCTGGTTAAAGCATGTTTCCTGCAGTTCGCTTTTAACTTAGTTTATGGATATAAATACAATTCGGCTTGTCTACCGGAATCGGCTTCTCTTCCATCAGAATGTATTTCTTCTCATAATCTACCTTAAACATGGTAATCTCATTGGTCTCATTATTAAGGCTCATGAAATGCATTCTGTCCGGACAGATACCAATCATTTTCGGATAATCACCACTGATTTTCGAATTACACATCATGGTAAGACATCCGCTCTCTTTATCAATTTCATAAATCGATACGGAGTTTGCACCTGCATTACTGCAGAATAAATATTCACCATCCATTGTCACTTCCAGACCGGATGCAGCACAGACATCAGCTTCCTTCGGTGTGGTCGTTGTAATGGTCTGAACCTTCTCGAAATGCGGCTGGTCATTTTCTAACGTATAGGAAAATACCTCTATCTGATTCAACAGCTCATAGAGAATATAAGCAAATCTTCCATCACGGCTGAAGCGAATCATATGCGGTGCAGATTCCAACGGACAACGGATGATATCTGCAAGCTTCATCCTGCCATTCTCATAGTCAATCCGGTAAATCTTTACATGATCTAATCCATTATCCACTGCACACAAGAACTTCTCGTCCGGTGTCAGCTTCACGCAGTCTACATGTGGCTTGGAGCTTCGCTCTGCAATGGTCCGTCCTATTCCCTTATGAAAAATACCGTCTGCGATTTCTCCGATGCTGCCGTCTTCCTCCAACTTCATCATGGTCACTCTGCCATCATGATGACCGCCTACGAAAAGATAACGGTTCTTACTGTCCACTTCCACATAACAGCCACGCATACCGCCAATCCACTGCTTGTTCATTGGCTCAAGGTCTCCGTCCGGCAGAATGTGAAATGCTTCCACGCCTTCATCTGCAATGGAATATAAGAATCTGCCATCCTTCGATACCAGCAAATCGGAAGGATTATTGATGGGAACCACTTTCCGTTCCTTCATTTCTCCGCTTTTTGCATCCAAATCATATAAATGGATTCCGATACTGTTCTCATGGGTATACGTTCCGACATAAACAACATATTTTTCTTCCATAGGTCATTCCTCCTGTCTGCGTAAAATATCATACATCTCCAGTTCCTGTCCTAAATCAATGTAAAGCACCTGTTTTGGATGTGGTGCTGATTCCATTTCGTTTCCATCTTCGTCCACAATCCGTTTTACGGTAACCGGAATATTTCTTCCATCCGGTTTCATGACTTCAATCTGTTCCCCTACGGAGAATTTATTTCTCTGTTCAATTCGATATAATCCCTCTTCGTTGCGTTCTCCTACAATTCCAAGGTAGGTATACTCTTTGATATAAGTGTT
Source organism: Roseburia sp. CLA-AA-H209 (assembly GCF_020687575.1). Classification (NCBI taxonomy): domain Bacteria; kingdom Bacillati; phylum Bacillota; class Clostridia; order Lachnospirales; family Lachnospiraceae; genus Roseburia; species Roseburia sp. CLA-AA-H209. Next base: position 290,697 of record NZ_JAJEQU010000001.1, read on the forward strand.
ATTATCGTAAATCTGGCTCTCTTCCGAAGGCTTTCCAAAGAAAAATCCGGTGGTAAACTGGCGATAAGTACAGTTAGAAATCTGTTCTAAATACCAGTCCATATTTTCTTTATATTTCTCCGGTGAGGTAAGATAATCATCAATGGCTTTCCGGTAAGTACGTGCTACAGTAGCAACATAAAGTGCTGTCTTCATACGTCCTTCTATCTTAAAGGAATCAATACCTGCCTCAATCAGTTCCGGGATGTGCTCAATCATGCACAAATCCTTGGAGTTAAAAATATAGGTACCACGTTCATTTTCATAAACCGGCAGATACTCTCCCGGACGTTTTTCCTCTACCACTGCATATTTCCAGCGGCACGGATGAGTGCAGGCTCCCTGGTTGGCATCTCTTCCGGTAAAATAATTACTTAAAAGACATCTTCCGGAATAGGAAATACACATTGCTCCATGCACAAATGTCTCGATTTCCATTTCATCCGGAATATTTTTGCGAATCTCAGCAATCTCATTTAAAGAAAGCTCTCTTGCTGTTACCACACGCTTTGCGCCCTGGTTCCACCAGAACTGATACGTTCCATAGTTGGTATTATTGGCCTGGGTACTGATATGACGCTCGATTTCCGGGCAGATTTCTTTTGCAATGGTATAAATACCTGGGTCGGAAATAATCAGGGCATCCGGCTTGATTTCCTTTAACTGGGTAAAGTACTCTCTTACACCTTCCAAATCCCCATTGTGAGCCAGTATATTTGCTGTTACATAAACTTTTACGCCATGCTCATGGGCAAACTGGATGCCCTCTGCCATATCCTCCATGGAAAAGTTTTTTGCCTTCGCACGAAGTCCGAATACTTCTCCGCCGATATATACGGCATCCGCTCCATAAATGACTGCAATTTTTAATACTTCCAGACTGCTGGCTGGAATCAGTAATTCTACCGGTCTCATTGATTTATTTCTCCTAATATTTCAATCTGTATCATCTATTTCTTAATGCTAATGGTAACACCGTCTCCAATCGGAAGCACCGATGTGGTAAGACTGTCATTGTGTGTCAGTTCATAAAGATATTCCCGCATTCTCTTATGAATGGTCCGGTTTCTTCTGGTTACTGCATAATGGGATTCGATAATTTCTCCCTCCTGCAGCACATTGTCAGATACCAGTAATGCACCAGGCTTCATCAGCCGAAGAATATCCGGCAGGAAATTGATATACTGTCCCTTTGCCGCATCCATAAAAAGAAAATCATAAGAATCTTCTAACGTCTTTAACACCTCTGTGGCATCTCCCGGAATCAGTGTGATTTCTTTCTCTTTTCCGGCACGTTTGAAATTTGCCTGTGCAATAGGAATTCTTTTCTCGTAATTTTCTATGGTTGTAATCCGGCATGGCACCGGATTATATTCTTCCATCAGAAGTGCAGAAAATCCTACTGCAGTTCCCACTTCCAAAATCCGCTCCGGCCGCTTTAATGCCAGCATGGATTTTAAAAAGCTCTGCATTTCCTTACGGATAACCGGCACATAATTCTTCTTTGCCTCTGCCTCAATTTCCTCTAAAAGCGGTGTATTTCCACTGTCTAAGGAATTGATATACGTTACTAATCGTTCCTCTACTATCACGTTGTACCCTCTGTATCTTTTTCCGAAACCGGTGACATGGCTTCCATCATTTCTTTCGCTGTCATGGAAGTATTCAGCGTATATATTCCCGGTTTGATTTTTTTAGAATACGCAGAAAGCTTTAACTGCACTGCAAAAAGCCTGGCATCACGGATAAGTCCTTTCTCCTCTAACATACTTCCAATATCACTACCGGACATTCCAGCCTCTATCTGAACCACAATATCCTTGCCATCACCGGATGACACCGGCTGCTCTGTATACACGCGATATCCGAAATCATATGCATAGCTTCCTGCCTTAAAAAGTACAAAAATCACCAGTACAACAACAAGAACAGAAAAACTGATTCGGACAATTTTCATCACAATCTTACTGGCACTCATCGCACAACCTCTCCATTATCTTTCGTTTACAAAACCTACTTCAAAATTCAAGCCGCCAACCAGTCTGAAATTAATTTTCTGCAGCAGACGGCAGAATGCAAGCTCTGCTGTCATAAATTCTTCTGCAACCGGATTCTTGCGGATATCTATATTTTCCCGCTCCAGCTGGTCTACTTCCCAGAACAGATCCACATTTTTACTGTTCTGGATCTGGTAATTCTTCTGGCGGAATGCAAATACAATCTGCTCTAATTCCGGATTCGCATGCAGCTTATTCTTTGCTTCCTGATAACGCTTATATTCATTGGTATCCTGAATTGCATTTACAAGTTCTGTTACCTTATCTTCTACTACGCTCATGTTCATCCACCCACATTAAACTTCCATAATAATTGGAATAATCATCGGTCTGCGCTTTGTCTCTTTCCAGACAAAATCACCTAAAGCATCTTTGATTTCTGTCTTAATCTTGCTCCAGTCTGTAATATTCTTATCCATGCAGTGTTCCATGGTTCCCTCTAATACATGACGAGCTTCCTCCATCAGGCTTTCTGCCCCACGTACATAGACAAATCCTCTGGATACGATGTCCGGTCCTGCCAGCACCATTCCGGAGCCACTTTCCAATGTCATTACAACAATAATGATTCCTTCTTCTGCCAGATGCTGTCTGTCACGCAATACAATATTTCCTACGTCACCAACACCAAGTCCGTCTACCATGACATCGCCTACCTGTACATGTCCGGTAACTGCTGCGCTTTCCTCATCCAGTTCTAATACATCACCGGAAGACAAGAGGAAAATATTTTCTTTATCAATGCCAAGTTCTTCTGCAATCTTAGCCTGGGCAACCAGATGACGGTATTCTCCATGAACCGGAATTGCATATTTCGGTTTTACCAGTGAGTAAATCAGTTTGATATCCTCCTGACAGGCATGACCGGAAACATGAACATCCTGGAAAATAACCTCTGCACCTTTCATGGTCAGTTCATTAATGACACCGGACACTGCTTTTTCATTACCCGGAATCGGGTTGGAACTAAAAATAATGGTATCCTTTGGTTTAATTGTTATCTTACGATGCATGCCGGATGCCATACGGGATAATGCCGCCATGGATTCTCCCTGGCTTCCTGTTGTAATGATAACCGTCTGCTCATCCGGATAATTCTTCAGCTGTTCAATATCAATCAGGGTCTGCTCCGGGATGGTAAGATATCCCAACTCAGACGCAATCGTAATGATATTTACCATGCTTCGTCCTTCAATCACTACTTTTCTGCCATACTTATTGGCAGAGTTCATAATCTGCTGTACACGGTCTACATTGGATGCAAAAGTTGCAATAATGATTCGTGTGTTCTTATGGTCAGCAAAAATATTATCAAAGGTCTTTCCTACGGTACGCTCCGACATGGTAAAGCCAGGACGCTCTGCATTGGTGGAGTCACACATCAATGCCAGTACACCCTTCTTACCAATCTCACCAAAACGCTGTAAATCGATAGCATCACCATATACCGGTGTATAATCCACTTTAAAGTCTCCGGTGTGGACAACTGTTCCTGCCGGTGAATAAATGGCAAGAGCTGCCGCATCCTGAATACTATGGTTGGTACGGATAAATTCCACGCGGAAGCAGCCTAAGTTAATATGCTGTCCGTATTTTACTACCTTACGTTTTACTTTCTTGAGCATATTATGCTCTTCTAACTTGTGTTCGATAATTGCAATCGTAAGCTTGGTTGCATAAATCGGCACATTGACTTCTTTTAAAATATAAGGGATTGCTCCGATATGGTCTTCGTGACCATGTGTAATAAAAAATCCCTTTACTTTGTCAATATTATCTTTTAAATAAGTCACATCCGGGATAACAAGGTCTACACCAAACATGTCATCCTCCGGGAATGATAAACCGCAGTCCACAACAATAATACTGTCTTCGTATTCAAAGGCAGTTATGTTCATTCCAATCTGCTCTAATCCGCCTAATGGAATGATTTTCAATTTTGAATTTGCTTCTTTTTTCAAAATATTACCTCCATAAATTCTTTCTTTTCGCGCTCATTGCATTTGTCCGCAATTACATAAGTTCTCCTAGAATTCAATGTCTACATCTTCCATTAATTCTGCGAAAATTTTTGCAAGTGCTTCTAACTCTTTATCATCTTCCACCATTTCATAGATGGTATTGTGATCATCTTCATTCTGTGTTTCTTTTAAAATAAATGCATCCGAATCACCCTCTTCGTCTACTGTGACAAGAAGGTAATTGATTCCCCGTATGGTTGTCTGCTCTAATACATAAAATTCTGCTGACTCATTGGTATCCGGGTCTGTAAAATTTACTTTTTCCATATTTACTCCTGATTCTTTTCATTCTGCAGATAGTCAAGGTATCCCTGTAAAATAAAGGATGCCGCTATCTGATCCACATATTCTTTGCGATTCTCTCTTCGGATTCCGGCTTCCATCATAAGATTATCCGCCGCAACAGTAGTAAGGCGTTCGTCCCACAGCTCTACTGTAAGTCCGGTACGCCTTTCTAACATTTCTTTAAATTCTAAGGTTTTTTCACAACGCTCGCCTTCACTATTATTCATATTTTTCGGAAAGCCGAGAACAATTTTCTCCACGTTATATTCTTTGATTAATTCTTCAATACGTGCCAATGTCTGACGCAGCTTATTTTCTGATTTTCTGCGCACAATCTCAATTCCCTGTGCAGTAATAAGCAGTTCATCGCTAACGGCAACTCCAACGGTTTTAGAACCGAAGTCAAGACCGATTATCCGCATCAACTGCCTCCTACTTCCATGAATTTGTATGGATATATTCCTTTAATATCTCTTCTACAAGTTCGTCACGTTCTACTTTCATAATCAGACTTCTTGCATTATTGTGACTGGTAATATAAGTCGGATCACCAGACATAATATATCCAACAATCTGATTGACCGGATTGTATCCTTTCTCGGATAATGCCTCGTATACAATCTTAAGTACATCATGTACCCTGATTTCCGGTTCTTTTTCAACTCTAAAATATTGTGTGTTATTCATGTTCTGCATTTTTTCACGCCCTTATTTTGCTCTTTTGTTCTTCCTAATGAAAAAGCATCGCTAAATCTATTCTAATATAAAGTACTGCAAAATTCAACCATTATTCAAAATACACTTCTCATACACTTATCTTTTCCCGATAATTCTACTCTGCTTTTTCAATATTTTCCATCCGGTATACATCCGCTGAAATCCGTCCGGTCACTACACCTTTCACCAAAATATTTTCTTCCCCTTCTGCCTCCGGCACTGCTATCTTTACATATTCTTTGGTATATCCGGTAAAATATACATTTCCTGCGATTTCATCGGTTTCTTCTAATAATATTTCTTCCGGTCTGCCAACATAATACTCCCGGAATTCTTCTGACATTTCCTGTGCCAGTGCCAAAAGCACCTTACTGCGTTCTGTCTTCACCTGTTCTGGCACCTGATCCGGCATCACTGCTGCCTTCGTACCTTTGCGCTTGGAATACTTGAAAATATGCATCTCATAAAAATGAATCCGCTCTAAGAATTCCTTCGTTGCCTCAAATTCTTCCTCCGTTTCTCCCGGGAATCCTACGATAACATCTGTGGTAATTGCCGGATGGGTAAAATATTTTCGAATCAGCTTACAGCCTGCTTCGTAAGTGGCTGTATCATATTTCCGGTTCATCCGCTTTAAGGTTGCATCGCATCCGCTCTGCAGGGACAGGTGAAAATGCGGACAGATTTTTTCTAATTTTGCCAGCTCCTTCACAAAATTCTCATCGATGATTCCAGGCTCCAAGGAACCCAGACGAATCCGGCGGATACCTTCTACTTTATGCACTTCCTGAATCAGATGTAAAAGATTATCTCCATGGTCTAATCCATAGGAACTTAAATGGATTCCGGTCAGTACCACTTCCTTACAGCCATTTGCTGCAAGTGTCTCCACTTCACGCACGACCTCTTCTGCCTTACGGCTTCTGATTCTACCTCTCGCATATGGAATAATACAATATGTGCAGAACTGGTTGCAGCCATCCTGCACCTTTAAGAAAGCTCTGGTATGTTCTTCTGTCCGGCTGATAGACAGCGCTTCATATGCTCTGCCTTTCTCATTAATATCGCAGATATTTTCCTTCCAGTCATCCACTCCTTCGGTTTCTTCGTTTGCATTTTTCTTCTGGTTCATACAGTTTTCAATAAGCTCCACCAGTTCATGTTTCTTGTCATTTCCGATAATGATATCCACGGATAAATCCCTTGCTGCTTCTTCCGATGAAGTCTGGACATAACAGCCGGCAGCGACAACGATACTGTCCGGATTTTCTTTTTTTGCTTTATGAAGCATCTGGCGGGATTTCCGGTCTGCCATGTTGGTTACCGAACAGGTGTTAATCACATAGACATCCGCCTGTTCCGTAAAAGGAACAATCTCATAACCTGCCTGTTCTAATAACTGCTGCATAGCCTCCGTCTCATATGCGTTCACCTTGCATCCCAAATTGTGCAATGCTGCTTTTTTCATTCGATTTTTTCCTCACTTCTAGTTGACTTTTACCTCCAAAGAAGTTACTATTAAGAAAAAGTATTTATAGCAACCAAGGAGGTCTTACTATGAAAACAGTTCAAATTTCATTAAACTCAATCGATAAGGTGAAATCCTTCGTAAACGCAATCACACAGTTCGAATTTGATTTCGACTTAATCTCTGGAAGATACGTTATCGATGCTAAATCTATCATGGGTATCTTCAGCTTAGATTTATCCAAACCAATCGACTTAGCAATTCATGCAGAGTCTAATCTGGATGAGATTATGGAAGCATTAAAACCTTATCTTGTATAATTGAATTGATGTAAATGAATTGAGGGGATTGCGAAAGCAATCCCTTTTTTTACTTTACAGGAAATTGCTTTCCTGTAAAGTAAAAAACGCTCCGCAAGGATGCGCACTACTCTGCTTCTACGTGAATCACTTCTACCGTATCAATTGCAGTCTGCATCAGTTCATCAATCTTCTCTTCTAACTTTGTTTCAGATTTCTTGATGTATTCAATGTTCGGTTTGGTAACCGGATGCTTTGCCACAAAAATGGTACAGCAGTCTTCAAACGGCTGGATAGATGTCTCATAGGTATCAATTTTTTCTGACACTTCTACGATTTCCTGCTTGTCAAATCCAATCAATGGGCGGTATACCGGCATGGTACATACTTCATTGGTTGCCGCTAATGACTGCATGGTCTGGCTTGCGACCTGTCCGATACTCTCTCCGGTAATCAGTCCTAAACAGCGGTTTTCTTTAGCAAAATGCTCTGCCAGTTTCATCATATAGCGGCGCATGATAATGGTAAGCTCCTCATGTGGACATTTCTCATAAATATAAAGCTGGATATCGGTAAAATTCACTACATGAAGATTGATAGGTCCGCTGTATCTTGCTACCAGTTTTGCCAGATCCACTACCTTCTGTTTTGCACGTTCTGAAGTATATGGCGGTGCATGAAAATAAGTTGCGTCCAACGCTACTCCACGTTTTGCAATCATATAACCTGCTACTGGACTGTCGATTCCGCCGGATAATAATAACATTGCTTTTCCGTTAGAACCTACCGGCATTCCACCCGGTCCCGGAATTTCCTTGGAATAAATATTGATAAGGCTTCTGATTTCAATGCAGACCATAACCTCCGGGTTATGCACATCTACCTTGCTCTCCGGGAACGCATCTAAGATTTTTCCACCCAGTTCAGCATTGATTTCCATGGAATCAAGAGGATAATTCTTTCTTGCTCTCCTTGCATTTACTTTAAAGGTAAAGTTCTTTTCCGGATATTCTTTACCCAGATAATCTACCACTGTCTCCGCTAATTTATCGAAGCCTTCATCCTCTACCTGAAGTAATGGACAGAATCCTACAATACCAAATACACGGCTTAATGCTTCTACGGTCTCGTCATAATCATAGTCATCGGATACTACATTGACATAGATTCTTCCCTGCTCTTTGGTTACTTCAAACTCGCCCTCTGCTGTCTTTAACGCATGGCGGATCTGCTCCATTAACATATTTTCAAAAATATAGCGGTTCTTTCCCTTTACTCCGATTTCTCCATATTTTACCAGAAATGATTTATACATATGATTTCCTTTCTCTTTTAATGTCTTGTATATTTCTTCAATACCGGAAGCAGCTCTCCCAGTACTTCTAATGCGTAATCAATCTCTTCTTCCGTTGTATGCACACTGAAGGAAAAACGCAGTGTGGAATCCAGAAGGTTTTCCTTTAAATGAATGTTTCTAAGGGTCTTGCTTCCCTTCTGTTTGCCTGCATGATTATTTGAAGAACAGGCAGAACCGGAAGATACATAAATCCCCCTGTCTTCCAGTGAATGTAATAATACTTCACTTCGGATTCCTTCAAAGCTGACGCTGACGATATGTGGTGCTGAATCCTCTCCGGTCTTTCCATTTACATGGGTTCCTTCCAGCTTTTCGATTCCGTCGATAAAACGCTGCTTTAATCCGTAAAGATGCGCTCTCTTTTCATCAAGATTCTCATAGATTTCTTCTGCTGCTTCTCCAAGACCTGCAATTGCCGGTACATTTTCCGTTCCGGAACGCATTCCCTTCTGCTGTCCACCGCCTAATATCAGCGGCTTTAATTTCGTCTTTTCCTTCACCCAGAGGAATCCGCTTCCCTTTGGACCGTGAATCTTATGTCCGCTGACGGAAAGCATGTCTATGCCAAGTTTCTTTGGATAGATATACATTTTTCCATAAGACTGGATTGCATCTACATGAATCAGTGTATCCGGATTCTTTTTCTTAATAAGCTCTGCAGCTTCTGCAACCGGCTCGATGGCTCCGATTTCATTATTTACCTGCATCATGGAAACAAGAATGGTCTGTTCCGTCACTGCTTCTTCTAACTCTTCCAGTGAAATAATTCCATTCTCATCCACAGAAAGATAAGTAATTTCAAAGCCCTGCTCCTTTAAGAACTCCATTGGATTCTCTACGGATGCATGTTCAATGGATGTGGTTATAATATGATTTCCCGCTCTGCGGTTTGCCATTGCAGCACCGATAATCGCAAGGTTATTTGACTCCGTTCCACCGGATGTAAAGATGATTTCTTTTTCTGATACTCTTAATGTTTTTGCTATTTTCTTCTTTGCAGTCTCAACAAATCGTTCTGCCTCAATTCCTTTCATATGAAGGGAAGATGGATTGCCATAATCCTTCGTCAGAAGGTCTACCATTAACTGACACGCCCGGTCACTGCAGCGGGTGGTCGCAGAATTATCCAGATATGCTTCCATACTTTTCTACACTTTCTTACTGTTTTTTCGTTATATACGGCTCTCTAATTGCAGCATCAGCATGGACATCATGCAGATACCTGCTGTATCTGTCCGAAGTATTCTTCTTCCTAAGGAAATGGACTGCATGGTCTCTCTTGCTTTTGCAATCTCTTCCTCTGCAAATCCGCCTTCCGGTCCTATCATAATACTGATACTCTTCCCCGGTTCGATTTGCTCTAATACTGTCCTGGTTCCTTCCATGCCATTTTCATTTTCATAAGGCACTAAGCGGATATCACAGTTTTCTGCCAGCTTTAAGGCTTCCTTGAAAGATACTACTTCATGAATCTTTGGAATGATACTGCGCTTTGACTGTTTTGCTGCAGTCTCTGCCTGCGCCTGCCATTTTTGTACCCGTTGTGCTGCCTTTTTTCCTTCCAGCTTTACCACACAGTATTTCATGGCTACCGGAATGATTTCATAGACACCAAGTTCTACTGCCTTTTCAATCACCGTTTCCATCCGATCTCCCTTCGGCAGTGCCTGAAATAAATAGATTTTAGACGGAAGCTCGGTTCCTTCTTCGTCCACAGATACTATGTCTGCCTGCACGAAATTTTCTCCGGTTTCTGCAATCTTACAAAAATAATTGCCACCTTCCCGGTCACTGATGCGAATCGTCTCTCCGATTTTCATACGCAGTACATTCCGGATATGATTTACATCGCTTCCGGTTATGGTAACATATTCTTTGCCCACCTGGCTTTTTTCAACAAAAAACTGATGCATCTATTTTACCTCTGATTTTTCCGTGCAGTTACATTGACCCATTCGCCCTGATGGTTGACTTCTAAGATTTCAAAGCCTGCCTGCTCTAAAGCTTCTTTTACTTCGTTTTCTTTAAAATCAATAATTCCGGAAGTAATAAGCACTCCCTGCTCTTTCGCACACTGATAAAGTGCCGGTGCCATCGGAATAATAATATCCGCTAAAATATTCGCTACGACCAGATCATAACCTGTGCCAATCTTTTCCTGAAATGCTTTATCGTCAATCAGGTTTCCAACATAAAATTCACCTGAATTTTCTGCCAGATGATTGACTGTCATATTTTCATGAGTTGATGTGATACAATCTCCATCCACATCCGTACCCACTACGCTGCCTGCACCAAGCTTTAATGCTGCAATGGATAAGATTCCGCTGCCGCATCCTACATCCAGAACACGCTCGCCCTCTTTTAAATATTTACGAATCTGGCGGATACAAAGCTGTGTTGTCTCATGCTTTCCGGTTCCAAAGGAAATACCCGGGTCAATCTCGATTAAGAATTTATTTTTATCCTCTTCCTTTAATAGTTCCCAGGTTGGTTTGATTAAAATATCATCGATATAAAAAGACTGAAAAAACTGTTTCCAGTTATTAATCCAGTCGATATCCTCGGTCTGGCTGGAGGTAATATCTCCGCTTCCGATTTCTACCATGCTTCTTAACTGCTCTAAACCAATGCGAACTGCCTTTAAAGTCTCGGTATGGTCTTCTCCTGCCTCTAAATAAAAGCTGACTTTGCTTTTTCCTTCGTCTGGTGGAAGTTCCGGCGGAAAATCAATAAACATTTCTCCTGTTTCTTCTTTCGTCAATGGTACATTGTCTTCGATTTCAATTCCTTCAATGCCATTTTCTGATAACATCATGCTGATAAAATCCTCAGCTTCTGTTGTTGTATCTATTGTATATTTATCCCATTTCATAGTTTCTGCTCCTGTTCTTATCTTAACCTTCTATTATAAAAAGCAAACATTTTAATCTTAACATAGCTTTTTATTTTTCGCAACTGTAAGGGAATCAACGGTAACCAGCAGACAGCTTCTTTAGATACATAGCGACGCCTACGCATGTCTGGTAACACAAAAACAGCGGAACATATTTCTTCTGCCCGCTGATTTTCCTGTTTATTGCTATGTCATTGCTGTGCTATTATTGCTATCTTATTACTGATATTTTACTTCCAGTTTCTGCATCAGTACCTGATATTCCCGGTTAATTTCCTGAATCGTACCGGTGTCTCCATTGAGATTATCCGGATGATATATTTTAATCAAATCCTTATAACGCTTCCGCAACGATTTTTCATTGCCCACTCCCATAAAGAACATTTCTCCCTTCACCACATTGGATGATTGGCTTCTATTCTCCTGTTCAAATTCATGTACTCTGCTGTAAAAGTCTCTCTGACGCTCCATTTTCTGCTTTTCGGCAGCAAGTTTCTGAAGTTCACTTTCTAATATTTTCCACTTCATGTCAAAAAGATGCTGTTCCCGCTTCATCCGCTCCTGTTCAAGATTCTTCTCCATCTCGAATTTCCGCTTCTGGAATTCTAACTCCCTCTGATGGCGTTCCATCTCGCGTTTGGAATTTTCCAGTTCTCTCCTTGTATGTTCCAGTTCCACAGTCTGCTGAAAACACCATTTTTCAAACTGTGCTGCATCCTTCTTAATCACAGCGCTGTTATGCTGCTTCATAAATCTCTCTCCTTGTCTCATAAACGGTTGCCTAAATCAACATATGGTTACAAAAAACTTATGAATCAGGAATAGTATACAATATGTTGTCACAAAATGCAACAACGAGAAACTCACTTTTGCAGTTTTCCAGAGTTATCGCGGTGCTCGCCAAATCTGCATGCAAGCATGCGATTTTTCTCGCTACTCGCGTAAAAAAAGCTGCCTCCATTTTTCAGGAAACAGCTTTATCATTTTTATAAATCATCGAAGGACTCTTTAATTTTTCCCATAAATCCCTTTTTCTTTTTCGTGCCTGCCGCACCATTCTGTGTCTTTAATGAATTACCGGTCTCTGCATCAAACTGGCGCAGTGCCTCTTTTGCAGCTTCATTTAATCCGGTCGGAACCTGAACCACAAGTGTAACATACTGGTCACCACGGACTGCCTTGTTACGCAGGGATGGGATTCCTTTTCCTTTCAGACGGATTCTGGTGTCGGTCTGTGTACCAGGTTTTACTTCGTAGACCACATCGCCGTCGATGGTTGTAATTCTTACTTCTCCGCCCAGTGCTGCCTGTGCAAAACTGATTGGTGCTGTTGAATATACATCCATGCCCTGTCTCTGAAGGATTGGATGGCGGGATACTACTACTTCTACCAGAAGATCTCCTCTTGGTCCGCCATTTACACCCGGCTCACCTTTTTCACGGATTCTTACACTCTGACCGTTATCAATTCCGGCAGGAATGCTGACCTTAATCTTCTTCTTGCTGGCAATGTATCCGGTTCCACGACAGTCCGGACATTTGTCACGAACAATTTTACCGCTTCCGTTACATACCGGACAGGTCTGTACATTCTGTACCATACCAAATAAGGACTGCTGGGTATATACCACTTTTCCTTTTCCCTGACATTTGCTACAGGTCTCCGGACTGGTTCCCGGCTTCGCTCCTGTACCATGACAGGTCTTACATTCATCCTTTAATACTAAATCAATTTCTTTCTCACAGCCAAATGCTGCCTCTTCAAATGTAATTCTGACACTGGCACGTACATTGGCTCCCTTCATCGGTCCGTTGCTGCTGCTGCTGCGTCTTCCGCCGCCAAAGAAATCTCCGAAAATGTCTCCAAAGCTTCCAAAAATGTCTCCCATATCCATACCTGAGAAATCAAATCCGCCTGCTCCGCCGGCACCTCCATCAAAGGCTGCATGACCAAACTGGTCATACTGTTTTCTCTTCTCCGGGTCGCTCAGTACTGCATATGCTTCAGATGCTTCCTTGAATTTCTTTTCTGCTTCTTTATCCCCCGGGTTCATATCCGGATGATATTTTTTGGCAAGGACACGATATGCTTTTTTTATTGCTGCGTCATCTGCGTTTTTATCAACGCCTAAGACCTCGTAATAGTCTCTTTTCTGTTCTGCCATAATCTATTCCCTCTTTACCGTTTGTAAGGGTTGACAGTAAAACTGCCAACCCTTTCTACTGCTTTTTATCTGTAGAATTATACTTCTTTGTAATCAGCATCTACCACATCATCATCTGCGGAACCTGCAGCTGCTCCACCGGCTGCACCTGCTCCCATATCAGGACCTGCACCAGCGGCTCCCTGAGCTGCCTGAGCGTTCTCATACATCTTAGCAAATACTTTCTGTGCACTTTCCATCAGTTTCTCTTTTGCTGCTTTCATCTCAGCAACCTGATCATCTGTCATGTTTTCAGCCTGTGGATTTGCATCTACTAAAGCTTTCAGTGCATTTAAGTCAGCCTCTACTGCAGATTTATCTGCCGCATCAAGGTTATTTCCAACCTGGTCTAATGCCTGCTGTGTCTGGAATACGAAGGCATCTGCATCATTTCTGGTGTCAATTGCTTCTTTTCTCTTCTTGTCCTGTGCTTCAAATTCAGCTGCTTCTTTTACTGCTTTATCGATATCTGCATCAGACATGTTAGATCCGGCAGTAATTGTAATATGCTGTTCTTTTCCGGTTCCTAAGTCTTTTGCAGATACATTTACAATACCGTTTGCATCGATATCGAAAGTAACTTCAATCTGAGGAACTCCACGACGTGCTGGTGGGATACCATCCAGACGGAACTGTCCAAGAGATTTGTTATCTCTCGCGAACTGACGCTCACCCTGCACTACGTTGATATCTACTGCTGTCTGATTATCTGCTGCTGTTGAGAAAATCTGGCTCTTTCTTGTAGGAATTGTTGTATTTCTCTCAATCAGTCTTGTTGCAACTCCACCCATGGTCTCGATAGACAGTGACAATGGAGTAACATCCAGAAGAAGGATATCACCTGCGCCGGCATCTCCTGCTAATTTACCACCCTGGATACAAGCGCCAAGTGCTACACACTCATCCGGGTTTAAGGATTTACTTGGCTCTTTGCCTGTTAACTGTCTTACTTTATCCTGAACAGCCGGGATACGTGTAGAACCACCAACCAATAATACCTGGCCTAAGTCTGCATTGGTTACGCCTGCATCCTTCATAGCGTTCTGTACCGGGATTGCTGTTTTTTCTACTAAGTCATGTGTCAACTCATCGAATTTTGCTCTTGTCAAGTTCATATCAAAGTGCTTTGGTCCTTCTGCTGTTGCAGTAATGAATGGCAGGTTGATATTGGTTGTTGTTGCTGAAGACAACTCTTTCTTAGCTTTCTCTGCAGCTTCTTTTAATCTCTGAAGAGCCATCTTATCGGTAGATAAGTCAACGCCTTCTGCTTTCTTGAATTCGTCAATCATCCACTGTGTAATCTTATTATCGAAATCATCTCCACCTAATCTGGTATCACCATTTGTAGATAATACTTCGATGACTCCGTCACCGATTTCGATGATAGATACATCAAATGTACCACCACCTAAGTCGTATACCATAATTTTCTGTTCTTTTTCGTTGTCCAGTCCATAAGCAAGTGCTGCTGCTGTCGGCTCGTTGATGATACGTTTTACATCAAGTCCTGCAATCTTACCTGCATCCTTGGTTGCCTGACGCTGTGCATCATTGAAGTATGCCGGTACAGTAATAACTGCTTCTGATACTTTTTCTCCTAAATATCCTTCTGCATCAGCTTTTAATTTCTGTAAAATCATTGCAGAAATCTGCTGTGGAGAATACTGTTTGTCATCAATGCTTACTTTGTAATCGGTTCCCATATGTCTCTTAATGGAAGAGATTGTTTTCTCTGCGTTGGTTACTGCCTGACGTTTTGCTGGTTCACCAATCAGACGCTCACCTGTTTTTGTAAATGCTACGATAGATGGTGTTGTTCTTGCACCTTCCTGGTTTGCTATAACGGTAGGTTTTCCACCTTCCATAACTGCCACACAACTGTTTGTTGTTCCTAAATCAATACCAATAATTTTACTCATGTTCTTATCCTCCTATGCTTAATTCGCTACTTTTACCATGCTATGTCTGATTACATTTTCTTTGTACTTGTAACCTTTCTGTAACTCCTCGGCTACTACATTCTCACCGAGTTCTTCATCTTCCACATGCATTACTGCATTATGGAGATTCGGGTCAAACTCCTGACCGGCTGCTTCAATCGGTGTTACACCAACTTCTGTCAGCACTGTCATCATCTGCTTATAAATCTTATCCATACCTTCTACGAAGCCATTGTTTTTGTCTTCTTCCGGTACAGCTGCAAGCCCTCTTTCAAAATTGTCGATAACTGGAAGGATTTTCTCTAAGATTGCACTGGCTCCCATGTCATACATCTGGCTCTTTTCCTTTTCCGTTCTCTTACGGAAGTTTTCAAATTCTGCCATCTGACGTTTCAGCCGGTCGGTTAAATCTTCAATCTGTTCGTCCTTCTTATCTTTCTTGTCTTTCTTTTTAAAGATACCTTTCTTTTTCTCCTCATCTTCTTTCTCTATTTCTTCCGATTCAGATTCGGTATCTTCCGTTTTTTCTTCTGCCTCAACCTCTTTTTCTTCTGAGGCGGTATTCTGTGCTTCTTCCTGCTTTTTTGCATCCTCTGCTTCTAAGTCTTCTAATACTTCTTCAAGCACTTCTTCTTTCTTTTCTTCTGCCACTTTCTTACCACCTTTCTATGCTATTCTTTCTTCGGCTTATCAAATATGCCTTCTAGTTGTGATTTCAAATTTTTCAGATTATCCATGACGTTCTCATAATCCATACGCTTCGGTCCGATAATTCCTATCGTTCCCTTCACGCCTTTACCAAGTTCATAGGTAGCTGTTACCACACTGCAGTCCTTCATGGTCTGAATTGGAGATTCATCTCCTATATAAACCTGTATGCCGTTCTCCTCATTGCTGAGGTTATCCGTCACCAGACTTACTAACTGTTTCTTCTCTTCTAACGCATCTAAAAGCTCTCCTGCTTTCTGCGAATCCGATAACTCCGGATATTTTAAGATATTCGTTGCACCGCTGGTATATATCTCCAAATCCTCGTCTTCGCTGATTGCTTCTGCTACTGCATCCAATACATCACTGATGACTTTGGAATGGATACCGGCTTTCTCTTTCAACACTGCTATGGTGCCCAGATTAATCTGATCTAATGACAATCCATTTAAATGTGTATTCAAAAGCATGTTAAGTTTTAACATATGCTCATTATCTATCGGCTCTTCTATCGGAATCATCTTATTTTTCACAAGATTGCCTTCCAATACGACAACCGCCAGAATATGTTCATCATCCACATTGGATAACTGGATGAACTTCAGGCTGTTGTGGTGATACTGCGGTGCTGTTATCATGGTGGTGTAATTCGTGTTGTTCGCCAACAGCTTTGCCACCTGCTGCAATACCTGTTCCATCTTCTCCGTATGTTCAATTACGAACTCTTTCATATCGGATACTTCTTTGTCCTTCTCTGCAATCAGATTATCTACATAGAAGCGATATCCCTTATCGGATGGAATTCTTCCTGCCGATGTATGTGGCTGCAAAATATATCCCATCTCTTCCAAGTCCGACATCTCATTCCGGATTGTTGCGGAACTTAAGTTCAAATCCGTATACTTGGAAATGGTTCTTGAACCAACCGGCTCACCCGTTTCCAGATAGTTGCGAATGATTGCATTTAAGATTTTTGTTTTTCTTTCATCTAATTCGTTCTCGTTCATTCACGTTCTCCTGAAAATGAAACTTTTATAGGTATTTGAAAAAGCTTTTTGTACTGCTTTTTCTTTGTTGTTAGCACTCAACTTGAAAGAGTGCTAATTTCTATGTACTTAAGATAGCACCATTCGTTTTTTTTGTCAACAGCATTTTATAATTTTATAATTTCTTTAGATTTGTTCTGATTCAATGCTGTTCAACACCGCACTACTTAATCCAGTAAAAACTGGGCGAGTACATAGTTACTGATGTCCATACCGTGGTCGCTGAGCTTTATTACACCGGCTTTTTTCTCGATTAAGTCCTCTTCCTGAAGCTGGTTTAAGACTTCGCCATATACTGCTTCTATTTCCACGCCAAAAGTCTCTTTGAATTCTGTTCTTGTAACTCCCTTTAACATACGCAGGCCTAAAAACATGAATTCTTCCATCTGGGCATGGCGGCTGATTGCATCTGCACTCTCATGGAGATTCAATGCTGGTACTCCATCTATTTCCTTCGCCGAAATATTACCGCATGCTTTGATATACGCTTCAATCTCTCTTATATTACTGTAGCGTACTTCTCCAATCAGGGAAGCTGCCCCAAGTCCTACCCCAAGATACGGTACCCGCTTCCAGTATCCGATATTATGCCTTGCCTCTTTCCCCTGCTTAGCATAATTGGATACTTCATAATGCTCATAACCTGCCTCTGCAAGAATCTCCTGAGTCTTTTTATAAATTTCATACTCCGTCTCTTCAGATGGCAGATGCTCTGTCGGCTTTCCGGCTTCCCGGAGCACTGCCTCGAATTTGTATTTTTCATAAAATGGTGTTCCCTTTTCGATAATCAGGGAATAGGCTGAAATATGCTCCGGTTTTAATGCTATGACACGCTTTAAGCTGGTGACAAATTTCTCTGTACTCTGATAAGGCAGGGCACTCATCAAATCAACGTTGATATTTTCAAAGCCACATCTTCTGGCACATTCATAATTCTCCAAGAACTGCCGGTAAGTATGGATTCTTCCTAATATCTTTAATTCATCATCAAAGGCAGACTGTAACCCTATGCTGAGACGGTTAATGCCTGCTTCTTTATAGGTAAGAAGTTTTTCCTCATTTAAAGTTCCGGGATTACATTCTATGGTAATCTCTGCATCTGCTTCCACCTCAAAGCTTACCTGAATCTGTTTTAAAAGAAGTGCGATATATTCCGGTGCTAAAAGAGACGGTGTTCCGCCCCCTATATATATAGTAGAAAGAGCCGGACGTCCCATTGTCTGTCCGTAATATCTGATTTCATGCAAAAGAGCACCCACGTAGCGGTTTTGTAACCGCTCGTCCGCAGGTGCTGATAAGAAATCACAATATTCACATTTTCTTACACAAAAAGGAATATGCACATAAAGTTCCATCTATGTTCTCCTGTCATCTATTTCTCATCTAACTTCAGTACACTCATAAATGCTTCCTGTGGAATCTCTACATTTCCCACCTGACGCATACGTTTCTTACCTTCCTTCTGTTTCTCTAACAGTTTACGCTTACGGCTGATGTCACCGCCGTAACATTTTGCCAGCACATCTTTTCGCATTGCTTTTACTGTCTCACGGGCAATTACCTTGCTTCCAACGGCTGCCTGAATCGGGATTTCAAATAAATGTCTCGGAATCTCTTCCTTTAACTTCTCACACATCTTTCTTCCACGCTCATAGGCGGTATCCTTAAATACAATAAAGGAAAGAGCATCCACTTCTTCTTTATTAATAAGAATATCCAGTTTCACAAGCTCTGACTGCTCATAACCCTTCATCTCATAATCAAAGGACGCATATCCTTTGGAACGGGATTTCAATGCATCAAAGAAATCATAAATAATTTCATTTAACGGAAGGTCATATTTAATAACTGCACGGGTCTGCTCAATATATTCCATACTCTTATAGATACCACGGCGTTCCTGGCACAAATCCATAATGGCACCTACATATTCGGATGTCACCATAATTTCTGCTGCAACCATCGGCTCTTCCATATATTCGATTTCGGATGGATCCGGAAGATTGGATGGGTTTGTCAATTCTATCATGGTACCATCAGTCTTATGTACCCGGTATACAACGCCTGGTGCTGTCGTTACTAAATCAAGATTAAATTCTCTCTCTAACCGCTCCTGAATTACCTCCAAATGAAGCAGTCCCAAGAAACCACAGCGGAAACCAAAGCCCAATGCAATGGAAGTCTCCGGTTCAAACTGTAATGCTGCATCATTTAACTGTAATTTTTCCAAAGCATCACGAAGATCCGGATATTTGGCTCCATCTGTTGGATATAATCCACAGTACACCATCGGATTAACTTTCTTATATCCCGGCAATGGTGCATCACAAGGACGCTTTGCTTCTGTTATGGTATCACCCACACGGGTTTCTTTCACATTCTTAAGGCTGGCAGTAATATAACCTACCATTCCGGCTTCTAACTCATCACATGGAATGAACTGTCCGGCTCCGAAATATCCTACTTCTACTACATCTGCCTCTGCTCCGGTTGCCATCATGCGGATGGTTGTCCCCGGTTTTACGGAACCTTCCCGGATTCTGCAGAATACAATAACACCTTTATAAGCATCATACACAGAATCAAAAATCAACGCCTGAAGAGGCGCTTTGGCATCCCCTTTTGGTGCCGGTAATTTATGCACAATCTGCTCTAATACTTCTTCCACATTCAACCCTGTTTTGGCAGAAATCCGTGGTGCATCCTGTGCCTCAATTCCAATCACATCTTCAATTTCTTCTACTACTTCTTCCGGCCTTGCACTCGGCAGATCAATTTTATTAATGACTGGAATCACTTCCAGATCATGGTCTAATGCCAGATATACATTGGCAAGGGTCTGTGCCTCAATCCCCTGTGCTGCATCTACTACCAGCACTGCACCGTCACAGGCAGCAAGACTTCTTGATACTTCATAGGTAAAGTCCACATGTCCCGGTGTATCAATCAGATTGAAAATATATTCTTCTCCATCTTTGGCATGATATATAATACGGACTGCCTGGGACTTAATGGTAATTCCACGTTCCCGCTCCAAATCCATATTATCTAAAACCTGCGCCTGCATTTCGCGGCTGGTCAGAAGCCCTGTCATTTCGATAATACGGTCTGCAAGGGTTGATTTACCGTGGTCAATATGGGCAATGATACAAAAATTACGAATCTTACTCTGGTCGATTGACATATATTTACTCCTTCTTTATTCCATGTTTCAAAAGGAAATCCGTCCACAGGGAATAATATTTTCCCAGCAGGTGAATCTCATCATAAGTATATTCCGGATTCAGATTTCCTGTTTCGTCAGTCACTACTTCATTTACATCAATATAAAATATATCGTGATTATTTGCAAGCATTGCAATTCTGTCATTCCGTTCTTTGATTGCCGGATTGTTAAAAATCGGGTCGGTTTCTGACTTTTCCTGTTTTACATACATAATGCCCTGTAAGAAAATCAGTGCATCCGGCTGTAATTCCCGGATATGATTGACAGCTTCTTCATATTTTTTCATAAAGCTGTCTACTGTACCGGTTCCCATTTCGTTGATTCCAATCATCAGATAGACTTTACCAAACTGATGCTTGCTTAATGCTTCTTCAATGGTAATCTTCGCGCCGTTTTCCTCGACAATCGGCGTATCAAACATATCATAGACCGTAAGTCCGATACTGGCATAATAAGTTGCATTATCCCAGCCGCCATAGTCTCTTAAGCCAACGGTTCTGGAATCTCCGATAAATACTGCATCATCAAAATAATCCTGGGTTACATCGGTAAAAGTATAAGTCTTATCCGCTTCTGCCTCCGTATCTGCAACTGCTTCTGTTGCTTCTTCCGTTGCCGGCTCCTCTTTGTCAGCATATACGCTTTCCAAATCCTCCTCCGGTTCTGCCTTATCCCATGGCAGAATGCCCTCTTTGGATGCCTGCATCATTCCAGCCACCGCCGGAACCTTCGGCCAGTCCTTATTATATTCTTTATATGCGCCCTTTGTTCCGGCTAAGGCGACACCGCTTACCAGCAGCATGCTGATTGCCGTAACAATAAGAAGCGGACATTTCTTCCATTTCTTCATGGCAGCCTCCCATTAAAAACTAAAATACATAAACGGATTGTTCAGTCCATTTGCAATCTGGTAAATACAAATCCATAATACAACAAACAAAATTGCTTTCATCCACCACTTCTTCCAGCATTTTTTTAATATCTTATCCATAAAAGGAAGTGATACCACGAATGCCAATAGGAAAAACACTCCATAGGTTCTGCCGTATTTCAGATAATCGCCTGCATTGACTGCGATTCCGGTTCCAAAGAACGGGAACAGTCTTGCAAAATATACTTTCAAATCAGATAACTTCGTAATTGCAAACACGACCCAGGTCAGAGGGATTACAAACCAGATGTAAAGGTGTGCCAGCCATCCATGTTTCTCCAAAAAATTTCTGATTACAAATCGTTCCAACGCAATAAATACAAATAAAATCAAGCCCCATAATGGAAAATTAATGGTAGAACCATGCCACATTCCGGTTACAACCCAGACAATCAGCAGATTGAAAAATGTCCACGCATTTCCCTTCCGGTTGCCTCCCAACGGAATATATAAATAATCACGGAACCATCTTCCCAGTGTAATGTGCCACCGGCGGTAAAACTCAGACACTGTCCTGGAACGATACGGATGGTCAAAGTTCTTCGGCAAATCAAATCCAAGCATCTCTCCGATTCCGATTGCCATCAGGGAATATCCCTGGAAATCAAAGAATAACTGTGCAGAATAACCGAATGCTCCCATCCACGCTAACGGTGTGGAAATACTCTCAAAGCCAATGCCCTGAATATCACGCCAGAGAATTGCCAGATGATTTGCAATAATTACTTTATATCCCAATCCTATGATAAAAAGAGTCAGACCATGTTCGATTTTCTCCAGACGGATTGGATGTTTCTTTAACTGCCCTGCCATATTGGCAAACTGGGCAATCGGTCCGGATATCAGCTTTGGGAACAAAAGGATATAAGTTCCATACTCCAGATAATCCCTCAACGCTGCTGTTTTCTTCTTATAGACATCCAGCACATAGGAAAGCATGGTAAAAGTATAAAAGCTGATTCCAAGCGGAAGCGACAATCTTGTATACTTAAATATACACAATAATCCGATATTATAGCAAAGCAAAATCACAAGCATGGTATTTCTGCTGCTCTTCCTTCTTATATGATCCATCAGTAATACCAGAATATAGTTCAGACTCATGGAAAACAGTAAAAGAAGTGCATCCTTCCAGCTTCCCATGGCATAGAATACCAGACTGCCAAAGAAAAGTACCGGATTTTTATACTTTACCGGTACCAGATAATATATAATAAGAAAAATCGGCAAAAACCGAAATAAAAATTCTAAGCTTGAAAATTCCATGATAACTCCATATCTTTCGTTTTATTTTACGTATCTCTTCTATTATATAAGAAATGCAAGTGATTTCAATGTGTTTTTCCCAAAAAGTTATTACATTTTCATTACGAAATATTTTTCTAATTTTCTCCATGCAGCACTCTGTTCAAAAGGTCTGCCAGTGGAACCATGGCATTGCGTGCCTCCTCCTGCGTGTTAGTATAGGAACCCATTTCAATCAAAAGATATTTCTCTTTAAAATGCATATTATACCGGTATCCTTTTAAATAAATCGGGCGGGTAAGATTCGGATAATACTCTGCCGCTGCAATCTGCATCTGCAGGGAAAAAGCAAGATTCCCGGTAAGGTTTGGATTATTGAGATAAGAAATATCTCCTAACGCTTTTGTCCGGCTCAGTCCGTTAAAGAACATAATCGGTGCCATCTGCACCCCGTTTACCTCCCGCACCATATGCTTATCCACTGCATCACGATGTAAATCTATTACCACTTCTATGCTCGGATTCTCTGCTAACAGCTGCTCAATGGGTCCCTCCGCATTGGCATAGGCGTGATCTCTGTCTCCCACATCATACTGTCCCATATGATGCATGACCTGAAATCCATATTTTTCCTGTAACAGGCTGGTAAGATATTCCCCTGTTCCCATAACGCCCGTCATTACATCATTTGGGTCGGAATCTGCAAACATTTCCTGGGAATGGGTATGGTAAATCAGAATCTGCGGCTGGTCTGCCGGCGTTTTTATGGTTAAATCCATACTTAACAATTCTTCTGCATTTAACTGACTGCTATTGATGGTTGTTGTATTGTCCACCTGATAAAAATTCTGAATCAGATAATCAAAATCATTTAATTTTTCTCTTGGAATCTCCACCAACGGCTGAGAGCTAACTGCTGTATTATCTGGGGCTGCCGGCTGCTCTGCCGCTTCTGCTGCCGCATCTGCTCCTGCCTGCGCATTTTCCTGCTCCATTTCTGCCACTATGCAGTCCTGATTCTCTCTGCTGGCTGCCTCCGCCATCTGCCTGGCCTCTACTTCCGCTTCATCTTTTCCTTCCAGTGCAACAATCTCTTCTTCTGAAAGGCTGCTCTCAATTGCCGTATCATAAGTCCTTATGGTATCTGCATATCCGATAAGCGGTATCTGGTCTGTCACTTTTTCCAGCAAAAAATCACTCAGTGTCTGTTCCTGCCTGCCCTCTGCCATATAGGCAACAGTCGGAATATACTGTCTGGTCATGGACATGGATATCTCATTCTGTATATAGGAAAAAAACGTTTTGCCAGTGTTTCCCTTCCGGTTCCCGCTTTCACCATAAGAAAAAAAGCATACAACAGAAAAAGTGCAATAGCAGACTGCCTGTACCATTTTTTTCGTTTCCTGACCAGTTCCGTTTTTCCCTGATATCTTTGCCCATAGACTCTCATGCTGCCAGCACCTCCTGTTCTGCCATAGCAAACACTATATTCTATGCAGCTTCTGTCCCTTTAGAACCGGGAGAATGCCAGATTCAGTCCCTCTGATATGGTATAGCTCAGCCTTTTTACCGCTTCATCAATATCTTTTGGTGTTACAAACATTGCATTCAAATGTGGAGATAAAAGTTCTCTCGCCAGCTCATGCTTTTCAATTTCATCCAGACCTGCCAGCCCATTTCCCACGCTTTTTAGCTGCGCTGACTCCCGCATGGCTCCGATTAAGTCACTCATAGTATCCGAAACTATCGTTGCGGCATCTACTACGGTAGGAATTCCTATGGCAATTACCGGAATTCCCATGCTTTCTTTATTAATGGCGTGCCTGTGATTGCCCACACCGGAACCGGGATTGATTCCGGTATCCGTAATCTGGATGGTACGGTTCAGACGCTTCACGCTGCGGGCCGCCAGTGCATCCACCACAATTACAATATCCGGTTTCGTCTCTTCAATAACTCCCCGGACAATCTCTCCTGATTCCATACCGGTCTGTGCCATTACGCCCGGCACAATTCCGCTTATCTGGCTCGTCGCCTTATTTCCAAAGGCATATTGTCCATATTCCTTGATAATGTGCCTGGTAATCATCATATTATCTACTACATAAGGTCCTAATGCATCCGGTGTCACTTCCCGGTTACCAAGACCCACTACCAATATTTTGAGTTCTTCTTTTTTCCCCGGCAGCATGGTTTCAATCACTTTTGCCAGCTGCCCGGACACTTCTCTGTGATAATCCTCATCTTCTTCCATCATGTCCGAAGCCTCAATGGTAATATAGGTTCCCTTCGGTTTTTTCATTGCCTTTGCTCCGTTTTCTGTGTCAATGAACACTCTTGTAATCATGATTTCCGGTGAAATTCTCTCCTCATCCACCCGTACTCCCTTTACTTCAATATGATCTTCATCAAATTTTTCTCTCGTCTCTAATGCGAGGTCTGTTCTTATCTGAAACATAGCTTCACTTCCTGTAAACAATTTTTCCAAATAAATTTTCTTTATTATTTTTTACATTTTTTCTCCAAATATGTATTGACAGATGCAAATATGTGGGATAAACTAACATGGTATGTTTACATTAGAACGTCCGTGTCCGGCTTTAATGAAACAACCAAAAACAATAAAACAATCATATTGGAGGTGTACAGGTTGGCTAACATTAAATCTGCTAAGAAAAGAATTCTTGTAAATCAGACCAAAGCTGATAGAAACAAAGCTATTAGATCAAAAGTTAAAACATCTATTAAGAAAGTAGACGCTGCAATCGCTGCAAACGATAAAGAGGCTGCTGCTGCTGCATTAGTTGCTGCAACATCTGAAATCAACAAAGCTGCTACTAAGGGTGTTTATCACAAGAACACTTCTTCCAGAAAGATTTCACGCTTAAACAAAGCTGTGAACAAAATGGCATAATTGCCGGAAGAGCATAGATTATAAACGATTATAAAAAAGAACGTTTCGTACCGTCATTCGAAACGTTCTTTTTTTATGCACTGTATTTTACAATCAGAAGTTCTACGGCTAACTGGTCTGCCATTCTTCCCGTCTTGACATCCTCTTCTGCCTGTCCGCAGTCTTCTATTGCTTCCTTTAACTGATTTATTTTAAAAGCTCCTGCCTGCCGAAGGTTCTTCTGCACTGCAAAGCTTGGCATCCCTGCAGTCTTTGCAATACTGACAGCAGGATATCCTTTTGCTGACATGCTTTTTATCAAAAGCAGATTCTGGAACTGTCTTGCAATCAGGAATAAAATCCGCATGGGTGCTTCCTTTAATGCCAGTAAATCGTAATATAAGTCCAAAGCCTTCTTCTGATTCTTAGCAGAGATGGCATCAATCATTTCAAAGATTTTATTTTCCGTCTGTCCGGTACAGATTGCCTCTACATCTGCCGCAGAAATCTCTGTCTTATCCAATGTATAACAGATAAGCTTTTCTAATTCCTTATCAATATTTTCCATATCGGAACCGGTCTTTGACAGGAAAAGCTGCATCACGGACTGGGTAATTTTCTTCCCTTCCCGCTGGATTCTGCCCAGTATCCAGCGGACCAGCATATCTTCCTTCGGGGTCTCAAATTCTACGGCACTTCCAGCCCTGGATGCCGCTTTAAATAATTTGGAACGCTTATCCACTTCTTCTTCCACAAAAACGAAGCAGGTGGATTCCGGCACCTGGCTCATATATTCTGCCAGGTCATCACAGCTGTTTTTAAAGAAGCCACTGTTTTCCACCAGAATCATACGCTTTTCTTTAAAGAATGGCAGTGTCTCCGATAAATCAATCAGTTCCTTTGGATTAATATCCTTTCCCTCATATGCCGAAAAATTCATCGTATCATCCGGCTCTACCAGTGCATGTTTTAGCTTATCACGATACTGCCGTTTCAGATAGTCTTCCGTTCCATATAAAAGATATACGTTTTTTAATTGTCCCATTTTAATGTCATTATCTATTGTTTTCATAAAGGATATTATACTATATTTTTACTTCTTTATCAAAGTATACTTACCGAAAGCTGTGAATTGTGATCCTTCCCTTTTCCTCTTCCAGCGAAATCTGACCGCCTTCCATCGTATCAAAAATTTCTGCCGAAGCTTCTTTTAATCGATTTATAGTCTCCTGATGAGGGTGTCCATATCGGTTGTTTTCCCCACAGGAAATCAATGCCAGTTCCGGCGAAAGTGCTTTTAAAAATTTTTCTGTCGAGGAATACTTTGAGCCATGATGTCCTACTTTAAGAAAATCTACTTTCCACAACCGCTGCTTTTCTAAGAGCCAATTTTCTTCTGCTTCTCCGGCATCTCCGGTAAATATCCCGGAAATATATTTCGTCTGATAGAGCAATATCATGGATTTTCCATTCTCATCCTCTGCCTGATACTCTCCGTCCGGAAGGAGGCAGCTTATGGTATCCTCTCCACTTCTTATGCAATCTCCTTCTTTCATATATACGATGGGAATGTTTCTCCGCTCTGCCAGTGCACATATGCTCTGATAATTCTTTACATCCGGCTGTTTTCCAGGCAATATAATATTTTCAACAGAATACTCCGTCTCAAGAACTTCTAATAATCCGTTCACATGGTCTTCGTCATAATGGCTTATAAACCAATAATCTATCTTCGTGATTCCATTGCTTTTTAGAAATGGCAAAATCCGATACGTTCCCACCTTAGACACATCAGTGCTTCCGCCATCCAGAAAAAGATTGGTATCTTCCCCCAGTCGTACATAGATGCCATCTCCCTGCCCCACATCAAGAACTGCCATAAGATGATTACTCTTTACCGGACGAAGAACCAGAAGTAACACCACGCTTCCAATCAAAACAATCAGAAACTTTCTAAGGAGTATATTTGTATTTCTATTCCCATCTCTGTTTCCGCTTTTCTTTGTCCGGTTTTTTATCAGCAAGCAGGTGGCTGCAAGCATCAGATAATAGAATATGATGCGCTGTATCGGCCACTGTCCTACTATCTTCGTAGCTCCCGGGAGCCGGCTGCACCAGCTGACTCCAACATAAATTCCGTCCAGCAATAATTCCAACATCATGATTACCGGTCCCGCAAACAGCCTTCCTACAACAATTTTTCCCATACACATGAGCAATGTTGCAACTATCCCGTTTATTAAAACTGCACTTAACAAGGAAACTATCAACAGATTCAGAATCAAAGCATAGACCGGCACTTCATAATAATAGTATGCCACCAGTGGAAGTGTTGTAAGTTGAACGGAAAGCGAAACTAAAAAGTTCTGCCGGATTTGCCGTTTCCATTTTTCCCGCATTTTATTTGCCGCCTTATCGCCTGTTTTCCGTTCCTGTGTTTGCTGTTTTTGCTCCCTCGGAAACAACTGTCCAATACATTTTGCCACTACTACCACACCAAGAATTGCAGCTACCGAAAACTGGAGTCCTGCATTTTCAACCAGATACGGGTTTTTCCACAAAAGCACCAGCACTGCCACAGAAAGAGCGGTTCTGCTATCATAGCTTCGCCCGGACAGCTTGGCTGCCATAAGAAGTGCAAACATAATCCATGCCCGGATAGCAGATATTCCCATCCCGGTCATTTTCACATAACAGAGCAAAAATACAACCGCTGCCGTACAGGCACAAAGAGAATTTCCTTTTTTTCTAAGAAGTCCATAGCAGAACAGTCCAATGCAGGAAATATGCATTCCACTGATTACCAGCACATGGCTGGCTCCTGCCTGTTGAAAGACTGTTGAAACTTCCTTTTCCAAAAGTTCTTTATCTCCTAAAAGCATTGTTCCAAGAATCCCAGCATTTCTTTCCGATAAATAATTTATATAATCTTCTTTTAATTTTTCTTTTATCGAAAATAATTTCTCTGCCAGTACATCTTCTCTTCCATATTCCCCACAAATCCTTTCGGCATCAAAATGATAATCCATATTCAGACTGTGATAATATTGAAATTCATCATAATTACCATCATTGGCAGCGCGATTCAGTTGTCGGATATTTCCTTCTAATACAATGGTTGTTCCAATACGACACGATTGGTCAGATGGTTCTTGCTTCAGTCGAACCAGGACAGAATTGGTTTTATAGGTTTTATCTCCAATCCGTAAGAAAACATGATTAAGATATAATCTTGTCTGATTGTTTTTTCGTTCTTTTTTCTCTATCTTCCCCTGTAAAATTGTCTTTTCATTTTCCGTCTGCCAGCCTCTGGAAGCATCTGTTTCTACAGAAAGGCTGGTCTCCTGCTCTTTTAAAATCGTCTCAATGGTATAGCTTTGCTGCTGCATATACCAGATTCTTGCAATTCCCAGCAGAAAAAATCCTATTCCAAGTACTGCTGTAAACCGGTATACCCTCCGTTTTCTTTGCCGCAGGGCATACAGCAGATACGTCTGACACCCTGCCACAAAGCTGATAAGGATAACTTTTATGACCGTCGGAACAGACAGGCAGACAATAATACCACACAGGAACAATATCGTTCCATAGCATAAGGGGCGTTTTATAATTTCGATATAACCCCTCCTAAATATTTTTCTAAGATGTTTCTTCTTAATATGTCGCTTATAAGATATGTTACTTATAAGATACTTCTTCTTAAGACCTTCTACTAAGGTGTCTCTTCTGTTTGTGCTTCTGTAGATACCGTCTCGTTCTCATCTGCACTTACCACATAGTCAAGGTTCCGTTCATAAAGCTGGTCTAATGCAAAACTATCCCGGTAAACACCGCTGGTCTTTCCATTTACAGAAATCTGCACCTTACTGATGGTTGAAATCTCCGATAAAGAGTCTACAATAGAATAAATGACAATTGGCTCCTGTATTTCATAATTCTGATTCAGGAACGCCTCATCTAATGTAACATAGCAGGTTCCATTGGTTGTCGTAACATTGACAAGATTTGTTCCTTCCGGAAGTGGTGCTTTCAAATTCTTATCATCCGGTCCCTTTAAAAGATTCTCCATAATCAGTTTTTCCAAGGAAATGTTACTGCTATACTGTACTTCTTTTTCGCATTCTACCAGTCCGTTTCCATCAGCATTTGCATAATATAAATGTAATGTTGTTGTCTGAATGGAATTAATCTGTTTTCCCGGATTCTCAACAAAGCTTTCTTCTGTCATCAGTCCGATTACATTATCCCGGCTGTCTGCCAACGGTGCATCTCCCACATAAAAAGATACATATTTTACATCCGGAAGCTGTACCAGTGTCTTTACCACTGCTGCCCGGCACAACACCTCATCCGTAGACTGCATTTTGGAATAATTATCATTAAAGTAAAGGAACAGCTGATTGCTTTCCAGTGACCAGTCTGTAATTGTAACATCACCAGGAACCGGTTTCTGATACTCCACGCTATCCGTATTGGTGCACAACGCATCTAAAAGAGTGGCTATCATGTCCTCTGTCTTGCCCTCTTTTAAATCATATGGCTGCTCTACCACTTTTGTTTTTTCTTTATTCAGATAATAAATATGATACGCCGGGTCATCTGTCTCCTGTCTGCCACACCCTGTGAACAGCGATACCAGAAGGATAAAACCCAGCCATCCTGCAATTTTCTTCATGCCAGACCTCCTAGGCAATGTAATTCAGCGGAATCCGCACAGTAAAGAGCGTTCCCTCACCCTCTGTACTAAATACCTTAATTGCACCACGGTGCATTAATATTGCATTTCTTGTAATGGCAAGTCCAAGTCCGGTTCCACCTATTTCTCTGGAATGGGACTTGTCCACGCGGTAGAATCTTTCATAAATATGCTCTAAGGAATCCTCCGGAATACCGATGCCGGAATCCTCTACCTTAAGATAGAAATACTGATAATCTGCATTCAGGGACACATGTACCCAACCGTCTTCCTTATTGTATTTGATTGCATTTTCCACCAGATTGGTAATGGCAAGCGTCAGCTTTACCTCATCAATTTCCGCTGTAACAGGCCGGAAGCTTTCCAACACCAGATCTACATGCTGTTTTTCCGCAATCGGTTTTAATCTCTTTAAAATCAAATCCAGCATCTCATTGATGTTAACTGACGTGATATTCAAATCTGATGCAGACTTGTCCATCTTAACCAGCGAGAGCAAATCATTAATAATTTTATTTTCACGTTCAATTTCATTTCCAATGTCTAACATAAATTCACGATACAGTTCTACTGGAACATCTTCCTGTCCATTCAGTGAGTCTGCCAGTACCTTCATAGAAGTAAGCGGTGTTTTCAGCTCATGGGACACATTGGACACAAATTCCTGTCTGGAGTCATCCAGCATCTTCATTCTGCTATATAGTTTATTAAATTTTTCCGAAATCTGAACTGTTTCAGAATAATCCTTAATCATCAGCTCCCCATCACTGGTTCCATATCCATTCTGAATCTCAGCAATAGAGGATGCCATATTCTTCAACGGGTTTGTCAGACGAACGGATAAAAATACGCTGACTGCAAACAGTAAAACTGCCCCGAAAATCTGAAGCACTAATGCAGCATTTCTCATATATTCCAGATTGGCAAGAATACTATCTGTCGAAACACTGATAAGAAGCACTCCGATAATACTCTTCTCCCCTGACTCTACGTTATCTGTAGTCAGCGGAATAGTCATTTCCACATAATGATTATCCACATCATAATTCATAGAATCCTCACCGCGGAATGACTTTATGACTTCTTCTGAAATAATTGTTTTATCGGTATCCAGATCATAAGTATCTTTTATAATATGAAAAGAAGAATCTATCAGAAGAATTCTTCCATCATAAATACGTGACATCTGCTGCAACTGTGAAGTGATGCTTTCCGACTCCGCTCCATTGATATAATCTGTGGATACCATCTGGTTTGCAAGAATCTTTGCCTGACCAATTACATCTACACTCCGGTTAGAAACTGCATGTTTCTCATAAGCAGTTAAAATCCCGGTCCGGATTAAAATTCCGGTCAAAATACCAATCAGCATAAAAAGACAAATCAGCCGGAATTTCATGCTTTTCAAAAAATTACGAATACCTTTTTTTCTATTCATAAGTCTGTACCTTCATCCTCTGCTTATCGCTGTTATTTCTGATAGAAATAACCTACACCCCATTTCGTATGCACATATTTTGGCTCACTCGGATTCGGTTCAATCTTCTCACGCAGTCTACGCACATGAACATCCACCGTTCTGACATCGCCCGGATATTCATAACCCCATACCAGATTCAGCAGATTCTCACGGCTGTATACCTTATTCGGATTCATAACAAGAAGCTCTAACAAGTCAAATTCCTTGGCTGTCAGATTAATCTCTCTTCCCTGGACAAACAGTCTGCGGCTCTCACAGTCTAATTTTAAATCGCCGCTCTCTATCACTTTGGAATTTTCTTCCTTCGGTTCACTGGCAGCAGTTCTTCGCATAATTGCTTTGATTCTGGCTTTCACCTCAAGAATATTAAACGGCTTGGTGATATAATCATCTGCACCATATTCCAGTCCTAAGATTTTATCCATATCATCGCCTTTTGCTGTCAGCATGACGATTGGCATATTAGAAAACTCCCGGATTGCCTGACACACTTCAAATCCATCCATCTTCGGAAGCATGATATCCAGTAAAATCATATCAAACTTATTCTCCTGTGCCAGACGCAGTGCCTCTTCACCATCATACGCACAGGTTACTTCCATTCCATCCTGTTCCAATGAAAAACGGATTCCTTTCACTATTAATTTTTCGTCGTCCACAACCAGAACTTTTTTTGCCATTTTACACCTCAGTTAACCCTTATATTATCTTTTATTTTTTCAAAAACGCCATTTTTAATTCCGGGAATATTCATTAAATCTTCAATAGTCTGAAATGCGCCATTTTTTTCCCGGTAAGAAATAATTGTCTCAGCTTTTGATTCTCCAATTCCGGAAAGTGTCATAAGCTGTTCCTTTGATGCAGTATTCAGATTAATTCTACCATCCTCCGGCTCTGCTGCCGAATCAGCACTCCCTGTCTGCTGCAAAAGGTAAGTTTCCTGATCCGGCACCTTTATCATCTGTCCGTCAACAACCGGTTCTGCCTGATTGAGTGCCTCTTTTGCTGCAGCATCCTTTAAGCCTCCTGCCAGTTCTAATACATCGCAGACCCTGGCTCCTTCTGCCACTTCATATACCCCCGGGTGCACTACCTCACCGCAGACATATACATAACAAGAAGCCGGCGGGCATAAGACAGCTTCTGTAACCTCTTCACTCTCCATTTGCGTATCCGGCTCAAAATATACGGTATCTTCTTTTCCACATGCCGTATATATAATCCCACAATATAAAGCCAGAGCTAATAACCCGACTTTTTTCATCCGTATCACTCCCTTACATAAATTCTGTTATGCAAGAAAGTCCCCTAATGCTTACTGTTTTCTATTTTAACGAAAATTTGCCCTTTATACAAGTAGTATTTTCAAATTATTCCTGTGGCAGACTTCCACCATTCCACAATGCCTTCATCTGCCTTGTAAATTCTGACCAGAACTCACCTGCATTTGCAGCATCCGGTACCAGCTGGCTGTTCTGATACTGCATAAAAGCTGCCTGTTCTGCTTCATCCCGGCTGGCACCTTCATCTGTAGAAATATGACCAGTCATTGCATGCAGGGCATCCACTTCTTCTTTTTCTATAAAAGCAGCAAAATCAGCCGCCATATCTTTTTCCCCCGAAAATTCATTTACCAAAAGAATCCCCGTTCTGGCAACCCCCTGCATCGGTGTGGTATCGTCTAACATCGGCAGCCCGCAAACGCCATAATTTTCTGCTGTCATCTTATTTAAATCATCAGAATCAATGATTGCACACAAAGATGCTCCCTGATTAAAATTCTCCACCACCTGATTTCTGTCAATTTCATCCGTATCAATTCCCACAGTTTCTGAAAGGTTTTTAAAGAAAGTTAATTCATCATTATATTTTTCTCCATATGTCGTCAAAAGGGTATAGTCCGTCTCATTCCATTCCACTTCAGTCCCCACAAATGGATAATCATAAAATCCATCTGCCACATTCCATTCCAGCAGATTTCCTACACCTTCTCCTAAAAGGTTATTCTGTCCATAGTCTAAAATTTCCGAAATACTCTCCGGTGCTTCCGGAAAATTCTCTTTCTGATATACCATCACCAGTGTATCAAAAAACAATGGGTATTCTTCTTCCGTTGCAACACCATATAAATACGCCTTGTCTTTTGCATCATTCCAGGCAAGATACAAATCCGGATAGTCTTCTTCCGTCATCGTTGCATCATAAATCTGTTCAAGATAAGATTCCTCATCTACATAACGGATCCCCACTGCGATACCGGTTTTGGCATAATAATCCACTGCACACTGTTCAAAATAATTCCTGCAGTCTGCATCGCTGTACCAAAAGGATAGCTCCTTTTGCGCTGCTTCATATGCTTCTTTTGTTTCCTGCTCAGATGTTATCTGCTCTTTTCTGTCTGTTTTTAACTCTGTTTTCCCTGTTTCTTTGCTACTGTAAAAAGCAGCCGCTGACAGCAGGATAACTCCCACTGCCAGCGTTGTTGTTTCTATGATTTCCTTTGTTTTCTTTTTCATATACCCTGCCTACATACGATCCAGTACGTTTTTCAGTTTCGTTATCATTTCATCCACATGCTCTTTTTCAATCACAAGTGGCGGCACCATACGGATTACATCTGCGCCGGCTGTTATAATAATTAAACCTTCTTTTAATGCTTCTGCTGCGATGGTTCCAACTGGTTTTGTGCTTACAAGCCCCTGCATCAGTCCCATACCACGGCGGGCTTTAATAAAATCATATTCTTCTACCAGCTTATCCAGTTCGCTTTCCAGATAAACTGCGATTTCTTTTACATGGTCTGTAAGCTTTAATTCTTCAAATAAGTCCATTACCTTACTGACCGCTGCTCCGACAAACGGATTACCTCCATATGTGGTTCCATGGTCACCCGGTGCCAAGGATTTCTCTGCCACACGTTCTGTCATGGCAAAAGCTCCTACCGGCACTCCACAGCCCAATGCCTTGGCACTTGTCATAATATCCGGTTTGATTCCATAATGCTGCCATGCAAACATTTCTCCGGTTCTTCCCATTCCACACTGGATTTCATCTAAAATAAGAAGAATATCTTTCTCTTTACAGAGTGCTGAAATCTCTTTCATAAAGGATTCCTCTGCCGGATAAATTCCACCCTCTCCCTGCACGGTTTCAAAGATAATGGCACATGTTTTTTCTGTTACCTGAGCTTTTACACTTTCAATATCATTAAAATCAGCAAATTTCACACCACCGCAGAGTGGCTCAAACGGTTCTCTGTAATGGGCATTTCCGGTTACGGATAATGCACCCAGGGTTCTTCCATGGAAGGAATGATTCATGGCTATAATCTCATGGTCTGCATGACCATCTCTGGTATAGGCATATTTTTTTGCTGCCTTAATTGCTCCCTCAATGGCTTCTGCTCCACTGTTGGTGAAAAAAACCCTGTCCATTTTGGAAACTTTTAAGAATTTTTCTGCAGCTTCCATAATCGGGACATTATAATAAAGATTTGAAGTATGTGTAATTTTATCAATCTGGTCTTTTAATGCCTGCTTATACGCTTCATTGCTGTATCCTAACGCTTCTACTGCAATACCTGCCGCAAAATCAAGATACTTCTTTCCATCGGTATCATAAAGATATACGCCCTCACCATGATCTAATACCAGAGGGAAACGATTATAAGTATGTAATAACGCTTTATCTTCACAATCCATATATTCCTGTTTATTCATGATAAAACTTTTCCTCCGCATCTCCTAAAATTGCTGTTCCGATTCCTCGGTTTGTAAAGATTTCCAGTAACAGACAATGTGCAATTCTACCATCTAAGATATGTACTCTGGATACACCATTTTCAATGGCATCGATACAGTTATTTAATTTTGGAAGCATTCCGCCGCCAATATAACCATCTTCAATCAGCTTGTGTGCATCTGAAATCTTAAGTTCGGAAATCAGTGTAGATTTATCATCCGGATCTTTGTATACACCTTCAATATCTGTAAGAAATGCAAGTTTTTCTGCCTGTACGGCACGGGCAATTGCACACGCTGCATCGTCCGCATTGATATTATAGGTATCATAATTATCATCAAGACCTACCGGGCAGATAATCGGCAGGAAATCTTTTTCGAGAAGATCATATAAAATCTTTGGATTTACTTCCTTAACTTCACCCACATACCCGATATCCTGTCCATTGGATAATTTCTTATTTACCTTCAGCAGTCCACCATCTTTACCGCTGATACCTACTGCGTTCACGCCAAGCTTTTCTACCATCTGAACCAGTGATTTATTGACTTTTCCAAGAACCATCTCTGCAATTTCCATGGTAGGTGCATCGGTTTTACGAAGTCCATTGATAAATTCCGGCTCCATTCCGGCTTTTGCAACCCATTTGCTGATTTCCTTACCACCACCATGAACGATAATCGGTTTGAAACCAACCAGTTTTAAAAGAGTTACATCCTGGATAACGCTCTGCTTTAACTCTTCATCTACCATTGCACTTCCGCCATATTTTACTACGATAATTTTGCGGTTGAAACGCTGGATATATGGCAATGCCTCAATTAATACCTCAGCTTTTTTCAATATTTCCTGCATACTGTTTTCTTCCATCTGTCCAATCCTCTTTCCTTTTCTTAAAAAGTATGTTTTAACGAATCTTTTTTAAGAACGATAATCTGCATTTATTTTAATATAATCATAGGTCAAATCACAGCCCCATGCTGTTGCACAGGCTTCACCCATCTTCATATCTGCAATGGCAGTTACTTCTTTTTCAGATAAAATCTTAGTTGCCTCTTCCTCGGAATAATCTACGGCAACACCATCTTTGATAATCATCAGCTTGCCGGCTGCACTTTCAAAGTAAAGGTCAACCTGCTCCGGATCAAATTCCACGCCGGAATAGCCCAATGCACATAGGATTCTTCCCCAGTTAGCATCATGTCCAAAGATTGCAGCCTTGGTAAGACTTGATGTTACTACGGATTTGCTTAAGATAACCGCATCTTCTTTGGATGCCGCATGCACTACTTTTACTTCAAATAAAGCAGTTGCGCCTTCGCCATCTCCTGCCATCATCTTAGCCAGTGCTTCATTGACATAATAAAGTGCCTCACAGAATGTTTCGTAATCTTCATTCTTCTCTTTGATTTTTTCATTGCCTGCAAGGCCATTTGCCAGTACCAGGCAGGTGTCGTTGGTGGAAGTATCTCCATCTACGGAAATCATGTTATAAGTATCTGTTACGGTACTGCTCAGTGCTTCCTGCAACATTTCTTTTGAAATTGCAGCATCTGTTGTGATAAAGCTTAACATGGTACACATATTCGGATGAATCATGCCAGAGCCTTTACACATTCCACCGATGGTAACCTTCTTACCGGAAAGCTCTACCTCCACTGCAGCCTCTTTCTCATGGGTATCTGTTGTCATAATAGCAAGTGCTGCATTATGTCCACTAGTTAAATCACCACTTAATTTTTTGCTCATCTGTTCCACACCGGCACAGATACGGTCAATCGGAAGCTGTTTTCCAATTACTCCTGTGGATGCCACAAGAACTGCATCCTCCGGAATATCCATTAACTCTGAAGTTTTCTTTGCAGTATCTTTGCAATATCCTAATCCTTCTGTTCCGGTACATGCATTGGCAATTCCGGCATTTACTACAACTGCCTGTGCAAATGCACTGTTCTTTACAATGTCCTTATCCCATTTTACCGGTGCTGCCTTTACGACATTCGTGGTAAATGTTCCGGCAACTGCACATGGCTCTGTGGAATAAATCATTGCCATATCTGTTCTGTCTTTATACTTAATACCTGCTGCTGTGGATGCAGCCTGAAAACCTTCTGCTGCGGTAACGCCGCCTTCTACTTTTTTCATAATATGCCTCCTGTCCTGCTTTCCTCTGTCTTTTATCTTAAGCTGTCTGCTTTCCGAATTTATTTATGGATTAAATACAGTTACATTTTCCGGATTCAAATCAAATTCATAATAATTCATATCCTTCCGGAATGTCCAGCCCATATTCTTCCAGAATCCATTGCCCAGCTCATTACTGGTAAATGCCACCAGATTTACTTTGTTGATGCCTTCTTTTTTCAATGCTTCCATTGCCATCATTGCCATTGCTTTTCCAATACCATGTTTCCGGTAATCCTCATGGACGCATACATGATAAAAGCATCCTCTTCTTCCATCCTGTCCGCAAAGAATAGCTCCTACGATTTTTCCATCCATACATGCCACGATACTGGTGTCCGGATTTCTTCGGATAAAACGTTTCACATTTTCTTCCGAATCATCAATGCTCCGGATGCCAAATCCGTGAATGCTCATCCAGAGTGCATGGACTTCATTAAAATCGTCTTCTTTCATTGTTCTTAATATATATGTAGCTTCTGCCATATTCTCTCCTGCTTACGGGAACATCGGTACCAGTTCGAGACCTTCCGATTCCTTTAATCCAAATAATAAATTCATATTCTGAACCGCCTGACCGGCTGCTCCTTTTACCAGATTATCCAGCGCACCCATCATAATCACTCTTCCGGTACGCTCATCTACTACAAAGTTCACGTCTACATAGTTGCTTCCTTCTACCCATTTGGTTTCCGGGCACACACCATCCTCTAATACCCTGACGAATTTCTCGTTCTTATAATATTTTTCATAAGCTGCACGAATCTCTTCTTTGGTTGGATAACTTCCGTCTGCTTTCTTTACCAGTGATGCGTACTCTGTTGCTAAGATACCACGGTTCATCGGAACAAGATGTGGTGTAAAACTGATGGTAATCTCTTTTCCGGCTGCATAACCTAACTGTTCTTCAATTTCCGGTGTGTGTCTGTGGGTTGCCACGCCATATGCCTTCATATTTTCATTTACTTCACAGAACAGATTATTGACCTTTGCTCCACGTCCTGCACCGGAAGTACCGCTCTTTGCATCTACAATCAATGTATTGGCATCAATCAGTCCCTCTTTTACCAACGGATATGCGGTTAAAATAGAACAGGTGGTATAGCATCCCGGATTGGCTACCAGTCTTGCATTTTTCACCTTTTCACGATTGATTTCGCAAAGTCCGTAAACGGCTTCTTCAATAAACTGTGGACTCTTATGCTCAATTTTATACCATTTTTCATAAGTAGCCACATCTTTAATACGGTAATCTGCGCTCAAATCAATTACCTTTGTCTCGGATAAAATCTTCTCATTCAATACAGAGCCAAGGAAACCCTGCGGTGTTGCTGTAAAGATAACATCCACCTGCTTTGCCAGCTCTTCTATATTATCATCGAGGCAGGTATCCTCTACGATTTCAAACATATTACGGTAAACATCTGCATACTTCTTATCTATATAACTTCTGGAGCCATACCACTTAATCTCTACGGAAGGATGTCCCATAAGAATCCTTACCAGTTCTGCTCCTGCATATCCGGTTGCTCCGATAATTCCTGCTTTAACCATTTTTACATCTTCTTTCTTCTTAAGATTATGACACACACGAAATTTGCATGCCATTTACAGTGCATAATTATACATTCGTTTTATACATTATGCAAGTATTATTTTCTGTTTTCACGCTTTTTCAGTTAATTTGTGATTCTATAAGTCTTCTTTTGTTAATATATTATCCGGTTTTTATACATAAATATGTACCCTTTGTATATAATTATGCATTTTTATAAGTATATTATGTATATTTTTTCGCTTGCGTATTTAATTTTTTTGTTGTATATTAGTCCTAGTTAAAAAACATCTGAAGAAAGGATACCTATTATTATGAAAGAAAAAGTTGTTTTAGCGTACTCTGGTGGACTTGATACAACCGCTATCATCCCATGGTTAAAAGAAAATTATGATTATGAAGTAATCTGCTGCTGTGTTGACTGCGGACAGGGTGAAGAGCTGGACGGTCTTGATGAAAGAGCAAAATTATCCGGTGCAACCAAATTATATATTGAAGATATTACAGATGAATTCTGTGATGACTATATTGTTCCATGTGTTCAGGCAGATGCCGTATATGAGAACAAATATCTCTTAGGAACTTCTATGGCTCGTCCTGGTATTGCCAAGAAATTAGTTGAAATTGCACGAAAAGAAAATGCTGTTGCTATCTGCCACGGTGCAACCGGTAAGGGAAATGACCAGATTCGTTTCGAGCTTTCTATCAAAGCACTTGCTCCTGATATTAAAATTATTGCTCCTTGGCGTGATGACAAATGGAAAATGGATTCCCGTGAATCCGAAATTGAATACTGCAAAGCACATGGCATTCATCTTCCATTCTCTACTGACCAGAGCTACAGCCGTGACCGTAACTTATGGCACATCAGCCACGAAGGTCTTGAGTTAGAGGATCCTGCAAATGAGCCAAACTATGACCACCTTTTAGTTCTTGGTGTTTCTCCGGAAAAAGCTCCGGATGAGGGCGAATATGTAACCATGACCTTTGAAAAAGGTGTTCCTACTGCTGTTAATGGAAAGAAAATGAAAGTTTCCGATATCATCCGTGAATTAAACCGTTTAGGCGGCAAACATGGAATTGGTATCATCGATATCGTAGAAAACCGTGTTGTTGGTATGAAATCCCGTGGTGTATATGAAACTCCTGGCGGAACTATCCTGATGGAAGCACATCGTCAGTTAGAGGAACTCGTATTAGACCGTGCTACTATGGATGTTAAAAAAGATATGGGCAATCGTATGGCTCAGATTGTTTACGAAGGAAAATGGTTCACACCTTTACGTGAAGCAGTTCAGGCATTCGTTGAGTCTACCCAGGAATATGTAACCGGTGAAGTGAAATTCAAGCTCTACAAAGGAAACATCATCAAAGCCGGAACAACTTCTCCATACTCTCTCTACAGTGAGTCACTGGCAAGCTTTACAACCGGAGACCTTTATGATCACCATGATGCAGATGGATTCATCACGCTGTTTGGTCTTCCATTAAAAGTTCGTGCTATGAAAATGCAGGAATTAGAAAAAAATAACCAGAAATAGTATTTTCTAACATAACACAAAAGAGAAAGACATTACATTCGACAGCCGCCGATATGTAATGTCTTTTTTATTTATCCAGAATCTCTCTTAATACAGCAAGACCCTGTTCCATTTCATCTTCTGTCAGATTACCATATCCAAGCACCAGTGTCGGAACTTTCTTTTCCTTTGGCTTTTGAATCACATATTCACCCAGTCCATGAATTTCAATATGCTGCTCTCTCGCCTGCTCTACCACCTCTTCTTCCTTCCACTTCACTTCCAGTTCTACCAATACATGCAGGCCGGCATTATCACCGTAAATGCGGCAGACCCAGTCTTCCTGCTTTAAAAGACGCATAAAAGTATCATGCTTATTCTTATAGTTATTACGCATACGGTTCAGATGCCGTTCAAAATGCCCTTCTTCCATAAAATGGCACAATACTTCCTGACTGTTCCGCGGCACCGTACAGGCATAGAAACCACAGGAACTGTGGTACCGCTCCATCAGGGAATGGGGCAGTACCATAAAACTGATTCGAAGAGATGGTGCAATACTTTTTGAAAAAGTTCCTATATAAATCACATGTTCTCCGGTATCATTTCCCCACAAAGCCGGAATCGGCTTTCCTTTATAACGAAACTCACTATCGTGGTCATCTTCTATGATATAACGTTCTTCTCCTTCAGATGCCCACTGTAAAAGTTCCAGCCTTCTTCGCAGCGGCATGACATTTCCCAACGGGAACTGATGGGATGGCATGACATAAACCATATCCGGATTTTCTTTCCGGATAGCCTCCATACAAATTCCATCTTCATCAATTTCTTCTGCCAGCACCCGATATCCCATATTACAGAAAGTATAATATGCCTGCAAATAAGTATAATTCTCCATTGCCACTTTCTTATCCCGCCCCATAATCTGAGCTAACAATAACAGAAGATACTCATTACCGGCACCAAGAAGAATCTGTTTTTCATCGCAGACTACCCCTCTCGCCTGATAGAGATAGCGGCTGATTGCCGTTCTAAGATTCAGTTCTCCCTTCGGATTTCCCGAAAGCAATAAATCCGGGTTATCCTCCGGCACTACACTCTTATGCATCCGATACCATATTCCATAGGGAAAATGCTTCCGGTCAATCTCATATGGAGAAAAACTGATTTCATACTGCTTTTTCTGCCGCTCCATGAGTCTTCCCTCTTCTGGCTTTTCCTGTCCACGGCTCAGCTGATACAGCATGCTGATATCGCATACAAAATAGCCTGCACAGGGTTTTGGTTCAATATACCCCTCTGCTGTAAGCTGTTCATATGCCAGTTCCACGGTACTCCTGCTGATTTGCAGATTTTTGGCCATAAAACGAGTAGACGGTAATTTTTCCCCCGGGGAAATCTTACCGTCTGCTATATCCTTACGAATATATTCGTAAATCTGCTCATAAAGTGCGTGTGGAGAATCCGGCTGTAAATCAATCCATAATTCCTTCATCCCGTTATCCACCTATCGGTTTTTCTTAAGCTCTTTTAAAATAATTTCTTTTAATTCCAAGGATTTATCCTTAATCTTACGATTTGCACTTGCGGAACTCAAAACACGGCTTAAGCATTTTGATGTTACATCATACTGCTTATAATGGAATGCCATATTTGCAAGAAGATAATCCATAGTACTCTGATCCATTCCACAAATCGGGAACATCTCTGTACTTACTGCCTTCATCATGCCATCATAGGCCTCTTTATAGAAAGATTCCTCTTCCTGTCTGCAGGCTGCTGCCTCTTCTTTTTTACCGGCAGTCTCTAATTCCTCTGCTTTGGTGCGAAGCAACCATGCAAGAATCAGACAGTTATATGCTTTTTCACTGGTTCTCGCTTTCTTTACCATCGAATTAAACAGGGATAACTTATGCATTTCAATTGCCTTATCATAATCCCATGTTGCATCGTCAGATGGTGCCTGCGGATGAAAATTCCGGCTAATCTGTTCCTTAATCAATTTAATCTGACCCATGGTAATATGTTCAAAATAACGATTCAGTGAAGTATATCCGCAATTCGGGCAGGATGCCACATCATATTTCAAAGAATCCACATACTGCTGTCTCGGTCTCAAATCTGCATCCGGCTCCAATCGCTTCACCTTACCGGCTTTTACCATTTTCGTCTTAAATTCTTTATCACATACCGGGCAGCGCACGGTCTTATCTAAAAGGAAATCCTCTTCCTTTGGCTGTACTACGGCTGTTTCTACTTTTTCTTTTGTTTTCTTTTCTGCTGCTTTCTCATCGGCATAAAGGTCTGTACTGTCAGTTGCCTTTATTCCGAATTTTTCCAATCCAGAAAATAAATTCATATCTATTCCTCCGCTCTACTGCTGAGCTGGCAGTTTATAAGAACTCTTTAGTGAAACGATGCGGTTAAATACCAGTGCATCTTCTTTTGAATCTTTCGCGTCTACACAGAAATATCCCTGTCGTACAAACTGGAAGCTGTCATATCCTTTTGCATCTGCAAGACCTGGCTCTACATAGCACTCTTTTAATACGGTAAGAGAATTCGGATTTAAGTTCAGGCTTCCGTCTTCGTTATATACGCCCAACTCTTCGTCCACAATATTCTCGTATAATCTTACTTCTGCTTTCACTGCGGTTGGTGCTGCTACCCAGTGAATGGTTCCTTTTACCTTTCTTCCATCCGGGCTGTTTCCGCCTCTGGATTCCGGGTCATAGGTACAGTGAATCTCTGTCACTTTTCCGTTCTCGTCTTTTACAAAGCTGTTGCATTTCACAAAATATGCATGCATCAGACGCACTTCGTTACCCGGGAACATACGGAAATATTTTCTCGGCGGTTCTTCCATGAAATCTTCTCTGTCAATGTAAAGTTCTCTTGCAAACGGAACCTTACGGCTGCCTAGAGCTTCATTTTCCATATTATTGACCACATCAAAGTATTCTATCTGATCTTCCGGATAATTGTCAATAATAACCTTAATTGGATCTAATACTGCCATCACGCGGGAACGTTTTAATTTCAAATCCTCACGGATACAATATTCTAACATTGCATAATCTACCGAACTGTTTGCCTTGGAAACGCCGCACAGCTCTACAAACATTTTAATAGACTCCGGTGTAAAGCCTCTTCTTCTCAAAGCGGCAATGGATACCAGACGCGGGTCATCCCATCCATCTACAATATGCTCCTCTACCAGCTTCTTAATGTAACGCTTACCGGTTACCACATTGGTAAGATATAATTTTGCAAACTCAATCTGCTTTGGTGGATTCTCATACTCTAACTCACGGACAACCCAGTCATATAAAGGTCTGTGGTCTTCGAATTCCAGCGTACAGATAGAATGTGTAATTCCTTCAATGGCATCCTCGATTGGATGTGCAAAATCATACATCGGATAAATGCACCATTTATCCCCTGTATTCTGATGAGTCATATGTGCCACACGGTAAATAACCGGGTCACGCATATTCATATTTGGAGAAGCCATATCAATTCTGGCACGCAATACCTTCTCACCGTCTGCATACCTGCCATCTTTCATTGCTTCAAACAGTTCTAAGTTCTCTTCTACACTTCTACCGGCTGACGGATCTTCTTTTCCCGGCTCCTTTAAGGTTCCGCGGTACTCGCGCATCTCTTCTGCGCTTAAGTCAGAAACATATGCTTTCCCTTTCTTAATCAGTTTTACAGCTGCTTCATACATCTGGTCAAAATAATTGGATGCGAAAAACAATCTGTCGCCCCAATCCGCACCCAGCCATTTAATATCCTCTTTGATTGACTCTACGAATTCGCTTCGCTCTTTGGTCGGATTGGTATCGTCAAAACGCATATTAAATAAGCCGTTATATTCCTGTGCAAGTCCATAATTTAAAAGAATAGATTTGGCATGTCCGATATGCAAATAGCCATTTGGCTCCGGTGGAAATCTGGTATGCACCGTTTTGCAATGTCCTTCTGCTAAATCTTTGTCGATAATCTGCTCAATAAAAT
The DNA here is from genome assembly GCF_020687575.1 of Roseburia sp. CLA-AA-H209. NCBI lineage: Bacteria > Bacillati > Bacillota > Clostridia > Lachnospirales > Lachnospiraceae > Roseburia > Roseburia sp. CLA-AA-H209. The sequence continues at coordinate 335,228 of NZ_JAJEQU010000001.1, forward strand.
TCTTGGAGACAGCTTCGTTTTCCATTTTGTCTTCCTCCTGGGTTCGTTTCTTCACTAATATATCTATTATAAAGTCAAACGTCCGCTAAATCAATAACGATTTTTGGAGTTCCGTCAAAATGTTGTCCGGTCGCGTTTTCCTTTTCTAGCTGTGCTTAATATGCTGATGAGTAAACAGATGATCCTGACAATATTCGTAATTGCCATCGCACTTGGAGCAGAAACGGAATTCCAGGTTTGGATCATCCAGCTCGGTTCTTCCACAGACTGCACATTTATGCTTTGTCACCATGCTGCCTCTCCTCGGCTCCCGCATCTGAGCCTTAAATACCTGCTTCCGGTGAATTTCCTTCGGGGATACCCTTCTGTAATTTCTGGTAGACAGGAAGAAAATCAGGAAGTTTAAAATAGACATAATGATAGCAATTCTTCCGCCCCAGCTGGTTAAAATCAGATTAATTGCAATCAATACTGCGTATACCACTGCCATCCACTTCATTTTTACCGGAATAATAAAGAACAGTAAAATCTGCATTTCCGGATACATGACCGCAAAGGCAAGGAATATGGTCAGATTGATATAATTCGTAGTGAAAGTAAGGCTTGAAATCAATGAAATTGTTTCTAAGCTTCCTGTTCCGGCTGCTGCATATATTCCATATAAAATAAACGCTCCGATTACGGTAAATAACATTCCGCCGAAAATATAAACATTAAAACGGAACGTGCCCCAGCTCCGTTCCAGTGCAGAACCAAGCTGATAATAAAGAAGCGCCATAATCAGCAGTGAGAATACTCTGGTATCTGTCGGCATCAGAATCCAGGTAATCAGTCTCCACACCTGTCCATGCAGAATATGATAAGGGCTTAAGGTCAGCATCAACATAAAGTTCGGATTTACTGTATAAATCACAAATCCGATGCAATATGCTGCAATCAGATAAATCATCAGATTCGGGATTGCGTATTTTCCAATTTTGCGCTCCATTTTATTCAAAAAATTCATATTACACCTCATATTTCATAAATTAGTTTATTGCAATCTGTCTACTATTATAGAAGTATCCCCAAAGATTTGTCAACGACACTGGGATTTCTTCATAAAAATTTCAGATTCCCCACTATTTCTAAACAATCCATAAATTCTTTTATTAGGAATTGTTTTTTGAAAAATACTGTCGTATAATGGATTTTGTTTTGGAATTTATGAAACACATTATTAATATGAAGTAACAGACTAATACAGGGTGATTATTATGGAAAACAAAAATCTTAACAAACTGGGAATAGACATCGGTTCCACAACCGTTAAAATTGCTGTTCTTGGAAAAAATAACGAGCTGCTGTTTGCAGACTACGAAAGACATTTTGCCAATATCCGTGAAACCTTAACGGATTTATTAAAAAAGGCATTTGATAAGCTTGGGAATTTAAAGCTGGCACCGATGATTACCGGTTCCGGCGGACTTACCCTTGCCAAACATCTTGGCATTCCGTTTGTGCAGGAGGTTATTTCCGTATCTACTGCCTTACAGGACTATGCGCCACAGACTGACGTTGCCATTGAGCTTGGTGGCGAGGATGCCAAAATTATTTATTTTGAAGGTGGTAATGTGGAGCAGCGTATGAATGGTATCTGTGCCGGTGGTACCGGTTCCTTTATTGACCAGATGGCATCTTTGATCCAGACAGATGCATCCGGTCTGAATGAGTATGCCAAAAATTATGATGCCATCTATCCGATTGCTGCACGATGCGGTGTATTTGCAAAAACCGATATCCAGCCATTGATTAATGAAGGTGCTACCAGAGAGGACTTATCTGCTTCTATTTTCCAGGCAGTCGTAAACCAGACCATCAGTGGTCTTGCCTGTGGAAAACCAATCCGTGGTCACGTTGCTTTCTTAGGTGGACCACTGCACTTTCTTTCTGAATTAAAGGAAGCTTTCATCCGCACCTTAAAACTGGATGATGAACACATTATTGCACCGGAAAATTCCCATCTGTTTGCAGCCATTGGTTCTGCATTAAATTATAAAGAAGATGTCACTTACGATTTATCCGATATTTTAGACAAATTGTCTTCTGATATTAAAATGGAATTTGAAGTAGCCCGTATGGAGCCTCTTTTTGCAACCCAGGCTGACTATGACGCCTTTACTGCCCGTCATAACGGACACAATGTAAAGACAGCGGACCTTTCTACTTACAAAGGAAACTGCTATCTTGGAATTGATGCCGGTTCCACCACAACCAAAATTGCACTGGCAGGAGAAGACGGTTCTCTTCTCTATTCTTTCTATAGCAGCAACAACGGAAGTCCTCTGGCTACTGCAATCAAATCCATCAAGGAAATCTATTCCTTATTACCGGCGGATGCACATATTGTACACTCCTGCTCCACCGGTTATGGAGAGGCTTTATTAAAAGCTGCCCTTATGTTGGATGACGGTGAGGTAGAAACCGTTGCCCACTACTATGCAGCGGCATTCTTTGACCCGGATGTAGACTGTATCTTAGACATCGGTGGTCAGGATATGAAATGCATCAAGATTAAGAACCAGACCGTTGACAGTGTTCAGTTAAATGAAGCCTGCTCTTCCGGATGCGGTTCCTTTATCGAGACTTTTGCAAAATCATTAAATTACAGTGTGCAGGATTTTGCCAAAGAAGCTTTATTTGCTGAAAACCCGATTGACCTTGGAACCCGTTGTACCGTATTTATGAATTCCAAGGTAAAACAGGCTCAGAAGGAGGGTGCAAGCGTTGCTGATATTTCCGCCGGTCTTGCTTATTCCGTTATCAAGAATGCTCTTTTCAAGGTTATCAAGCTTTCCGATGCAAAGGATTTAGGTGAGCATATCGTAGTTCAGGGTGGAACCTTCTACAATGATGCGGTACTCCGGAGTTTTGAAAAAATTTCCGGCTGTGAAGCAGTAAGACCTGATATTGCAGGAATCATGGGTGCTTTTGGTGCTGCTTTAATTGCAAGGGAGCGTCATGAGGAAGGTTACCAGACTTCCATGCTTTCCATTGATGAAATCAATGCACTGACCTTTGATACCAAGCTGACCCGCTGTCAGGGATGTACCAACCACTGTCTTTTAACCATCAACCGTTTCTCCGGCAACCGTTCCTACATTACCGGTAACCGTTGTGAACGTGGACTTGGCAAAGAAAAGAATAAAGAAAATATTCCAAACCTTTTTGAATATAAGAATGAACGGCTTTTTGCTTATCCTCCACTGAAGAAAGAAGAAGCCACCCGCGGAACCGTAGGACTTCCGAGAGTATTAAATATGTATGAGAATTACCCATTCTGGGCAACCTTCTTTGCAGCTTTAAAATTTGAAGTAGTACTCTCTCCACAGTCAACCAGAAAGATTTACGAGCTGGGTATTGATTCCATTCCAAGCGAGTCCGAATGTTATCCGGCCAAGCTTGCCCACGGTCATGTATCCTGGCTGATTCAGCATCAGGTAGATTTCATTTTCTACCCATGTATTCCTTATGAAAGAAATGAATTCCCGGATTCTAACAATCACTACAACTGCCCGATTGTTACATCCTATGCCGAAAATATCAAGAATAATGTAGATGAAATTACTTCAGGTCAGGTTCGTTTCTTAAATCCGTTTATGGCATTTACCAACCTTGACGTTCTGACCGAGCAGTTAGTACATACCTTTACCGAAGAGTTCTCCATTCCGGCAGAAGAAATCAAAGCTGCCGCGAAAACTGCATGGCAGGAGCTTTCCAATGCCAGAGAGGATATCAAGCACAAAGGAGAAGAAACTTTAGCATATTTAAAAGAGACTGGAAAACGTGGTATTGTACTTGCCGGCCGTCCATATCATGTGGATCCGGAAATCAACCATGGTATTCCGGAACTGATTAATTCCTATGGTCTAGCTGTACTTACAGAGGATTCCGTAGCACATCTCCATGAAGTAGAGCGTCCGCTTATTGTTATGGACCAGTGGATGTACCACTCCAGACTGTATGCTGCAGCAAACTTTGTAAAGACACAGGATAATCTTGATTTAATCCAGTTGAATTCCTTCGGTTGTGGATTAGATGCCGTTACAACAGACTGCGTCAATGACATTTTAAGCAAATCAGGCAAGATTTATACCTGCCTGAAAATCGATGAGGTAAATAACTTAGGTGCCGCAAGAATCCGTATCCGTTCTCTTCTTGCTGCTATCCGTGTCAAAGAAAAACGTCAGGAAAAACGTACCATCGTTCCCGCTAACTTTAACCGTGTAGTATTTACCGAAGAGATGCGTGACAGTTACACAATTCTCTGTCCGCAGATGTCACCGATTCATTTCGAACTCTTAGAGCCTGCTTTCCAGGCTGCCGGATATCATCTGGTTGTACTTGACAATGATAACCGTGACTCTGTAGATGTAGGATTAAAATATGTAAATAATGATGCCTGCTACCCTTCCCTTATGGTTGTCGGTCAGATTATGAGTGCTGTTATGTCCGGAAAATATGACATGACAAAGACTGCAATTTTAATCTCACAGACCGGTGGTGGATGTCGTGCCAGCAACTATATCGGATTTATCCGCCGTGCCTTGGAAAAAGCCGGTTATAAAGACGTTCCGGTTATTTCCATCAACTTAAGCGGCTTAGAGAAAAACCCTGGCTTTAAGTTCACACCACAGCTTATCCAGCACGGTCTTTATGCCCTGGAGTTTGGCGATATTTTCATGCGCTGTCTCTACCGCACCAGACCTTATGAGGAAGTACCTGGTTCTGCCAATGCACTTCATGAGAAATGGAAAGAACGCGTCATTGCATTTATTTCCAGGAAGGGCTTTGTCTCCCACCGGAAATACAAAAAGATGTGCCGTGAAATCATCCGTGACTTCGACCGTCTTCCGATGAAAGACATTAAGAAACCTAAGGTTGGTGTCGTTGGTGAGATTCTGGTTAAATTCCTTCCAGCCGCAAATAATTATCTGGTAGACTTACTGGAGTCCGAAGGTGCTGAGGCTGTTGTTCCTGACCTTACCGACTTCCTGCTCTACTGCTTCTATAACCAGAACTTTAAAGCAGAACACCTTGGCATGAGCCGGAAATCCGCAAGAGTCTCAAACCTCGGTATCAGATTTTTCGAATGGCTCCGTTCCGCTGCCCGTGACGAATTTGAAAAGAGTGAACACTTTGATCCACCTGCCCACATTGAAACACTGGCAAAATATGCTTCTGAGATTGTATCCCAGGGTAACCAGACCGGTGAAGGCTGGTTCTTAACCGGTGAAATGTTAGAGCTGATTCATACCGGAACCAATAATATCGTATGTACACAACCATTTGCCTGTCTGCCAAACCATGTGGTTGGTAAAGGTGTTATCAAGAAACTGCGTCACCAGTACCCTCTTTCTAACATCGTGGCTATCGACTATGACCCGGGTGCCAGTGAAGTAAACCAGTTGAACCGTATCAAACTGATGCTCTCTACTGCCAACAAGAACCTTGCAAAGGATTGATTCTTTTATGCAAACAATGACGATTATTGTACCCTGCTATAACGAAGAAGAAGCACTTCCGTATTTTTACGAAGAGATTTCAAAAATCAGACAACAGCTTACAGAGATTTCTCTTAAGCTGCTGTTTATCAATGATGGCTCAACGGACAATACCCTTGCCATCCTAAAAAAGCTTGCTTCTTCCGATAGCAGTGTATATTATATTTCCTTTTCCCGTAATTTTGGAAAAGAAGCGGCTATTTATGCCGGTCTGAAAAATTCAACCAGTGATTATACTGCCATTATGGATGCAGATTTACAGGATCCGCCTTCCCTGCTTCCTTCGATGCTTCATGCCATCCTGGAAGAAGGCTATGATTCGGTTGCCACACGACGGGTAAACCGCAAAGGAGAACCGCCTGTCCGCTCTTTCTTTGCCCGGATGTTCTATAAGCTTATCCGCAAAATGTCCGATACAGATATCGTAGATGGTGCCAGAGATTTCCGGTTGATGAACCGTCCTTTTGTTGATGCATTGTTAGAATTAAATGAATACAACCGCTTTTCCAAGGGGTTATTTGGCTGGGTCGGTTTCCGTACCAAATGGATTGAATTTGAAAATACAGAGCGGATTGCCGGAGAAACCAAATGGTCTTTCTTCCAGCTGGTCCGCTACTCCTTGGACGGAATGATATCCTTCTCTACAGCTCCGTTGAAGCTTGCATCCTTTACCGGAATGTTTATGTGTATCATTTCCTTCCTTGCCATTATCTTTATTATTGTAAGGCAGCTTTTATTCGGTGGCTCCGCTTTCGGCTGGCCGTCCATGGCATGTATCGTTATCTTTATCGGAGGTATCCAGCTTCTGTGCATCGGAATCTTAGGTTCCTACCTTTCCCGCACTTATATGGAGGTTAAAAAACGGCCTATTTATATCTGCAAGGAAAGCAATTTAAGCCCAGATAAAGCTGTTAAATCTGAATGAAAAATGATTAAAAAGAAAGTTTATAAACTTTTAAGAAATCCGCAACGTCCAATAAATACTGGTGTTGCGGATTTTTGTTAGCACTCTTTTTTAAAGAGTGCTAATTTTCTATTGACTTTTAAATTTGCAAAGTATAATATTTCTATTAGGATTTGTAGTCTGACACTACAAAATAAAACAAGAAATTATATAGAGAAAGAAAAGGAGTGTTTTAAATGAGTAATAAACATGGAAATTTATCAATTAGCAGCGATAACATTTTTCCGATTATAAAGAAATGGATGTATTCCGATCATGATATTTTCTATCGTGAACTGATTTCCAATGGCTGTGATGCCATTACCAAATTAAAGAAGCTGGAAATGATGGGCGAATATACCCTTCCAGCCGATTATAAGCCTGAAATCCACGTTATTGTCAACCCGGACGATAAAACCCTTACCTTCATCGATAACGGTCTTGGAATGACCGCTGACGAGGTAGAAGAATATATCAACCAGATTGCATTCTCCGGTGCTACCGATTTTCTGGAGAAATACAAAGATAAAGCCAATGAAGACCAGATTATCGGTCATTTCGGACTGGGCTTCTATTCTGCTTTCATGGTTGCAGATGAGGTTCACATTGATACCCTTTCTTATAAAGATGGTGCTACTGCTGTTCACTGGGAATGCGATGGCGGCACAGAATTTGATATGAAAGACAGTGACCGTACCGAAGTCGGCACCAAAATTACTCTTTTCTTAAATGAAGATTCTTTGGAATTTGCCAACGAATATCGTGCAAGAGAAGTCATTGAGAAGTACTGCTCTTTCATGCCGGTACCAATCTATCTGACCAAGGCAAATGCCGAGCCACAGTATGAGACCATCCAACCGGAAGATAAATTAGATACCGATACTGTCATTGAAACAATCGTTGAAGAAGCAAAGACAGAAGAAAAAGAAAATGAAAATGGCGAAAAAGAAGTCGTAGAAGTATCTCCAAGAACCGAAAAGCTTAAGATTTTAAAACGTCCGGTTCCATTAAATGATACAAACCCACTTTGGACTAAGACTCCGAGCGAATGTACCGATGAAGAATACAAAGCTTTCTACCGGAAAGTATTTATGGATTATAAAGAGCCTTTATTCTGGATTCACCTGAATATGGACTATCCATTTAACTTAAAAGGTATTCTGTACTTCCCGAAGATTAATACGGAATACGATTCCATCGAAGGAACTATTAAATTATATAATAACCAGGTATTTATCGCAGATAACATTAAGGAAGTGATTCCGGAATTCTTAATGCTCTTAAAGGGCGTGATTGACTGTCCTGACCTTCCGCTTAATGTTTCCCGTAGTGCTCTGCAGAACGATGGCTTTGTAAAGAAGATTTCCGATTACATCAGCAAAAAAGTTGCAGATAAATTAATCGGTATGTGCAAGACCGAAAAAGAAAGCTACGAAAAATACTGGGATGACATCAGCCCATTTATCAAATTCGGCTGCTTAAAAGATACCAAGTTCTGTGACAAGATGAATGATTACATTCTCTTTAAAAACTTAGATGATAAGTACCTTACTCTTCCGGAGCTTCTGAAAGAAGACGAAAAAGCAGATGAAAATACGGAAGGTAGTACCGAAAATACCGCTTCTGACAATGCTTCTGATGCTGATAAGACCGCTGATACTGCTTCTGACTCAGAAGAAAAGGATGAAAGAAAACCGATTTACTATGTTACCGATCCGGTTCAGCAGGGACAGTATATCAAGATGTTCAAGGAACAGGGCATGGATGCAGTTATCTTAAATCACAATATCGATACCTCCTTCATCAGCCAGTTAGAGCAGCGTAATGAGAAATTCAAATTCATGCGAATCGATGCAGACCTTACCGATTCCCTGAAAGAGGAAAATGCTGAGGATGCCAAAGAGGCAGAAGAAACCCTGTCCAAAGTATTCAAAGATACTTTAAAGAATGATAAGCTTACGATTAAAGCTGCCAAACTGAAAAATGCCGACATTGCTTCTGTTATTACTCTCTCCGAGGAAGGCAGACGTATGCAGGATATGATGAAAATGTATGCCATGAATGGCATGGGCGGTATGGATACTTCCATGTTTGCGGCAGACCAGACACTGACCTTAAATACCAGTCATCCTCTGGTCCAGTACATCTTAAATCACAAAGATTCCGAGCATGTACCAATGTTCTGTCAGCAGCTTTACGATTTAGCTGTTTTAAGCAACCAGCCATTATCCGTAGATGCTATGACAAAATTCATCCAGCGTAGCAACGATATCATGATGCTGCTGGCAAAATAAAAGTTCAAGAAGAACTACCCAAAAGGGAATCTGATTTTCATCAGATTCCCTTTTATAGTTGCCAGCGGCAGATTCTGTAGATTTTTTCTACTATTGTTCTACTCTTCTAACTGATAATACTTATCCAGCACTTCAAAAAAACTGTTGGTGGTTATGGTTCCGTCTGTTTTAAGTTCCAGTTCATCCCAGACTTTTTCATTGAGGCTTGAAGATAAGTCTGCCACAAAAGCGTCATATTCGTCATTAAATGCTTCTTTCTCACGTTTTTTAACAATCTTAACCTTATTTGCATCCGTCAGCTCCTGATTGAATTTATTGATGCACTTGATAAAATAATAACCATCCTCTGTCGCAATGCTTCCTGATATTTCATCATCATTTAAGTTAAATGCAATATCCTCTACTTCCTTTGGCATCTCATCTCTTCCAAAGGTAATATCAATCTGGGCAGCCTCATTATAATCTGCTGCTACTGTCCGGAAATCCTCTCCATTTGCCAGTCTGGATGCCACCTCTCCTGCACGGTTCTGATCCTTTACATAAATCTGCTGTGCTTCCATGACCCTTGCTTCATCATCACTGACTTCCTCATTGACACCGGTTGTTAAAGATGTATACACCTTGCTTGCCAGTGCATAATTCTCATAGAGTTTCTCTATGGTTGCCTCACTGACATCCATATAACTTTTTTCCTCTTCATTCAATGACTCATAATATTCTTTTGCAGCCAGCTTCAGATTGGTCTTTTCCTCTTTACTTAAAGTAATTTCCTTCTGCTCTGCCAGCTGGTCCATGCAGATTACCCGGGTCATTTCCGATAATGTAACGTCCTTCACATACTGCTCTAAATCATCGGTCTGATACTGCTGTTCCCACAAATCGATTCCATAGACATTTCCATATAGATTCTGGTAGTTACAAAGATATACCTTGGCTTCTGCCAAAGATACCTTTTCATGCTCTATCTTAAAAACTTCATTAGCAGATAAGCCTGTTGTAAATACAATGTCAGTTTTTCCAAGACTGCATCCACCAAGAAATACGGAAATGCTTAAGACCACTGCGGCAATTTTACTCTTTCGTCCCATGAATTTTCTTCCTTTTCTTATTCGAAAACCAATTCTTTGGTATGTTTTTATGCTTCAAGACTCTTTAATATACTTCTTGCCACGCTGATTCCGTTTGCAGATGCCTGCTGTAATCCTCTGGTTACGCTTGCACCATCACCGATGGCACGCAGACCTTTAATGCTGGTTTCAAAATCTTTGCTGACAACAACTTTATTGGAATAGAATTTTACTTCTACACCATAAAGTAATGTTTCATCACTGGCAATACCAGGTGTAACCTTATCCAATGCCTCTAACATTTCTTCGATATCTACCATAATACGATGTGGGAATACCAGTGATAAATCTCCCGGCACTGCATCCTTTAAGGTTGGAATCAGATTGTTTCTTGCCAGACGTTCCTCTGTAGTTCTTCTGCCCCGCTTAAAATCACCAAATGTCTGTACTAAAATTTTGCCATCACAAAGCATATTGGAAAGCTGTGCAATCTGTTTACCATACTCAATCGGAGTCTTAAATGGCTTGGTAAAGTTCTTGGATACCAGCAATGCAAAGTTGGTATTATTTGTTTTCATATCTTTCGACTTGTAAGCATGTCCATTTACAACCGCAAGTCCGTCATCATAATATTCGGTTGCTACTTCCCCGGATGGATTGGTACAGAAAGTACGCACTTTATCGTCAAATGTTGGTGTATGATAAACCAGTTTTGCTTCATAAAGGTTTGTATTTAAGAAATCCATAACCTCATCACGCACTTCCACACGAACACCGATATCAACCGTACCTACCTTTGTTTCAATCTCTTTTTCCTTACAGATATGTGAGAACCAGTCTGCACCTTCACGTCCTACTGCGGAAATGATTTCTTTCGCATAATATGTATCTCCCTTTTCTGTTACAACACCGGTTACGGCATTATCTTCTACCAGAATATCTGCTACCATGGTATTAAAGAGAATCTCCACACCAAGGTCTAACAAATGCTTCTGCAGACGTGCATAAATCTTATATCCTTCTTCTGTTCCAAGATGACGAATCGGACACTCGATTAATTTTAAGTTGGCATTGATTGCTTTTCTACGAATCTCGCGGATTTCTTTTTCTTTATCCACACCATAGACATTGGTGTCTGCACCGAATTTCAGATAAATATCATCCGATTCTTTAATTAAGGATAATGCTTCTTCATATCCTAAGATTTCCGGCAGATTGCCACCTACATCCGGTGATAATGATAATTTACCATCAGAGAATGCACCTGCTCCGGCAAATCCTGTTGTAATTGAACACGGCTGACATCCTACACAGACCTTTGTCTTACGCTTCGGACACTGGCGTTTCTCAATGCTTCTTCCCTTTTCTATCATGAGGACCTTTAAATCCGGTCTTTTTTCCTTTAGTTCATAGGCGCAGAAAATTCCGGACGGACCTGCACCGATAATGATTACATCATAGTTATTGCTCATATTTAATACCCCTTTCGTTTACGCTTCTACCACCAGATATCTGCCATCTGGCAGTGAAAATACTTCTTCTGCTTCTTCAATTTCATGATTACTCATTCCGGATACATCCGCACCGCTTTCGTCTAAGAACTGTTTTACTTCTTTGATGCTGTCACAGATAACCGCCATACAGTCCTCTAAAAACGCTTCTGCCTCTTCTAAACTGTCTGCCACATTTTCATCAAATAACTGTGACTGATGCTCCAAAAAGTAATTCAGACATACCTCATCGTATTCCATTTATTCTTTCCTCCTGTTTTAAGAAAATTTATACACATCAATACCTAATTGTTTTAATTCCTGATAAATCCGGGCAATCGGCAGACCTACTACATTGTTGTAATCACCTTCGATTTTTTCGATAAATGCAGCTGCTTTTCCCTGAATTCCATATGCACCTGCTTTATCCATCGGTTCCCCGGTATCTATGTAACGGTTCAGTTCCTCATCTGTAACCGGATACATGGTTACTTTCGTACATTCATAAAAACTGTATTGTACTTTCTTTCCATCCTCCCGCATCCAGAGCGAAACTCCGGTATATACTTCATGGATACCTCCGGAAAGTCCTTTTAACATTGTAAATGCATCCTCCCGGTTCTTCGGTTTACCAAGCACTTTGCCATCCTTTACCACGACGGTATCTGCTCCGATTACCAGACTGTCCTGTTCTCCTACTTTGGCTTCTATCATCTTCTCATAAATCTCTCCCGCTTTCTGCTTCGCCAGATTCATGACAACCTCAGAAGGCGTATCTCCCACCTGCTTTTCTTCTCCCTGTGCCGGAAATACCAGAAAGGTAAGTCCAAGCTGCTCTAAAAGTTCTTTTCTTCGTGGGGAAGCTGATGCTAAAATTATTTTCACGTTTTTTCTCCTTGTGTTCCGGTATATTATAAGTGAGTGGATGAAAAAGTTTACCGGAAAAGGTTTTGTTTGGAGAACATTTGCTTTTTTCATTGAAATACCAGTAGTTCTTAGGCGTATGTTTTCCTTGATGATAAACTGTCTTTCCGTTGCTTGGACTGACACGTCGCACTGTCCGTTGTCTGCGGATACCGCATACGCCTGTAAGGGGCACTAAGAATTTCGGCTAATATATGAACTTCGTCTGGCAACCGGCACAAATTCACATCCGTGTTCATCTGTGCCTCGCTGGTACATCCCTGTACCAGTGTTGCCTGGTTGCAGACGAAATTCTAAGTGCCCCTAACAAGCCTATTCATGTATCCGCAGGCAGCGAACCGTGCAATGTGTCTGTCAAACATTGGAAAGACTGTATTTATAGAAAAAAGGAAAACATATGCCTTAGAACTTCGGTATTTCAATGGGCAAGCAAATGCCTTCAAACAAAAGCCTTTCCTATACAAACTTTTTCTCCTTCATCGCTTATGACACCTTATACTTCAATTGCCTGATTCAGCCGGAAGGAATAAAGATACTTCTCCTTCACCGGCAGCCGGAATATCCGTTCTAACGCTTCTGCATATAAATCCAGCTGTTCTTTATACATATCCCGCAGCCTTGTGGCACTATCTACCCGGTCTGTCTTATAATCAAGCAGTACGATTCCATCTTCTTCCACCCAGAAAACATCTATGATTCCCTGGATTAAGACCATCTCTTCTTCCATCTCATGATTTCCCATGACAAACGGCTTCTCGCGGAACAAATCATCCCGCATTGCAGCTGCTTTCATACGGGGTGCAAGCTGCGATTTTAAGAATAATTCCACGGATGGTATACGGATTAATTTTTGCATATCCTCAGATACTTTACCCATTTGTACCAGTCCTGTCAACTGCTTTTTTATATTCTCTGCAAATTCATCGGAACGATCCGGCATTTTTGTAAAATCATAGCATTCCATCAGACGATGCATTGCTGTTCCACGCAGTGCTCCCTGATTTACTTCTGCTTTTCCTTCCATAAATGCCGGGACATATGGGGTAGATACTTCTTCTAAGAATTTCGGTGTAACATCCTCTTCTTCCTTTGCTGCAAGCTCCCTCATTGCCCGGTGTTTTAATTCCGATACAGAATATTTTGTCACCAGATGAATGGCATCCGGGTTCGGATACTGATAGGATAATTGTTCCTTTATCTTTTCATACAAAGTATCCGAAACTTCCTCCGCCTGCTGCACACGCTGCCTCAATGACACATGTTCTGTTATCTGATGCGCCGCCTCGTCCTCTAACATGCTCCATGGTGTCACATAGGAAACCTTGTCCCAGCTGCCACTGGCGGCTGCCGCCGGAAGAATCCACTCCAAGAAGGTCTTTGCTTCTGCCCGCTCCTTAAAATTAAGTGCTTTTCGGTTACTTCCGCAATAAATTTCTCTTATCTGCTGCAGCATTTCTTCATCCTTGATGCAGCCCGTTATAATCAATTTTTCTTTGGCTCTTGTAAATGCCACATATAAGACACGAAGCTCCTCACCGAGACTTTCTAATTCTGTCTGCCTTGCAATTACCTTCTTAAAAAATGCAGGTACTTTTATCCGCCTGTCTTCCTCAATAATATCAAGTCCAACGCCAAGGTTCGGATGCAGAATCATCTTGCTGCGGCTATCCTGCTTATTAAAGGATTTGCCCATTCCACTGACAAAGCAGACCGGAAATTCCAGTCCCTTACTCTTGTGTATACTCATTATATTTACTGCATCTTCATTTTCACCCACAAGTTCTGCTTCCCCAAAGTCCACATCATACTTCTGCAGTTCATCAATGTATCTTATAAAATGATAAAGTCCGCGATAACTGGTTTTCTCATAGGCAATGGCTTTCTCTGACAGCATATGAAGATTTGCAAGTCTCTGTCTGCCCGCCGGCAATGCCGATGCATATCTGGCATATCCCGTTTCCTTCAATACCTTCTGCAACAGTTCGTGCATTGGTATATCCATGGTCTGTCTACGAAGTTTTTTATATGTTTCGGAAAAACGTTTTAATTTTGCCCGCATGTCTTCATCCGCTGTTGATTCTTTTTCTGTCAGCTCTTCTTCCGCTTCCAAAAACATCTTTACACACTGATGATACGGCTTGTCCTCTGCCAGTAACCGGAGTCTTGCAAGCTGCTCATCGGAAAGACCTGCCATTGGGGATTTTAATACTGCCGCCAGTGGAATATCCTGTCTTGGATTATCTAATATCCTAAGATAATTTAATACCGTCCTGATTTCTAATGTGGAAAAATATCCGGTTCTTGAAACCGTATGTGCCGGAATTCCATTGGCATTTAAAACCTCTGCAAAAAGATCCGCCCATTCACTTAAACTACGCAGTAAAATTACAATATCGCCATAGCGGACTTTCCGGAATTCTCCGGTTTCTTCGTCTACCACCTCTTCTTTGCCTACCATCTTCCGAATCCGGTCTGCAATTAATTTTGCTTCCAGTTCCTGTTTTGAAATCTGCTGTTTTGTTCCCTCTTCCAGTTCCTGTGTAGTTGTAAGAAGAATCTCACTGTCAAAAGCATCCTCTTTCTCGCCCGCCGGATAATCTGCACCACAATACAATGCCGCCTCATCGGTATAATCCACACCGCCAAGATTCCGTTTCATAATCTGATAGAAAATATCATTGGTAAAAGTAAGCACCGTATCTCTGCTTCGGAAGTTCTTATGCAGATCAATCCGCTGGCAGGGTGCATCTGTTGTCTCATAAGTATCAAACTTTTCCATAAAAAGCTCCGGTCTCGCCAGACGAAAACGGTAAATACTCTGTTTTACATCTCCTACCATAAAAAGATTATTCTGTCCGACCACTTCTCTTGAAATTGCCCGGAGAATCGTCTCCTGCACATAGTTGCTGTCCTGATACTCATCAATCATAATTTCTTCATAGGCATTTTGAAATTCCTTTGCAGTCTCCGTTGGTTTCCCGGTCTCTTCCTCTACCAATATTTCTAATGCAAAATGCTCAAGGTCTGAGAAATCCACCAGATTCTTATCCTGCTTTCTTTCTGCGAAAGCATCGATAAAACGCTCCGTCACTTCAGCTAACGCTTCTGCTGATGGCTGCACCAGAGTGAGCTGCTCTAAGATTTCCTGAAAAGTAAGGGCAAAGCAGTCACTTTTTAACTTTCCGATTCCATCCTTAAGCTTCTTACGTTCTGTCTTTACCTGCTCCTGCTTTTCCGGACTTCCAATATAATCCTTTGTTCTGCCTAATGTTGCAAATTTACATTTTCCTAATTCTTCATAAAAATCCTGATAAGTACTGCAGGAAAGCAATTCCTCCATCAGTTCTACATCCTGCTCACAGGCTTCC
This sequence comes from Roseburia sp. CLA-AA-H209, assembly GCF_020687575.1. Taxonomy (NCBI): domain Bacteria; kingdom Bacillati; phylum Bacillota; class Clostridia; order Lachnospirales; family Lachnospiraceae; genus Roseburia; species Roseburia sp. CLA-AA-H209. The sequence goes on from NZ_JAJEQU010000001.1 coordinate 350,857, forward strand.
TCATACATATAGGGGCCATCGACATCCTGACAAAGTTCATGATAATGCTCTGCCTGCTCTAAATAGCCCTTTACCATCTGCTTCCCATATTCTACCGTCATTTCAATAAAAGGCGCCTGCTCTAATTCCTGCTCTGTTTTTATCTCATAACAGCTTAACGCTTCCCGAAGCCACTGCTTCGGCCATGGATAACTCTGTGCATAGGAATAAAGTTTAAAAATCATATCCCGCACCGGTGCATCACTTCTACTGGTTCCATAACAGGAAATGAGATGCAAAAACCCCGGATGTTTTTCTTCATAACACTGTTCAAACAATCCGGTCATTACATCTTCCCGAAGAAGCTTTAACTCGCCTTCATCTCCAATACGGAAATTCGGCTCCAGACCGATTTCATGAAAATGATTCCGAAGCACATAAAGGCAGAAACTGTCTATGGTAGTAATCTGCGCATTCTGCACCAGTGCAGCCTGCTGCTGTAATCTCACATCGGAAGGATTCTCCTGCAATGCCTTTTCCAAGGCTTTTGCTACACGCTCTTTCATCTGGGCTGCTGCCGCATTGGTGAAGGTTACCACCAGAAGATGGTCAATGTCTACCGGATGCTTCTTATCCAATACCAGCTCTTTGATTCTCTCTACCAGTACGGCTGTCTTTCCGGAACCTGCTGCCGCAGACACTAAGATATTACGGTTTCTTAAATCAATGACCTGCTGCTGTTCTTTTGTCCATGTCATTCCCATTTCTTAAAAAACCTCCTTCATGCGTTCATAGATTTCCTCGGAAGATAATTCTTCCAACCGCCTTACTTCATATCCCGGAATTTTTTTATCAAATCCACAGACCGCAGCATATGGACAATAATCACAGCTGCTCCGGTTCTTTAAAAGATACGGATTCACCTCTGTATTTCCCTTTAAAATAGCATTTCCAGCTTCTGCAATCCGATAGTTGGCATAATCCGCAATCAGCCTAAATTCTTCCTTATCCACAGCCTTATCGCTCTTTCGCACCGTTCCGTCCTTATTTACAGAAATCGGAAGGACATTGGATTTACCGGAAAGTTCCACATCCATGGCACGGTAAATATCATCCTCTGTATTTACCACTCCATCCAGACGTAAATTTTCCAATATCTTTCTTCGAATCTCTTCTTCAGATTCACTACCGGTTCCTTCCACCATCGGATCATCAATATGATAGTAGAACATACCTGCCGGCACTACCTCTTTTGCCGGATTTTGCTTTGCAAATAATTCCATTGCTGCATTCATATAAACCACAAGCTGAAGCTTTAGTCCATGATACAAAGATAGCAGTTCAAAACCGGTATTACCGGATTTATAATCAATAATCTTTACATATAACTTATCTTTGTCTTCATAAGTATCAATACGGTCAATTCTTCCCTGGAGCCGCATATGCTCTTCTTCACTGAGTTTAAAATTCACTGCATTTAAATCATCCGTATAGGAAAATCCCACCTCAAACTGCGATGGTTCAAATTTTCCCTGACGGATCTGGCTGGTCAGTGCCCAGATGGTCCGTGCAAAAATCTTTTTCATCTTTGCTACCTGGTAACGGTTTGCCGCTGTATCTGCCATGGCTGCATTTCCACTGGAAGCAATTGCTTCTTCCATTGCCCGCTCCATAAGCTGTTTTTGTGCTTCTTCTGTAATATCAAACCAGCTATAGGATGATTCTTTCAGATACCGGCCATAATTTTCCAATGCCTGATGATAGATATTTCCCATATCCGCCATACGGAATTCAAAGAGTTCCCGTTCCTGTAAACGCAGTCCATAAGTCAGGAAATGGGCACAGGCACAGGCTGCATACTGTTCCAGCCGCGTAACACTGTTCTTTAACTCATTTCCATAAAGAGCCTTTGCCACAGCCCGGCTGATTGGCTCTGCATGATATTTAAGCTCTGCTGCATCAAGAATAGCTTTTACCTGCTCCCGATATGCCGGTTCCTTTTCATACCAGTGCAGCAAAGCCTGCCAGAGGACTTCCTTCTCATCATTCCACCCGGCATCTTCCTGATACAGTCCCTCTAACAGAAATGCCATGCTGCTCTCCGGTGTTACCAGTGTTTCATCAACCTGTTCTCCCGTTATCAGTTCTGCTTTTAACCCCGGGAACAGTCCCTCAATCATATGAATAAAATAGGACGGGCGCTTTGCACTTCCATCACTGCCTACCCTTGCATAGGTAAGATAAAGTTTTTTCGATGGCTTTGTCACTGCAAGATAAAGGTAAAAACGCTGGATAAAAACACGTTCCCTTGCTGTAGGAGCCAGTTCCATATGATTTTTCGCAAGTTCTTCTCTTTCCAGCTGGGAAATGATGCCGCCACGATTATCGGATTTTGGCACAATACCTTCATTGACTCCCACGATAAACAATACTTTTATATCGTCAAGACGGGTTCTTTCGATATCACCAATCATCACGTAGTCATAGCCACCCGGAATCACGCCTACTTTGGCTGCTTCAAAGCCAGCCTCTAAGACCTTGGCATATTCGGATATGTCCATGACTTCATCACCCAGAAGCGTTGCCATCTTATCCAAAATATCCATTACGATGCGATAAATCTGTGCATATTCCTTTGCCTTGGCTAAGTCCTTCGCCTCTTTATACTGATTCTCCCGGTATTTTAACTGCTGCTCTATCTGTAAGGACACAATAAACTGATAGAGTGCTGTCGTGCATTCCCGTACGGTAGCACCTTTTTTACGAAATACAGCCGTCAATTCCGAAAATGGCTCCATTACACGGATCCGGAGTTCATTTAAAGCTTCTAAATCTTCTTCCGTAACCTCATGGGTGGTATAAATAAATCTTGCCTCCCATTTTTTCTTTCCACGGATGCCTGCTGCCAGTACATAATTTTCCAGCAGGTCAATCTCATCCTCACTGATTTTTGATAATCCGCAGCGCAGATAACGGAACATTGCTTCCTCCGAAAAATTGTCCTCGATTACCTGCAAAAGAGACCGGACAAATTCCAAAAATGGATGCAGTAAAATATTTTTCGTTGTATCTAAAAAAAACGGAATGCCAAACTCCTCCATAATCTGCGGCACATAGCTTCCATACTCTTCTATGGCACCGGAAATAATGGCAAAATCCCGGTAGCGGTATGCTCCGGTATGCACCAGCCTTGCAATCTCTTCTGCTGCATACTGCAGTTCTCTTCTTGGATTTGGCAGGGATAAAATCTCTATGCCTTCTTTGATTTCTTTCTCATCCTTCTTTTCGTAGCTATGATGTCTGGTACGGAACAGATTCTGCTCTAAGAACCGCAGTACCGGTGCCTCCCGGAACCGGTCAGCTTTGGGATTCTTTAATACCACCGGCTCTGTTACTTCAAAATGCTTCTCTTCCGCCATTTTCATTAGGCTGGCTACAGTCTTCTTACTCATGGCAAACAGCTCCTGCATATCATGATAAGAATAAATATCCTCTGCCGGGTCAATGGTTACTGTCACATATATATCTGATACAATTCCCATCAGGCGGTATAGCACGTTATTCTGAATCGGTGTAAATCCGGTAAATCCATCGAAAACCAGCACGGCATCCTGTAAAAGCTTTGATTCCTCTGCCATATCACAGAAGGCTTCTAAAACTTCTTCAGCAGTAATATACATCCCGGAAATTGCACTTCGAAAGCCCCGGTACATGGTCAGGATATCCTGCAGTTTATAGGAAAATGCCGGTGGCATATTCTGCTCTTCAATAAATGTTTCCAAAGTATCCGGATCGATATTATACTGTGTCAGCTCTGATATCAGGGACTTCACTTCACTGATATATCCCATCTTTTTCATATTTCCCTGCATGACGCATAAATCATCCATCCGCTCTTCGGCAACCTTACGCAATACAAGGTTTTTCCCGGTCTCTTCTAAAACTGCCATATTCGTCTTTCCTAATTCATCGAAAATACGATATGCCAGTCGCTGGAAGCTGACCACATCTATATTCATAATACTGTTTTTTTCCTGTAACCGAACAAGTTCACGCTGCGTCTGCATCGTGAACTGTTCCGGTACTACTACATAATAATTTTTCTTTAAATTCTTCTGAGCTTCTTTGACTGTTTTGCGGAATACATAGCCTGACTTTCCGCTTCCAGCACTGCCCAGCACAAATTGCAGTGCCATATCAGATTCCTCCTACTGATTCTCCTACCAAAAGTTCTCCATTGATAATCACACGCTCCACCAGCGTTGTCTTAGGCTGCTCGATTCTCTGTACCAGACGTTTTACGGCCTCTTCTCCAATCTTTCTGGTATTCTGCCGTATGGTTGTAATCTTTGGGCTCATCAGCTGGGATACTTTTGTTCCATCAAAACCTGCAATAGAAATATCATCCGGTACTTTTAGTCCCATTTCATCAATTACATTAATCCCACCAATTAATGCTGTATCATCCGGGTAGAGAATACAGGTCGGCGGGTCAGGCAGATTTAAAAGTTCCCTGGTTGCCTTTGCCACAAGCCTGGTATCTAAATATTCTCCTTCCTTTAAGTAGTCATCCGGAACATTCAGATTAAAGCTCTCCATTGTCTGGAAAAAGCTGGTCAGACGATCTCTGGTAACAGCCGAATGTTTTTCCCCATAAATGTATGCAATTTTCCGGTGTCCCTTGGAATAAATATAACGTACCAGTTCATTCATCCCTTTTACATTATTAGAAGAAACAACCGTGCAGTTGTGATATACATAATCTACAGTAACAATCGGAATATTACTCTGCAAAAGTTCCTGTACCTCCGGTTCCTCAAACCTGGCACACACAATTCCAACTCCGTCAAAATTCCGGTATTTGCAGTGTTCAAGATATGACATCTTATGATTCACATGCTCATTATTAATAAAAGTGATATCATAGCCTAATTCTTCCGCCTTTTCTTTAAATCCATTTAAGATGCCAGAGAAATATTCATGGGTAAGCCCTCTTCCGGCCTCCTCTTTAAAAAGTACTCCTAAGTTATAAGAACGGTTCGTCTTTAATGCCCTTGCTGCCGCATTCGGAAAATATCCCATCTCCTGTGCTGCTTCTTTAATCCGTATCCTGGTCTTCTCCCCTATATCACTATGTCCATTCAACGCTTTACTTACTGTTGCCGTTGAGACACCGCAACGCTTCGCCACGTCCTTTAATGAAACCATTTCTTTCCTCCTTTTTATCCCCGTATCCACTCATCTGCAGATACTATATTTCAATTCCGACCGCCTCTTTTGCCAGCCGGTCTGCTTCTTCATTTCCTTCTACCCCTGAGTGCCCTTTTACTTTTACAAAATGAAGCGTAATTTTATCCTTTATGCTCTGAATATAGTCATAATAAGCAATGGTTCCTTTCTTATTCCGTTTCCATGCTCCTGTTGCCCACATTTCAATGCCCATATAGTCATAATATATCGTAAGCTCTGCCAGTCCAAGCTCCACCGCCTTCTCAATGGCAGCCATACTTCCTAATACTTCTCCTGCCACATTACGCATGGAAGCCATTTCTTCTTCCGAGCCTGAACCCTGCAGTACTTCTTTTTTCCCATCTGCCATCAGAAAGCCGCCATATCCGTATACCTTAGTTGCAATATTATAGGAACCATCCACAAAGGCATAATTTTCCGGCTCTTTTTCTACTGTCTGCTGCTTCTGACCGATATATTCTTCTGCCGCTTCCCTTGTTGGAAAGCTTTTAAACTCTGCTCCCGGAAAACCATCGGTCTGCTGCTTACATATATCCCAGCTCATATAAATACCCGGTTTCTTTCCTTTTCGGACTGCATAAAACTTTGCTGCCATTCTTCTTCCTCTTACTATCTTTTATTTCTGTGAATTTTCTTCTTTTCTTAACTTACATCATTAGTTCTATTTTACCATTTTTCCCTTCGAATGGCTAGGACAAGCTTAGGATTCGTAACGATATTTTCCAAAGAAATGATTGTATACTGCAATTACTCTTCCCACACCAAGTACTGACAATAGTGTACCGGCTCCAATCCCGATAATTTCTCCCTTTATAATAAGTCCAGCGATACAGGTTATCGTAACGTTACACACATCAAAGCAGTTTTTGGTAAACCCTACCGACTTTCCGGTAAAGTCTGCAATTGCCTGTACAATTCCATCTCCCGGATTTGGTATGATACGCATATTTAAAGACATTGCGGCTCCTACACCTGTCAATATGATTGCCAGTATCAAAAGCATCAAACGTGCCGGAACGCTGCCCCAGAAAGTACCTGCACAGTCTTTGGCATATTCAGGAACGAATCTTGCAAAAAGGTTCATAAACCGGGTAAATACAATACTAAGTGGTATCTGCAGAATATCCAAAAACAGGCGTTTTACATATTCTCCTTTTTTGCGCCGGATGGTATGTAATATCATTTCTATCAATACAAAAATGCTATATAAAATCAGCGTCATATTGCCAAAATTCATTCCACTGATTACCGATACACTGTATGCCACCGAAATAATCGGAGATACGCCAAGTCCCGTCTTGGTATTTAATATAATTCCCATGGCAAGTAACAGTAATCCTGCCACATATACGATTCCTCTGTTTATTTTCTTTTGCAACTTCTCTTCCTCTTTTCTTTTATCATAAAATAGTTCTTACTCTACACTTTCAGAAAACAAATCCTGATAATCCTCCGGCATAAAACGATGATAGATGATATGGCAGCCTTCGACCTTAAAGCAATAATAATAGGAATCCTCTCCGCTTTCAAAATAAATGAGATAGTCAAAATCCTCTGTCTCAATTTTCTCAAAATGTATCTTCTCGCCGGTTTCTAAGAACAGCTTATGAATGTCCTCTATGGTGCAAGGATGTGTCTGCAGCAGAGCCACCAGCTTTTTAATAAAAGAATTTCCACTTCTTTTTTCATGCACATATTCTGCACCTTCTTCCGACACTACAAAACAAAAGCGGTCCTTGTTTCTGCTAATTTCTACTCTGCCAAGCCGTATTCCTGCTGCTTCATAAAATTCCTTTTCCAATTCTTCCGTTGATTTTCCGCTCACTTCTTCTCCCAGAAAATGCTTTAATGAACTCAAAGGATAATATAACCGGATTTTTTCTTTCCGGTATCCAAGTTTTACCTGCTCTTCCTGTATGAAATCCATAATTCCTTTTTCTAATCTGCTATAATCCATTATATGCTCCTTTAGACGTGGAAAAACAGAACCACCTTTCGACGATTCTGTTTCATGCTGATACAAAGTAAGCTTTGCCCACTTTGCTCAGTTTCTATTCTGCATTGATATACTCATAATCCCGGTCTAACTCAATTGCCACACTTCCATCATTGATTGTGCCATCAAATGTATGTGCTTCATCTGTTCCAAGACCCTTTACAATTCCATTTTCATATTCTTCTGCGGTACGCTGTGTCTGTAATACGAATAGCAGTCCCTTATATTCTGCCGGTGCTGTTACTTTATAAGTCTCTTTTATTTCGTAGTAAGTCACCATCGGATACTCACTGCCATCCTCTACCGTCCAGTCACCAAATGTTGTCTCTGTATCTTCTGTGGCTGCCACCTGATATGTTGTGCCGGCACAAGCCACTTCTGCCATCATAGCCATGGAACTGTCTGTGGCAGCTACATGCTGCGGCAGCACCATTCCGGTAGTTGCATCCACGAGGCTGATGTCTTCATATTCGATATAAGCTTCTGCATCCGTCTGTATGCCATTCCACGGAATCTTTGCAGATAAAGTAACCTTATAAACTGTATTTCCTTCTTCGTCTGCCTCAGTACGATTCCAGCTTATCTCATACTCCGCCTGATTTAAATGATTGGTAAAATCAGATGCCTGCACAAAGGTCTCACCATCCATGGTTCCTGCCATATTGTATACATTGACATTTTTTATCACAGCGGTATTCTCTTCGGTTTCCATTTTGTGCTGATACATACCGGATAAAACATACCAGGTATCTTCCTTAAGGTTTCCCTGTGCCTCTGTCTCCGTCTCTGTGGCATGGATTCCTTCCACTGCTTCTGTTTCTGTATTTCCTGCTGCTTCCTTGTCTGTATCTTTCTCCTTTGGTCCGCATCCATCCAGCATTCCCAGTACGACAATACAAATCAAAGCTGCCGCCCATATTTTCTTCTTCATTTCCTGCTCCTTCACTCTATCCATAACACAATATATTCGTTCTTATCCCCGCATGCGATTGGTTGCACACGGACTTTACGATTATACCGTAGATGAAGGGGAAGTGCAAGGAGTTAATAGAAAGATAATTGCGGTATATACTCTGTAGTTATATTTAGCAAAAAACAGCCACCAATCGTTAGATTTGAAACCTAACTTTTGGTGGTGGCACACAATAACCTCTCCTGTATTACTTTTATATTATTCTTTATAAATTATTCCAGTATATTCCCATAATAATTTTGGGCTAACATAAAAATCGTATTGAGATGATTCTTTCCCTTCATAACTACCATTTGGGATTGTTTTCTTAAATGCAACTCCAATCGGCAAAATCCCCCTTATTATTCCCTGCCGAATAAACTGCTGGTCTTTTCCCATTAGTTTAGCAACTTCTATAATAGGAACATTCTTACCTGAAAACTCTGGAAGAATATAATAGATTTTATTATTAAACTTATTAGTTTGCTCCTGTGTTTCCTGTTCCATATGTGCTCACCTCATCTATATATTCTACTTCTTCAAATAGTATTTCCAATTGAATTTTATTTATACGGAACTAACAGACCTGTCATTTTTATTAGTTGCAATATCTTCCATTACCAAATTTTACTTTGCAGTATTTCTATTATACTAAATTTAATTTGTAGGATGAATACAACACATTTTTTATAATTTACTTTGATAATTCTCTAACTGATGAAAAATACCAACTACATTTACAACATCTGCTCTCACATCAAAAACGATAATATAATTCATCTGTGATACAACTGCCTCACGATATCCTCTTTTAGCAAGATATGCATCTCTGCACTCTGCGAACTGAAATGGATTAACCTCTAGCCTGTCATAGATAGTATCTATACTATCCAACAGATGCTTTGCTGCCTGTTCATTCCTTAAGCAATAAATTAAATGATACACAAGATTATCAAGCAGTTCATTCGCATGTTCAGTAACATTTATTTTATATGCCATACTTCGCCTTCATTTCTCTAAGCGCAGTTCTGGCATCCTTTACCTGTCCTGCCTCTATTTGCTTTTCAGATATTTCAATATCTCTGTACATGGCAATCTGTCTCATGGTTGACTCATAAGTCTCCATGCTCATAATTACCATATCTCCATATCCATTTTTCGTAACATAAATTGGTTCCGCTGCCTTATGGCACATATCCGATATCTCTGATGTATTCTTCAAATCTTTAATTGGAATTATTTGTGGCATAATATACACCTCCCTATTCACGGTCTAATTATACCATAATTATGTCCTTTTTCAATTTAATTATAATCAATTCTCTGTTATTATCTCTCCATTTCTTGCTTTTTTATACGACCTCATATTTGTTTTTCAAAATCTTCGCCCATTTTATAATTAGAATGATTTACATTTCCGTTAAATCATTAATTATTATTCAAACCATACTCCTAACCACAAGAAAAAAGCAATCCTTTGACCTAATCAAAAGACCGCTTTTCTTGATTCTTACTAATTCTTATTAATTCTCATTCATCTTCGCTAATTTTGCTGCCTGATCTGCTGCAATCAATGCATCTAAGATTTCCTGGATATCACCATTCATAATCTTGTCCAGTTTATAAAGGGTAAGATTGATTCTGTGGTCGGTTACACGTCCCTGTGGGAAGTTGTAAGTACGAATCTTCTCAGAACGGTCACCGGTACCAATCTGGCTTCTTCTGGCTTCTGCTTCTGCATCATGCGCCTTCTGGCATTCTATGTCGTATAATTTGGCACGTAAAAGTGCAAATGCTTTCTCTTTATTCTGCAGCTGTGATTTTTCTGTCTGGCTGTAGATTACAATTCCGGTTGGATAATGAGTCAGACGAACTGCAGAGTCTGTAGTATTGACACACTGACCACCGTTTCCGGATGCACGCATAACGTCGATTCGGATATCCTTTTCATCAATCTGGACATCAACTTCTTCTGCCTCCGGCATTACTGCTACTGTAATGGTAGACGTATGGATACGTCCGCCGGACTCTGTCTCAGGTACACGCTGTACACGATGTACACCGGATTCATATTTCATAACAGAGTAAGCACCCTGTCCGGTAATCATGAAAGTAACACTCTTCATTCCACCAATTCCGATTTCTTCGCACTCCATTGTCTCTACTTTCCAGCGTCTGCTTTCAGCATAATGGACATACATACGATAAATCTCAGCTGCAAATAAAGCAGCTTCATCTCCGCCGGCACCGGCACGGATTTCCACAATAACGTTCTTGTCATCATTCGGGTCTTTTGGAAGAAGAAGAATTTTTAGTTTCTGCTCTAATTCTTCTACTCTTGCTTTGGAATCATTTAACTCTTCCTTTGCAAGCTCCTTCATTTCTTCATCTGTTTCTTCGTCCAGCATAGCAAGAGAATCTTCAATATTCTGCTTACACTGTTTATATTCTTTATAAGCTTCCACGATAGGAGTTAAATCGCTCTGCTCCTTCATCAGCTTACGAAAACGCTCCGGATTATTTGCCACATCCGGTTCACTTAACTCACTCATCAACTCTTCATAACGAATCAATAAATCCTCTAAACGATCAAACATTTTAATTTCCTTTCCCTTTTACCACACGGTCATTTCGTGCAAGGTCTTTGATTACTTCAACTTCTGTAAATCCTGCGTTACGCATCAGCTCTGAGACAGCTTCTCCCTGGTCATATCCGATTTCCATGTAAACATATCCGCCAGGATTCAAATAATCCTTTACCTGTCCGGCAATCTTCCGATAAAAATCAAGACCATCCGCTCCGCCATCTAATGCGTTTTCCGGCTCAAAATCCCGTACCTCCGGCATCAGTGACAGAATCTCTCCTGTCGGGATATATGGTGGATTTGCCATAATGACATCAAAGGTCTCTGTTATATTATCAAATAAATCACTCCGTACCCACTCGGCATCCACTTCATGCAGCTTTGCGTTTTCCTTCGCTACCAATAAAGCTGTTTTGGAAATGTCACTTCCCATACCGGTAAGTTCCGGTGCATTTTTCAACACACTAATCAATACACAACCAGACCCTGTACAAAGGTCTAATACTTTCATCCCCGGCTTTACAATCTTCAATACCTGCTCCACTAAAGTCTCGGTATCCTGCCGCGGTATCAGAACATTGGAATTTACTTTGAATCGAAGCCCCATAAATTCCTGTTCTCCAATAATATACTGTAACGGAATATGTTCGGCACGTTTTTGTACTGCAATCTCATATTCCTTCTGAGCATCCTGTGTAATATCTTCTTCCCCGTGAACGTAGTAGTAACTGCGCTCAATCTTGCATACCATCTGTAAAAGATACCATGCATCCAGTGCGGCATCTGGCACTCCTGCATCTGTAAGACACTTTGTACCAAATTCCACTGCCTCTCTATAAGTCATATATTACGCCCTTTTCTTTTACATCTCGCTCAAATATTTTTTCCAGTCAAATACTGCTTCCACGGAAGCAATACCAACCTCAATCATAGAATCGTCCGGTTCTCTTGTTGTAAGCCTCTGCAGCCACAATCCAGGTTTACTTAAGAAATTCACTACCGGATTATCACTTTTTCCGGCAAGCCGGATAAATTCATATGACACACCAGCAATCACCGGTATCAGCAGCAAACGAAGCACTACCTTCAAAATCCGGCTCTTTACATCAATAAATGCAAAGAAAATAATACTGATAATCATTACAAACAGGAGAAAACTTGTACCACACCGCTTATGCAGTCTGGAACTCTTTCTCACGTTTTCTACATTCAGCTCCATTCCATGTTCAATGCAGTTAATGCATTTGTGCTCTGCTCCATGATACATGAATACACGCTGGATATCCTTCATTAAGGAAATTGAGGCAATATATGCCAAAAAAATCATCATTCGGATGATACCTTCAATCAGCGCCAGTGCCACATGGGATGTAATAAATTTCTGAAAAATCAAAGAAAGATAATATGGCAGAATCATAAAGATTCCAATGGCAAGTACAAAGGAAAATGCAACAGTAATACCCATTTCTGCTTTTTCTTTTTTTGCTGCTACCTCTTTTGATAATTCTTTCTTTTTTGCTTTGGTATCTTCCTCATCCTCTTCAAAGAAAGATGCGGAATATGTAAGCGTTGATATTCCAAGTGTCAAAGACTCCACAAAACTTAACACTCCACGTAAAATTGGAATGTTCCGCAATGTCTTGTTTTTAATCAGTTCATAATACTCTTTGGTATCAACGGTAATCTCTCCATCCGGCTTCCGGACTGCCACGGCGTACTTTTCCTTATTTTTCATCATTACGCCTTCTAAAACTGCCTGTCCACCGATTCCCGAATATTTCATGTGTGACCTCTCTTCCTGTTTCTAAAAAAAGGTTGAGATTAGAAACCTCAACCTTATCTTTCAGTCACATTGTGCAATTTCTATTTCATGCCGTATTTCTTATTGAACTGCTCAATACGTCCACGAGCCTGGTTAGCTTTCTGCTGTCCAGTATAGAATGGATGGCATTTGGAACAAATTTCAACGTGAATATCCTCTTTGGTTGAACCAGTTACGAATGTGTTACCACAGTTACATGTAACTGTTGCCTGATAATAATCTGGATGGATTCCTTCTCTCATGTCTCTCACCTCTCATATATGAATTGCTTCGCAATTACGACATTTGTCTAATTTAAGTGCGATACTGTTTAGTTTCCGAATAAACAGCTTATTCATTGTAGCATAGGAAAAGCTGTTATGCAAGTGTTTTTAAACAAATTTTGTCTTTTTTACAGTCTGGATATATTCCCGGTTGTTTTTCGTCCGGACAAACATATTCAAGATGCTCTCAACCGCTTCATCGGTACGCATGCCATTGATTGCCTTACGCATAATAAATACAGCCTCCTGCTCTTCCTGTGTCAGTAAGAGGTCTTCTCTTCTTGTACCGGATTTTACAATGTCAATTGCAGGGAATACACGTTTCTCAGATAACTTACGGTCAAGCACCAGTTCCATGTTACCGGTTCCCTTAAATTCCTCGTAAACAACATCATCCATCTTGCTTCCGGTATCTACCAGTGCTGTTGCAAGAATCGTAAGGCTTCCGCCCTCACGCATATTACGGGCTGCACCAAAGAAACGCTTCGGCATATGGAGGGCTGCCGGGTCAAGACCACCGGATAAGGTTCTTCCACTTGGCGGAACTGTAAGGTTATATGCTCTTGCAAGTCTTGTAATACTGTCTAAGAGAATCATAACATCCTTCTTATGTTCTACCAGACGTTTTGCCCTCTCAATTACCATCTCGGATACTCTCTTATGATGCTCCGGCAATTCGTCAAAGGTAGAATAAATAACTTCTACATTCGGTCCTTCAATTGCTTCCTTAATATCGGTAACTTCCTCCGGCCGCTCATCAATTAATAAGATAATCAGATGCATCTCCGGGTTATTCTGCTTTACTGCCTGTGCCACACCTTTTAATAATGTAGTCTTACCTGCTTTTGGTGGGGAAACAATCATTCCACGCTGTCCCTTACCAATCGGAGATACTAAATCTACAATTCGCATTGCCATTGCACTATGGCTTGTCTCAAGCCGGATTCTCTCATCCGGAAAAATCGGAGTTAAATCTTCAAAATTCTTCCGTTTTACAGCCTCTGACGGATGCAGGTCATTAATAGAAGTAATGTATAATAATGCGGAGAATTTCTCAGCCTGTGTCTTAATTCTGGTATTTCCGGTCACAATATCTCCGGTTTTCAGATTGAACTTACGAATCTGGGATGGAGAAACATAGACATCATGCTCTCCCGGCAGATAATTTTCACAACGGATAAATCCGAATCCATCCGGCATAACTTCAAGAATTCCATGTGCCTTCACACCGCTGTCTAAGTCCTTGTTTTCTTCTGCCACACGCTCCGTTTCATCTTTTTCCGAAATATGCTCATCCGGTGTATGTCTTACTGTGCTTCGACGCATCTCGCCCTCATGTCCCCTCGCTGCATTTTCCCGGTGCGGACGTTCTGCGCGATAGGTTCTGGTTTCTGCTACCTGCTCCGTAGTTTCTGTTGTGCCTTCTGCTTCTTTCTTTGCTTCCTGCACCTTTGCTTCCTTTTCATCTTCCGCCAGCATAGCTTCTACTAATTCAGCTTTCTTTAAGGTAGAAATTCCTTTCATTCCCCTTGCTTTCGCCAGTTCACGCAGCACTGCTGCAGAAAGACTTTCATACTTCTCTCTCATTCTATTCTCCTTACCTCTTGCTTATTTGATTATCTGCTAAATAATTGGGATTTCTTTTTGAAATAAAAATAATTGGAACGTAAGATTCGTCTTTTCGTATTATACAACAGTTTCTTTCAAATAGGAAGTCCTTTTTCTTGCTTTAAAAATTTTTTAATGATATGATACTAGACGGAAGTAATCAATGGCTAAGAAAAGGAGACGAACTATGGATACCAACGAAAAAGCAATTGAAATGCATAAAAAATGGAATGGAAAATTAGAAACCATCTCCAAGACACCGGTAAAGACCCGGGAAGATTTATCTATCGCATACACACCTGGTGTTGCGGCACCTTGCCGTATCATCGCAGAAAATAAAGAAGAAGCTTATACTTATACCATGAAAGCCAACACCGTTGCCGTTGTATCAGACGGAAGTGCTGTTCTTGGTCTTGGAAACATCGGACCGTACGCAGCCATGCCGGTTATGGAAGGAAAATGTGTACTGTTTAAAGAATTCGGAAATGTCAATGCTGTTCCAATCTGCCTTGACACACAGGATACCGAAGAAATTATAAAAACTGTTAAAAATATTGCTCCGGGATTCGGCGGCATCAACTTAGAGGATATTTCCGCTCCACGTTGTTTTGAAATTGAAGAGCGTTTAAAGGAAATGCTTGATATTCCGGTCTTCCATGACGACCAGCATGGTACTGCTATTGTTGTTCTTGCCGGAATCATCAACGCATTAAAAGTAACCGGAAAAGAAAAAGAAAACTGCCGCGTTGTTGTAAATGGTGCCGGTTCTGCCGGTGTTGCCATCACCAAACTGTTACTGACTTACGGCTTTAAAAATGTTATTATGTGTGACCGCATGGGAATCATCGGCAAAGATTATCCTGACTTAAACTGGATGCAGAAGAAAATGACCGAAGTTACCAACCTTTCCAATGAATCCGGTACCCTTGCCGATGCATTAAAGGGTGCTGATATCTTCGTTGGTGTTTCCGCACCGAATATCGTGACTCAGGAAATGGTTGCATCCATGAATAAAGATGCCATTCTTTTTGCCATGGCAAATCCTACTCCGGAAATCATGCCAGACCTTGCCAAAGCTGCAGGTGCTAAAGTGGTCGGAACCGGAAGAAGCGATTTCCCAAATCAGGTAAACAACGTCGTTGCTTTCCCGGGAATCTTCAAAGGTGCTTTAGAAGGACACGCTTCCCAGATTACAGAAGAAATGAAGCTTGCTGCTGCAAAAGCAATTGCAGGGTTAGTATCTGATGAAGAATTAAATGAAGACTTTATTATGCCGGAAGCATTTGACCCGCGTGTTGCCGAAGTGGTAAGCCAGGCAGTCAAATCACACATCCGCTAATGAAAAACGACACGATTTCACTGTGGGGGGAGAAGCGCTACCACTCTCTGGACTACTATTTAAAAAATACCTATCACGAAAAGGTATACCGGATTGCATTAAATGCCGGACTCAGTTGTCCCAACCGTGACGGACGCTTAGATACCAGAGGCTGTATTTTCTGCTCTGCCGGTGGCTCCGGAGATTTTGCCGCCTCTCCCACACTTTCTATCACAGAGCAGTTAGAAACTG
Source organism: Roseburia sp. CLA-AA-H209 (assembly GCF_020687575.1). NCBI lineage: Bacteria > Bacillati > Bacillota > Clostridia > Lachnospirales > Lachnospiraceae > Roseburia > Roseburia sp. CLA-AA-H209. The sequence goes on from NZ_JAJEQU010000001.1 coordinate 366,882, forward strand.
AGAAAAGGATTCTGAGAGCAAAAAGAAACTGCAACAAATTCATTGCATATTTTCAGGCATTCACGAATACTTATGGTTCTGTGGAACACCTGCGGGATCTTTATATGCAGGCAGTAAATGACCCGGATGTGGTTATTATTTCCATTGCCACAAGACCTGACTGTCTGCAGCCTGAGATTCTTTCACTGCTTGCCGAAATCAATGAAAAGAAAACCGTCTGGGTGGAACTTGGTTTACAGACAATCCATGATGACACCAGAGAGTTTACACGAAGCGGCTTTACTTATGAGACTTTTCAAAAAAGTCTCTTCGCCCTTCACGCCCTTTCTATCAAGGTGATTGTTCATCTGATTTTAGGACTGCCCCACGAAACAAGAGAAATGATGTCTGCATCCGTTCAGGCAATTGCAAATCTCCCGGTCTGGGGAATCAAGCTGCAGCTGCTTCATGTATTATCCGGCACCGATTTAGCCGCTTATTATGAAAAAACGCACTTTCCGGTATTTTCCATGGATGAATACTGTGAAATGATTATTGACTGTCTGGAGCTTCTGCCGCCGGAAATGGTGATTCACCGGATTACCGGCGATGGTCCGAAGGATTTACTGATTGCGCCGATGTGGAGCACTGGAAAACGGACTGTTTTAAATCAGATTCACCGCCGCTTAAAAGAACGGAATACTTACCAGGGACGCTTAGCAACTAAGAGGTGATTTTATGGCTGAACCAGCTACTTTATATAAATTAATTATTCTGCACATGCTTGAACATATTGATTTTCCCTTGTCCAATGCGCAGATTTCAGATTTCTTTTTAGACAGGGAATATACCGACTACTTTACGATTCAGCAGGTCATTCATGACCTGATGGATTCCGGGCTTGTCCGTACGGAAAACACCCACAACAGTACACGATATATCATTACTCCTGCAGGAAAAGAAACGCTGCATTTTTTTCATGACAAAATATCCCCTTCTATTGAAGAAGATATTGCTGCTTATTTTCAGGCAAATAAGCTGGCCATTAAAACAGAAAATGCATATCTATCCGATTATTACAAAACACCGGAACAGGAATACGGTGTGCGATGCCAGCTCCGGGAAAAAGGCCGTACCCGCCTTGATTTTACTTTAACTGTCCAGACAAAGGAACAGGCGGAAGCCATCTGCACCAACTGGCAGAATCAGGCAGATGATGTATTTGCCTGTCTGATGGATTTACTTTTAAAATAAATATCTAAAATAAATGTTATTCAAAAAGCGGAACAACGAGAAGATTTTTCTCTCTGTTCCGCTTTCTATAATTTCTTATATTTTCAGTTATTTTGTCCTTTTTATTTTATTCTTTTTTATTTCGCTCTTTTACTTCGCTTTCTTCTTTCTGCCATTCTTTGAAGGCTTCTGCTTCTTTACGCTGTAACCAAAGCTTCCAAGCTTCTTACCCAGCAGAAAATATTCTCCATGGGAATAAGTCACCAGCCCGCTCTGATTCAGTTCGAATTTACCTTTTTCATTCATATAGGAATCATCAACGGTAACGCCTACTACATCTGCCAGAAACATATCATGGCTTCCAAGATGTAATATCCGGCTTACCTTGCAGGCAATGTTTACCGGACTTTCTGCAATTCCCGGTGCCGATACCTGCGGAAGGTTCAGTGGTGTCAGATGCATGGCATCAAACTTGTCAACGTCACGGCCGGATTTTACGCCACAATAATCCGTGGCACAGACCAGATCCTTCGTCACAAGATTTACAACAAATTCGCCGGTTTCCGCGATTATTCCATGGGAATATCGTTCCGGACGGACAGATATGGAAAGCATTGGCGGATTCGTACATACCGTTCCTGCCCATGCTACCGTAATAATATTCGGTTTTTCTGTCGGTCTCTGGCAGCTTACCATCACTGCTGGAACCGGATATAACATATTACCCGGCTTCCATGTTTCTTTCGCCATTTCAATTCTCCTGTATAAGTTGTTATCTTATTTCTGTCTCTGATATGGGCATTTATACCTGCTGTCATCCTGCCGTAAACATTTACGCTTGCTGCAATCCTGCCATTAATGCCGGAATCATCTGTTTCTTACGGGATACTACTCCATTTAAGTAAAAGCTGCCTGATTCATCCGGCTCTCCAAAGCACTCCTTTAAAAGGCTGCCTGCCTGTGCTCCGGCATAGATTACTTCCGAATTCTCATCCAGAATGTCCGTCAGCATCACAAATACGGCATCCAGTTTCTGCTCTCCCAATGCAATTTCCAGATATGGCTGCAGCTTCTTCTTCGCCATGCCAAGCTGCACGTCACTCATGGCACTAAGCTGTGCTACACCAAAATCAAATTCATCGGTATGGAAGGTTTTAAAATCCTGATAAAACAGTTCTTCTGTTGTCTTTTTCTTAAAATCACTGCCGGCTTCAAACATCTTCTTGGCCAGCTCTTCAATATCTACTTCTGCGATCTTCGCCAGTGCTTCTGCTGCTGCCCGGTCCATCTGTGTACAGGTCGGTGAACGGAACATCAAGGTATCTGAAATAATTGCTGCCAAAAGAATTCCGGCTGTCTTTTTATCAATGATTGCTCCCTTTTCCTGATACATCTGATAAATAATCGTTGAAGTACAGCCCAATGGCTGGTTCCGGAAAAATACCGGAGCAATCGTCTCAAGGCTGCCCAGTCGGTGATGGTCAATAATTTCTAAGATTTCTGCATCTTCGATTCCATCTACTGCCTGGGATTTTTCATTATGGTCAACAAGGATCACCTGTTTTTTCTGTAAATTTAAAAGATTTCGTCTGGAAAACATACCGACATATTTTCCATTCTCATCCAGTACCGGGAAATCACGATGACGCACTTTAGACATAGTCTCTTTCACATCATCCACATAATCCTCTAATTCGAATGTAATCAGATGCTCCTTTTTCATAATATATTTAATCGGCATACTCTGATTAATTAAACGCGCCACGGTAAATGTGTCATATGGTGTGCTGATAAGCATACAGTCTTTCTCTTCTGCAAGCTGCACAATGGTCTTTGTAATCTTCGCTCCGGAACAGACAATCACACAGCTTGCATTCATTTCCAATGCACAGAACTGTGATTCATAACGGTCTCCTAAGATAACCATATCGTCATCTTCAATATACTGCTCCATCATATCCGGTGTGGTAGCCGCAACAACAACCTTACCTTTTATGAAGTAACCATGCTCATTTCCTGTTACAAGAGTTCCATTTAAAGTTTCAACAATATTCTTATACTGCGTCCGGGCAGTTGCAAGAATCCGGTTGTCCAATACATCCATATAGGATTTTGCAATATCACTGGTAACAACCATTCCCTGCAGATTGTTCTCATTGTCAGTAATCGGCAATGACACGACATCTAAATTCTTCATCAGCTCCCATGCCCGTTTAATGGAAATGTGACTGCTGACGCCCTCCGTTCTACGATATTCAATATCCTTAATCTGTGCACCGACATCTGTTACCAGTTCCGGTTCCGGTACATCAAAAAATTTTAGGACATACTTCGTCTCTTCGTTCATATGTCCTGCTCTTTTCGGTATAAAAATACCGTCCTCTGTTTGATTTTTTAAATCTGCATAGGCAATCGCCGCACAAATAGAATCTGTGTCCGGATTCTTATGTCCAATTACCCATGTCTTTCTCTTTCCCTGTGTCATATAATTCCTCGTTTTAACTACTGCTTAAAAATTAAATACTCCAAGAGAATAAAGAATAAATGCCACCAATACTACAAAATTGATAACAGAAAACCAGGTTAAGCATTTTGCATAACCTTTTACGGTATTCAAGCTCTTCTCTAAAGTATCATTTTCCTCTAACTTAACGGTAAGCTCTTTAATTAAGTCCTGCATATTGCGGTAGCACTTTACATCTTCGGTATGTATTTTCTCAGCCAGTTCCAGTTTCATGCTGTCTAACTGCTGGGAAATTTCCTGTAAAGATGCCTGCATCTGTGCAGTCTGTTCTGCGGTTCTTCCGGTGGAATCACTTACGTCTGCTGCAATCTTTTCAGACAGTGCATTCAATTTTTCTTCTACACGGTTAATCATTTCTTCCATCTGACCGTGTACTCCGGTAAGAAGAACATCTGCTTCTGATTTACGTGCATTTAAAACATGCTGCAGTTCTTTTGCTTTTTCTTCTCTTTCATCTACGATATTCTGTAATTCCTGCACTTTGTCTTCTTTTGTAACAAGCAAAGCCTGAAGCTGTTTTGCTTTCTCACGGAATTCATCAATCTGCTTTAATAAGAAATCTTCCTTATCCATTCCTTTATCCACCTTACTGTTTGTCCTCTCTGACCTGTTATGCTGTTCGTTTTCTTTTAACGAAGGGGCTGCCTTTCTGGTCTCTGTATTTCTTATCTGTACCTTCTGTTGTGTCACCGGCTCTTTTCTGCTCCGGTCCGGCGTCCCATAACTCTTCGCATTTTTACGGTAAAACATCGTTTTCAGCACATCAAAAAAGCTTTTCACTACCGTCTTCCTCCTGCGGAATCTCTTCCATTCCTATTACTGCTAGACACATTCTAGCATTTACCCTGTGATTTGTCCAGCAAATGCTCAACTATTGCTTTCTCCTTTGCTGTCAAATCTGCATCTGCCAGCAAATCCGGTCTTCGTTCCATGGTTCTTTTAATGGATTGTTCTCTCCTCCATGCTTCTACCTTTGCATGGTCTCCGGAAAGTAAAATAGCTGGAACTTTCTTTCCCATCCAGTCTTCCGGTCTGCTATACTGCGGATATTCCAATAAATTTCCTTCAAAGGATTCTGTGGTTCCGGATTCATCATTTGCCAGTACACCAGGCACCATACGGGATATCGCATCCACCATGACCATTGCCGGAAGTTCTCCTCCTGTCAGCACATAATCTCCAATCGACACATAATCCGTCACAATTTCTTCTAACACACGTTCATCGATGCCCTCATAATGCCCACAAAGCAATACCAGGTCTTCTTCCTTCGCATAATCCTTTGCCATTTCCTGCTGAAACGTATTGCCCTGAGGTGTAAGATATACTGTTCTTGGCTTTCTTCCAATCTTCTGCGCCACTGCCTGCCACGCATCATAAATCGGCTGTGCCTGCATTACCATCCCGGCTCCGCCACCATACGGATAATCATCTACTTTTTTATGACGGTCTAACGTATAATCCCGGATGTTAATTGTTTCTATATTTAAAAGTCCTTTGCCAACTGCTCTTCCGATGATACTGGTATTCAGTCCCCGTTCTACCATATCCGGAAATAATGTTAATATATGAAAATTCATTTTGCTACCTACTTCTTATTAATATCACGAAGCCCATTTAAAAGGTGTACCGTAATGGTGCCTTCCTCTATATTGACATTTTTTACACAATCCTTAATTGCCGGAAGTAAAATATCATCTTCCCCATCTTTATGTAATACATAAATGTCATTTGCACCGGTCTGAAGTACATCCTTTACTTCACCTAAATCTTCTCCGTCATCTCCGACTGCCTTTAAGCCAATCAAATCAGCCACGAAATATTCATTCGGAGCCAGCTTTACAGCATTTTCCCTTGTTACATATAGCCCTCTGCTCTTATACTTCTCTACATCATTTATATTATCAAATTCTTTGAATTTTAATATTACCAGATTTTTAAAGAAGCGCGCCTGTGTAACCTGAAGCTCCATCGGTTCTTTTCCAGTATCCAAAAATACCTGCTTCAGCTTTTTAAAACGCATGACATCATCTGTTGTCGGATATACCTTCACTTCGCCACGCACACCATGTGTATTGGTAAGTACACCTACCTGCAGCATTTCTTCCTTCCAGTCTTCCTGCACTTTCTTCATATCCTATCCTCTTTCTCTTATACTTCCCGTTCTTCAGGCAAGCCTGAATTTAATTATACAAAAGAAGCATAACTGCCGCAAGTAAAAAAGGTAAGATTCTTAAGAATTCTTAGGAATCTTACCTTCTAACGGTCTCTTACTTTTTTATAATCAAAATTGCTCTTATAAATTAAAGTTTTCTACATTTCGCACTTTTGCAGTATCCGTTGCAGTAATCTGCCGGATTCCGCTCTGTTCAATGTTCTCTCCCACAAAGAACTGATACTGCTGCAGTACCTGATCCTTGTGCATATCGGATAATGCCTTCTCAACATCCAGGCTATGTATATCACTTTCAGAACCTTTCATCTCGTAGGTACGATCCGGCTGGTACTGTGCTGCATAATCTGCTGCCCCAAAATCCTGTTCTCTTCGTACCGTAGTCTCTAAGGTATCCTTCTGCTGCTGTTCAGATGCACCGGCATCTGCTGCCGTCTTAACAACCGGTGTATCTTCTACTGCATTCCGGATATTCTGTATGCTGTTGTAATCGTAAAATCCCGCATTGGGACGAATTCCTGAAATATTCATAACGATCACGTTCCTCACATCATAATTATCTGCTACTAATTTTATCGGATAAATTCAACCAAAATCAACCCTTTTCTCCAAAAAGATTTTCTTTTATTTATCCAGCATTTTCTTTAACTCATTCATAAAGGTATTTACATCCTTAAATTCACGATATACAGATGCAAAACGAACATACGCCACTGCATCTAAATCTTTAATCTTATCCATCAGAATCTCACCAATTACAGTACTTGGGATTTCCTTTTCTTCCCGATTAAAAATCTCTGTCTCCACTTCATCAACCAGTCTGGTTATCTGCTCCACGGATACCGGTCTCTTATGGCAGGCACGAAGTACACCTGCTTCAATCTTGGAACGGTCATACTGCTCTCTGCAGTTATCCTTTTTTATTACAATCAATGGAATTGTCTCAACTTTTTCATAAGTTGTGAAACGTTTTCCACAATCGTCACATAATCTTCTCCGACGAATGGAGTTATTGTCATCTGCCGGTCTCGAATCAATTACTCTGGTATTTTCACTGCTGCAAAATGGGCACTTCATCTTTTTTCTCCTATTCTAAAAGCTACGCAAAACACGCTTTGTGAATTTTGCGTAAATAATACCGTTTTTCCATCACCAAACGTTCATAAAGAACTGCTGATATCAGCTTTTACAAATATTGGTCGTACTATTTTTAGTATAACTTTCTCGTATTCTTATGTCAACTAACTTTTCACATCTTCTACACAGACATCTACCAGAATAATATCCGGTCCAATCCGCACAACACGTTTCCATGGAATAATATATTCGCATGCCGGACAAAAAATACAGAAAAATTTTCCCGGCGCAGCTACAACCAGTGCACAGATTCTTCCATTGCACTCATCCAGTTCCAAATCCACCACATTTCCCAGGCAGCAACAGTCTGCAATATTAATCACCTGCTTTTCACACAATTCACAATAGCGTATCATGTGCCTGCCCCACTGTGCCTTTTCTTCTATTTATACTATGCCGGATTTTTCAAAAGTTTCCTATACGTTGAAACGGAATAAAATAATATCGCCATCCTGAACAACGTAATCTTTTCCTTCCAGTCTTACCAGTCCCTTTTCTTTTGCCGCTGTCATGCTTCCACACTCAATCAGATGGTCATAGGATACCACCTCTGCACGGATAAATCCACGTTCAAAGTCGGTATGAATCTTTCCTGCCGCCTGCGGTGCCTTGGTTCCTTTGGTAATAGTCCATGCTCTTGTCTCATCTTCTCCCGATGTAAGGTAGCTGATAAGTCCTAACAATTTATAACTTGCTGCAATCAGTTTCTCAAGTCCGGATTCTTTTAATCCAAGGTCCTCTAAGAACATTGCTTTTTCATCATCATCTAATTCTGCAATTTCCTGTTCAATCTGTGCGCAGATAACAAATACTTCACTGTTTTCTGCGGCTGCCTGTTCTCTTACTCTTGCAACATGTGGATTGTTTGCGCCATCATCTGCAAGGTCATCCTCACTTACATTTGCTGCATAGATAACCGGTTTTGCAGTTAATAAATTATAAGATGCAAACCATGCCTGCTCGTCCTCATCATCACTCAACGGATAAGTCTTTGCCATCTTTCCTTCTTCCAGATGTGCCTTTAAGGATTTCAAAAGTGCCTCTTCTTTTGCAAGTGTCTTGTCCATTCTTGCCTGTTTGGTAACTTTTGCAATTCTTCTCTCTAAGATTTCAATATCAGAAAAAATAAGCTCTAAATTAATGGTCTCAATATCACGAACCGGGTCAATGCTTCCGTCTACATGGACTACGTTGGTATCTTCAAAACAACGTACAACATGAACGATGGCATCTACTTCACGAATATTGGCAAGGAACTGGTTTCCAAGTCCCTCTCCTTTGCTGGCTCCTTTTACAAGTCCTGCAATATCTACAAATTCAATGACTGCCGGTGTCACTTTCTTGGAATGATACATCTCGCCTAACACCTTCAGACGGTTATCCGGTACGGTTACGATTCCCACATTCGGGTCAATGGTACAAAACGGATAATTGGCTGATTCTGCGCCTGCTTTGGTCAGTGAATTAAATAATGTACTTTTTCCTACGTTTGGTAAACCTACGATTCCAAGTTTCATTTTATCTTTTACCTGTTCGAAAATCCTTAAGTTATCAGGTTTTTCGCCTTTCTATGTTATTTTACTACATAATTTATCATGCAAATTTTTAAGCTGTATCAAACTCTTTTCTGCCATGTTGGCAAAAGGAGCTTAATACAGCCTATTATTATATCATAAGTCTTATTATTTTGAAACCATCAAAATTTAAAGTTCATAGTTTCCGCCTATTATCGGTGAAAACTTTATTCATCCACAGATATCTCTGCAAGATTCCGGACAGAAAAATTGCCCTTTTCAAGCTGTTCTTTGGATTCCCTCTTGTTCTTTTCAATAGCACTTGCTTTGTTGAGGTCTGTCTCTACAAACACACTATAGTCTTACCACCATTACAGGCAGCCAGTGAAAAGACCAGCTTTTTTTATCCGGCTTCCGGTTCTCTTTTTATAATACTCTTTGAATAGCATCTACTACCTGCTGCCACTCTTCCATGGCTTTCGGATAAAAATGCTCTATCTTTTCGATGTTTTTTTCTTTTCCGGCACACTCCAGCTGGTAAAAGAAATCTCCAAGCGTTCTGGCTCCGATGCCCCAGGCTTCACCCTTTAGTCCATGGGACTGGGTTACGAATGTTTTCCATAATTCGTTCATCATTTCTGTATCTGTTGCAGTTTCTGAATCTATGATAGTTGCAGCTTCTTTCATTGTTACTACATGATTTACCTTAAGAGATTGGAACGCTTTCTCTAAATGATGCTGCTTCTTCTCTTTTTCTTTTGCAAAGATACCTAACAATTCTTTATAGAACTGTTCATCTCCATCCGCATAGGATAAGCCTTCTTCTGCTGCAATTCCATTCTTCTCAAGATAATGTAATAAGCCTCTTAGCTTTGTTGTCTTTGTATCATCCATGTTTCCCTGGAAAACCATATTTTCTTCCGGCAGATAATCCCTAAGATATTTCTGCAGCATAATCTCCAGTGTACCCGGTTTTACCGGCTTGGTAATATACTCTGCAAATCCTTCGTTTTTGTACAGTTCTTTTGCACCAGCTGTTGCATTAGCGGTAAATGCCACTGCCTGCGTATAATGATTTCGTCCTTTCTCATCTGCACGGATGAGGTGCAGCGTCTCTATGCCATCCGGCTTTGGCATCATATGGTCTAAAAGAAGTAAATCATATGTTTTCTCTTCACATTTTTGAACGGCAGTATTTCCATCCATCACGGTTTCCATTTTAACCTTTGTCTTATGTAAAAGATGTTCTAATACCATCAGATTCTGCTCATTATCATCTACCGCAAGAATGGTAAAGCTGCTGTAATCCGCATTCATACTTTTCTCACTCTGCTTTGTAAAATGATGTTTTTCCGATACTTCTACCCATGGAATCCGGACAGTAAAAGTACTTCCCTTTGCCACTTCACTAATCAGACTGAGGCTTCCACCCATAGCCTCTGCCAGCTGTTTGGCAATATCCAGTCCGAGACCGATTCCGTCTTTCCTGCTGTTCCTGGCCGCATTGCCCCGTTCAAAGCTTTCAAAGATTTTATCCTGCTCTTCTTTTCCTATTCCAATTCCACTGTCTGCCACAGTTATCTTCAAAAAGGTATCTCCATTTTCTGCTGCTTTTTCTACACCCAGCTCCACAAAGCCTTCATCTGTGTATTTCAACGCATTTTCCAGAAGATTAATGATAATCTGACGGATATGTGCCTTGTCTCCATAGAAATGTTTTCCCGGTTTTAATAATGGTTCCTCCATCCGCAGCCGGAAGTTTAAAGATTTCTTCTCTGCCTGTGGCCTCATCTGGACTGCTGCGTCATGGATAACCTCTTCTAAAGCAAATGCATCCTTCTTTATCTGAAGCGTACCACTTTCTAACCGTGAAGCATCTAACACTTCTTCTATCAGTGCAATCATACTGTCACCGGCAGATGCAATTTCTCTGGTATATCTACGGATTTTCTCTTCTGATGTTTCTTCGGAAATCACTTCATTCATACCAAGTATCGTATGCATCGGAGTCCGCAGCTCATGGCTCACTTTCATTAAAAATCTGGTCTTGGCTTCATCCGCACTACGAAGTCTCTGCATCATTTCCAAGTTTTCTGTCTGATCGATAAACCAGAGCATGCAGCCATCTTTCTCACCATTTTCCACAATATCCTCCATACGAAGTTCATAGATGCGGTCATTTTTATGCAACAGCCTTTCCCGGTTTGTCAGTGCCTGCAGGATTTCTTTTTGCCTGCTTGCGGCACTTCCTACCTTTATTTCCGGGAAAAGTTCCTTCATACGCTGATTGACGGAGATAATTTTATTTTCTGCATCCAGGATAATCAAGCCTTCTTTTCCATGATTAAATGCATTATCCACCGCAGCCTGCAGAGAACCAAAATATCCATAACGAATCATTGCCATCATCATGCAGAACATCATAATTGTCATGGCAATGACTACCGGATTATAACTGCCAAATACACCCAGGCCCTTTAAGATTAATTCCAGTGCAAAAGTTCCCACACCTGCTATCATATAAATAATCCGCTTTTTATGAATTGGTGAACTCTCCCCGTAACGCATGATACACAAAATAAATACTGCCAGTATAACGACTGCAAGATGGATATAATGAATCACCCAGATAATCCCGTCTGTTACTTCCATCCGGTTATACATACCATCTTTTAAAATCCGCATCGTTTTATAAAAATACGGATGGTATTCTGCAGTAAATACTGCCACCAGCACAATTGCATTTACAACTGCCTGAATAAAATAAATAAATTTAGGAATTTTAAGCCTTCCAAACTCCGATGCAAACCAGAGAAATGCCATTAAAAATCCTGCCTGTCCAACATACTGGATGCACAGCCCGGCAAGTGCCTCACCAACGGTATCTGAATGCACCAGTTCCAGATGAACTCCCACCACAAACAGCATGGTAAAAATATCATAAATAATAAATGCAAGCTGTACTTTGGAGAGCTTTTTACGAAGACAGATTGCCAACATAAAAAGCATCAGGATAAGCGCTATAATATTTACCGACACAAGAAAATAGAACATACTTCTTTTCCTTTCGCAAAAGTCTTTTTGACTCTTTTACCATATTATAGCGGAATGCCTGATGCTTTTCCACTGATTTTATTTTGCAAACAAAGGAGTAGATAAATAACGGTCTCCGGAATCCGGAAGCAATACCACAATGTTCTTTCCTTTATTTTCTTTTCTTTTTGCCAACTCAACAGCTGCCTTTAATGCAGCTCCTGCACTGATTCCCACAAGAATTCCCTCGCTGCGGGCAAATGCTCTTCCTTCTTCAAAGGCATCATCATTTTTGATTGGAATAATCTCATCGTAAACAGAAGTATCCAGTGTGTCCGGAATAAATCCGGCACCGATTCCCTGAATTTTATGAGGTCCGACTTTTCCCTGGGAAAGAACCGGACTGGTTGCAGGTTCTACTGCAACAATGTGTACGGACTTCTTCTGCTTTTTCAGATATTTTCCAACTCCGGTTATGGTTCCACCGGTTCCGACTCCTGCCACAAAAATATCAACGCTGCCTTCTGTCTGTTCCCAGATTTCCGGTCCTGTGGTTTCTTCATGGGCTTTTGGATTTGCCGGATTTTCAAACTGTCCTAAAATAATTGAACCTGGAATCTCTTTATGAAGTTCTTCTGCTTTTTCGATTGCACCCTTCATTCCCTTATATCCGGAAGTCAGTACAATCTGCGCTCCATACGCCTGCAGAAGATTCCGACGCTCTACCGTCATGGTTTCCGGCAATGTTAAAATTGCATGATACCCTTTTGCAGCCGCCACAGAAGCAAGTCCGATTCCCGTATTACCGGAAGTTGGCTCAATAATCGTAGCTCCCGGCTTTAATTTGCCCTTTCTCTCTGCATCCTCAATCATGGCAAGTGCCACTCGGTCTTTTACCGAACCTGCCGGATTAAAATATTCCAGCTTGGCAATGATTGCTGCATCCTCTACACCTGCCTCTTTCATATAATTATGAAGATAGAGCATCGGCGTCTTTCCAATCAGTTCCGAAGCACTGTCCACTATTCCTTTCACACACGTTTCCTTCTTTCTATTCCATTCCTTTGATATATCCGGTTGCAGACTGAATTGCCACTGCACCATCTGCAACTGCTGTGACTACCTGACGCAGGCTTTTTGTCCGCACATCTCCTGCCACGAACAGTCCTGCAAGACTGCTGCTGCAGTCTTCTCCTGCAATCACATAGCCTTTCTCATCGAGAACGTCAAGGTTCTTTAATAATTCCGTATTTGGAATCATTCCAACCGCTTCAAAAACACCATCTACAGCTATTGTCCCACCGTTATCTAAAATAATACCATCTACTTTATCTTCCCCGGTGATTTCCTGTACTCTCGTATTGGTAAGTATCGTTACATTGGAAAGCTCTTCTAATTTCTTTTTTGTCTTCTCTGCTCCACGGAATTCTGCTCTCCGGTGAATGAGATATACCTGTTCGCAGATATCGGATAAATACAATGCATCATCCAATGCGGTATCTCCACCACCGATGACTGCAGCTTTCTTTCCCTTATAAAAGGCACCGTCACAGACTGCACAAAAAGAAACTCCTTTTGCCAGCAGCTTTTCTTCTCCCGGCACCCCTAATCTGCGGTTCTGACAGCCTGCCGCATAGACTACGGTTTTCGCTTCTATGTTCTTTCCATCTTCACAGGAAATGACAAAGCTTTGCTCTTTTTTTGTAATGGCTGTAACCTCTGCCTCTTCAATGGTTACTCCAAGTCCTTCGGCATGCTCTAAGAATGCCTCTCCCAGAGAATAACCGTCTTTGCCTGGCAGTCCCGGGTAATTATCTACCCGGCTACTGTATGCAATCTGTCCGGTTCCAAGATATTCTTTTTCCAGTACAACCGCATCGAGGTTTGCCCGCTTAGCATAGATTGCCGCACTTAAACCTGCCGGCCCACTTCCAATGATAACTACATCTAACATATTACCAGATCTTCCTTTGTTGATTCGTCTCCTTCAATATGAAATGAATTGAGTACCGGCTGTTCCGGTTCCATCAGAGAAAGAATCATATAGCTTGCTTTACTGTCATATGCAAGACGCTTATCTTCTTCGGATGGTCTCGAAGGAGATTCCGGATGGGAGTGCCAGTTGCCTAAAGGAATGAGACCATTGGCACGCATATCCTTTACGGCTGCTAACTGCTCTTTCGGATCCAGTGTAAAATGCTCATTGGAATGGTCGATATTGGTCAACAGATATACCTTTTCTACCACCTTATCCTCTCCTTCTTTGGTTCCGGCAATCAGTCCGCAAGCCTCTTCTGGTACACAGCTTTTGGCATGTGCCAGTATTTTTTCATAATCTGCTTTTTTTAATGAAATCATGCTATCCTCTTTCTATGTTTCATGGGTTATGTATCTGATAACATTTATTTACTGATACATTTATTTATCTGTACATTCTGCCTGTTCATAATCAATCAGCTCTGTTATGGTCGGATGTTCTCCACAAACGGCACATCCCTTTCCATTCCAAGGAAGCTTAATCTTGTGGAATTCCTGCTTAATTGCATCATAGGTCAATAACTGACCGGTCAGCAGATCTCCTACTCCAAGGATGTATTTGATTGCTTCCATTGCCTGAAGGCTTCCGATGACACCACCCATTGCGCCGATAACACCAGCCTGCTTACAGGTCGGTACGGCATCCTTTGGTGGTGGATTCTTAAATACACAACGGTAACATGGTCCCTCTCCCGGAACATAGGTCATTAACTGACCTTTGAAACGGATGATTCCTGCATGGGAAAATGGTTTTTTTGCCATAACACAGGCATCGTTAATTAAGAATTTTGCCGGGAAGTTATCGGTTCCGTCAATGATAAACTCATAATCTGCAATGATGTCCATGATATTTTCACTGGTAATGAATTCACGATATGTACGTACTTCTACATCCGGGTTCATTGCATGAATGGTCTCTTTTGCAGACTGCACTTTTGCTTTGCCAACATCTGCTGTCTGATGAATAATCTGTCTCTGAAGGTTACTTAAATCTACTTCATCTGCATCTGCAATTCCGATGGTACCTACACCTGCTGCTCCAAGATACATTGCTGCCGGTGCTCCAAGTCCGCCTGCTCCGATGATTAAAACTTTTGCATTTAAAAGTTTTTTCTGACCCTTAGCGCCAACTTCTTTTAAAATAATATGTCTGGAATAACGTTCAATCTGCTCATCCGTTAATGCCATAGCTTCCACCTCCCATGAAGTAAAGGAATTCTACATTATCACCATCCTTAAGAACGGTTGTTGCCTTTGCTTCTGTTTCTATAAATTCATCGTTAATGGATACGGTTACATATTCCGGTGTCTCTACATTTTCCTGCTCAATTAATTCCGGAAGTGTTAATCCGTCTTTTACTTCTTTCTTTTCGCCTGCTACTGTAATCTGCATAATTTCCTTCCTCTCACTTTTCTTTATTTTTATTTGTCAAGGGACTGGGTAATCCACTCCTCAAGTACCGCTTTTTTCTCTGCACCACTCTTACGGGCAATTTCTTCGCCATCCTTGAAGAGTACAATGGTTGGTACAGACATTACACTGTATTTTTCTGCCAGTTCTGAATCAAAGTTGGTATTTACTTTATAGACATTTAATTTTTCTGTCTGTTCGTCTGCGATAGCACCAATGACCGGTGACATTTTCTTGCACGGAACACAACTGTCTGAGTAAAAATCAATCAGCACCGGAAGGCTGCTCTTCAATACTTTTTCTTCAAAAGTGTCTTTTGTTACGCGTTCTGCCATTTCTTTCTCCCTTCCAGATGTTTAGTCCTCAACCTTCTTTACAATGAGGTTATAGGTTCCATCTTCGTTATTAACCAGTTTTAAAATCTGATGTCCTTCTTCTTTAATACTGCGTGGTACGTTCTGTACCGGCTCGCCGTCATTCATACGGATTGCAATGACTTCACCATCCTCTAACTCATCAATTGCAACCTTTGCCTTTACAAAAGTAAGCGGGCACACTTTATCGGTAATATCTACTGTGTCATCAATTCTGATTCCTTCGATTTCCATCTTATTTCTCCTCGTATAATAATTTTTATTTTGAATTTCCATTCCAATTTTTTCTTTTTCTGCTGCTTCCGGCAACTTTATTTTTCTTCAAATGCATTGCGGATTACTTTGCGGAATTCATCTTCTCCTACACGCTGTAAAAGTAAACGGAAACGCTCACCCGGATTTGCATGTTCTTCAAAGAATCCAATGGCTGCATCAGTCACACGGAATAATGTCTCTTCATCGGTAATCAGTGGAAGTAACTGTTCTCCTTTGTAAATATGGTTTCCAAATAATCCACCAAAGGATACGATATATCCGCTCTTTCCTTCCCATGCATCTGTCGGGCAGGATTTTACACAACGGCCGCAGTTGGTACATTTATCATAATCAATGGTAACTTCTGTTCCGGTACATTTGATAGCATCTTCACGGCATGCCTTTTCGCAGACACCACAATTGATACATTTATCTGCTACCCAGCTTACTTCCATACCACCTTTTACACCGATATCATTTTCTTCTGCCTTAAGACAGTTGTTCTGACATCCGGTAACACCAAATTTAAATTTGTGCGGAAGCTCTCTTCCGAAGTAATGCTCATCTAATTTCTTTGCCAGGCTATAGGTATCGATACATCCGCTCGGGCAGATTTTAGAACCCTGACATGCGGTAACGGTACGGACTCTCGGTCCACATACACCAGGTTTTACACCACCGTCTGCTAACTTTGCACGAACCTCTTCTATATCTTCAAAGTTAATAAATGGAATCTCAATGCCCTGTCTGGAAGTCATATGAACATAGCCTTTTCCATATTTTTCTGCCACATCTGCTACTGCTTTAATATTTTCTGCTGTCAGGTTTCCTCCAACCACCTGGATTCTTAAAGAAAAGAATCCTTTCTGTTTCTGGCGCATAAATCCGCCCTTTTTCAATGCCGCATAATCAATTTTTGCCATTGTCTGCTTCCTCCATTTACTCTTCGCTTTTCTCTGGTTTGCTCTGATCCATTGCCTGTCTGAAGTCTTCGATTAAATCTTCGATATCTTCAATTCCGACACTGATGCGGATCAAATCATCAAATACTCCGGCGTCTCTTTTTTCTTCCGGGGTACTGTGTACATTTAATGTAGATTCCGGATGAATCACTAATGTCTTCGTATCTCCGATATTGGAAATAATCAGCGGAAGCTTTAATGCATTGATTATTTCAAATGCCCGTTTCTTGCTTCCGGTCCGTATGGTTAAGATTCCACCAAAACGGTCCTTAAACTGTTTCTTTGCGATTTCATGCCATGGACTGCTCTCCAATCCCGGATAATTGACTGTTACATCCGGATATTCTCTTACAAAAAACCTTGCCAGTTCTGCTGCATTGTCACAGATACGCTCCATCCGGATTCCCAGTGTCTCTAACCCGATGCAGTTATAAAATGCATTCTGCGGAGACAGACAGGCTCCTGTGTTGCGGAACAGTCCATTCCGAAGCTTGGCAGTATAGGCAAATGGTCCAAACTTCTTAAAGTCTGCCATGCCCGGATATTTTTCCACATCCCACTTAAATCTGCCGCTGTCCGTAATAATTCCGCTGATGGAATTGCTGTGACCATTGATGTATTTAGAGGAAGAATTCATTACAATATCCGCTCCTAGGGAAAGCGGCTTCACTAAGAATGCAGTAGCAACCGTATTATCTATAATGAGCGGTATCTGATGCTCATGTGCCAGATTTGCAAGTGCCGTAATATCTGTCACATCAAGTCTTGGATTACCAATGGTCTCTGCAAAGTAAAGACGGGTATGTTCATTGGTCTTTGCTTCAAATGCAGCCAGGTCATTGTTTTCCACATAATGTGTTGTGATACCAAATGCCTCTAAGTCACGGAATAAATCAATGCTGCCGCCATAGAGACTGGCACTGGATACGATTTCATCGCCGGAACGAAGGATATTACAAAATGCATTGTAGAGTGCTGCCATTCCTGATGCACAGGCAACGCTTGCTACGCCACCCTCTAACGCCGTTACTCTTTTTTCAAATGCATCTACCGTAGGATTACTGATTCTCGTATAAGAATATCCCGGTGCTTGATTATGAAAAATCTTTTCTAACTTCTCTGCCGACTCATGTGCAAATGCACTGGATTGATAAATCGGAGTTGTTGTTGCACCTGTATTCGGTTCTCCCTGAAAATCTCCATGTAATAATGCGGTATTAAACTTCATCTTACGCTCCAATTCCTGCACGTCTTATCGTGCACTAAATACTTTGAACTGCCTTAGGAATTCTATTTACGATTATTCCTATTGGTTTTGTATGAATTATATTTTACTATATTTTTCTAATTTGTCAATACTAATTTATCAGAGCATTGTTATTTCTCTCCGAATATGTTATTTTATTCACGCAAGCCGCATAAATAAACGCTTTCTTGCAACAATACATATTTCTGAAATTATGGAAAGGATTTCCTATGTACACGAGAAAAAAAATTATTTTATCTTTTGCCGGAATGTTTTTCCTGCTGCTTCTTATGATGTCAGCAAGTCTTTTTTTCGGCAGCGTTTTATTAAATCCGAAAGAGATTTTATCCTGCCTGATTCAAAATGACCGGACTTCTGTCACAGGTCTCTTACTTTTTCATATCAGAATTCCACGGATGTTTGGCGCCATTGCTGCCGGCATGGGTTTATCCTGCGCCGGAGTTATCTTACAGACTGTTATGAATAATTCCCTTGCCAGCCCGAATACCATTGGTGTCAATTCCGGAGCCGGATTTGCCGTTATGATTGGACTTGCCCTCTTCCATGGCCATGCAACTCACAATGCCATTTTTGCTTTTGCAGGTGCCTTCCTTACGACACTTCTTATTTTTGCTCTGGCATATATGGCAGACAGCAAACGTACTACCATCATTCTTGCCGGCATTACCGTTTCTTCTTTTTTAAGCGCCGGAATTAATACGGTAAAATTATTAAGTGATGATATCACTTTAAACCTCACTACCTTTATGATTGGTTCTCTTTCTGATGTCACCACAAAAACGCTTTTTGCTCCCGGCATTGCCATTGTCATTGCGGTTATCATCTCCTGCTTTTTCGGAAGCCACATGAATGTTCTGAGTCTTGGAGAAGATGTTGCCCGCTCCCTTGGCATTCCGGTATCGCTGCTCCGTTTTCTGCTGTTGATGCTTTCCAGTATACTGGCAGGCTGTGTGGTAAGCTATGCAGGACTGTTAAGCTTCGTCGGGCTGATTGTTCCTCATATTGCAAGACGGCTCTTTGGCAATGATCTGCGGCTTTTAGTTCCCCTTTGTGCTCTCTTAGGTGCAAGTTTCGTCCTCTTCTGTGACACCCTTGGACGTGTTATTGCCGCACCATATGAACTTCCTGCCGGCATTATTCTTTCTTTTGTTGGCGGACCGTTTTTCTTATATCTTTTATTAGGAAAGAAAGGAGGCCGCAGAGTCCATGCTTAAATTTGATTCCGTTTCCATTGGCTACCACAAGGTGCCTCTGATTAAAAATCTGTCCGTTGAAATTCCTACCGGCAGCATCACAACCATCGTAGGGCCAAATGGCTGTGGCAAAACAACGCTGATTTCCGTATTAAATAAATCCAGCCAGCTTTTTAACGGCTCTATCACATTAGATGGCGAAGATATTTATCATATGAGTGGACACCTTCGTGCCCAGAAAATTGCATTTTTACCACAGATTCGCGAAGTAATTCCTGCTCTTCCGGTTCATACCTTAGTGGAGCATGGACGCTTTCCATATCTTGGCTTCTCCAGACGCCTCACCGAAGAAGACCGCAGACTGGTGGAAGATGCCATGGAATTTACCCATGTTACGGATTACCGCAACGTTGCAACTGACACTCTTTCCGGCGGAATAAGACAGCGTGTCTTCTTTGCCATGACTTTAGCCCAGAACTGCGATACGATTATTTTGGATGAACCGACTACCTTCTTAGACTTGGTAAGCCAGAATAATTTCTACCGGATGCTTCCAATCTTAAAGGCACAGGGAAAAACAATTCTTTTGGTGCTGCACGACCTTGCCAAGGCACTTACTATTTCAGACAAACTTATCGTCATGGAATCCGGTGCCATCTGCTTTCAGGGCACTCCGGATGAATGCGTACAAAAAAACGTCTTAAATAAAGTATTTCATACTTCACTTAAGACGTTCTCTGATGCGGAAGGAACTTACTACTTCTTTGAGTAAGTTCCTTACTTTTCCAATGTTTCATTCATACTTCCCATCCGGTAACCGCAAAGGTCTAAGGTTACATAGGTAAATCCATATTCCCGGAAAGCTTTTGCAATTCTCTCCCGGTTCTCCTTTTCCATCAGCTTCGAAAATTCTTCCGGCTCAATCTCAATTCTTGCCATCATTCCATGAATTCTTACCCTCACCTGATGAAAACCTAAATCCAGTAATAATTGTTCCGCTTTATCCACCATTGTAAGTTTCTCTTCGGATATGGTCTCTCCATAGACAAACCGGGATGACAGACAGGCAAAAGACTGCTTTTCCCAGGTTGGAAGATTCAATGCCTTCGAAAGAACACGGATATCCTGCTTGGTAAAACCACAGTCTCTGAGCGGACTTTTTATTCCAAGCTCTGCCACTGCTTTTAATCCCGGACGATAATCTCCGTTATCATCAAGGTTAGAGCCTTCCGCCACATAGGCAATTTTCTGTTCTTCTGCAATCTTTAATATCTTTTCAAATAATTCATGCTTGCAAAGATAACAGCGATTCTTAGGATTCTGTGCAAATCCTTCGATTTCAAGTTCTTCCGATTCTGTAATAAAATGTCTTATATTTTCTTTCCGGCAAAATGCTTCTGCTTCCCCTAACTCTCTCTTTGGAAATGAACAGGAGGACGCAGTTACAGCAATTGCCCGCTCTCCCAATACATCATGCGCCACTTTCAAAAGATAGGTGGAATCCACACCACTTGAGAATGCAACTGCCACGCTGCCTAATTTTTCAAAATATTGTTTTAACGCTTCCTGCTTTTTTAACTGTTCCGGAGTTGGTGCTGCTATTTTATCCATTTCTTATGCCTCTACTTTGTTCCTTCTCTGAGTTCTTTCACCGTAGCAAGCTCCAGTCCGACCTTTTCTGCGATTATTTCATCTGTCAGGAGATCTAAAAGGTTTCTTGCAACACTGATTTTTTCTCTGGCAATTCCACGGGCTTCGCCTATTTTAATACCCTGCGCTTCGCCAATTTCTATTCCTTTATTGGTCATCTCTTCTGCAAATGTACACATTGTAATCACCTCTCCTGCCTTCACACGTTCTGCTACTGTTTTCTCTATTTTGACATAGGTTTTATCATTTGTAAACACCCGAAGCAGATTCAAAACCGCTTCTACATGGCAGATTGCCTCCGGATGTTCCTTAGGATTGTATCTTCCAAGACGTTTCTCCGCAAAAAAATCTGCTACAATTTTAAAATCACTTTTAAACGCTTTTCGGATTTTCTCCGGCAAAAATGCAATATTAAAAACAAATATTTTATAATCATTTACATAAGGTCTTAGTTCCGGAGAAACATCTAAAATGTCAAATAGCGCATTCGGACTTTTCCATTCTGTATCACTGAAATTTAAAACAATCGTAATTGCCGGATATTTTCGTTCTTCCCCACGATCAATCTGCACCCGATACACGGCATAATCATACCCCATAATCCAGATGGGCATATTTTTGTCTATCCGACTTTCATTTTCAATCCCAAAAGATGCCACTTTGTATAACCCATTCTTATATAATTTCACAGTATCCCGAAACTGATTCCGAAAATTGTTTTCTTCCACCTTATAGATGCTTTCCGTTGGTCCCTCTTCCAATCCTTCTTCCAAAAGAATCTCCTTTCGAAAAAGTAATACATTATATATGTCAGCAAAAACATCCGAAAATGATTCCAGATATTTTTCTGCCAAATCCTTATCTGCCAAGTATTTTCCCCCTGTTAAATAAATATTTTGGATAAAAAAGATTCTGAAAATATGAATATAAGATTATCACGAATGCAGACAGTTCAACACGCCTGCATAATAGATGAATAACGAATATTATTATGAACTGATTTTACTTAAGTATAATAGCAAAAATATTCCGAAGAGCACAAGTACTCTGCGGAATATTTTAATCTAATTTAATAGAATTTATATAATCTTTACAAAGATAAAACATTTTTTCTGTTTTTGTAACTATTTTCTTCTCATTTTTGTCATTTTCCATGTAAACGTTTGCGCACATGTACTTTAACTGCATCACTTTAGATGTAGTACTCCAGACGATTGGTATTTTCCAGCGAAGTACAGCTTTCTTATTTTTATAACCAGATTTCATCCTTGAAAATAATCTTACGATAAGTCTCAAAATGTAACCACTTATTGAAGAAGTCGCTGGATGGTTTTTCACCTGCTGCAGCCAGCTCGTCTAAGAATGCCTGTGCATCCTGTGCAGATGTAATGGCAACGGCAAAGCCTCTTCCGTTGATAACCGGAACATTGCTGTACTGGTATTCTGCCAGCGGTGCAATCTTTTCTACCTTGCGTCCACGAACCTGTACAAAGATTCTTTCTCTTAAGATGACAATATCGAAGTCATCCGGATACTGATAGCTTTCTCCGCTTACCGGGATTTCGTCTCCAATGGTATAGGTCTTCTGAACCGGACGTACCTTGGCAATCGTCATGCTCTCAAGGTTATAATAGAACTCTTCAAAAATGTCTCCATTTCCCTTAAGGCTTCCATATACGAAAGCTGCTTTTAAATCCTTGCTCTCATCTACGGTAGCATCTTCTACTACACCGCAGGCAGAAGTCATATTGGAAATACGGTCAATCAGAATCAGCTCTCCTAAAGTCTTATGCTTTTTGAATTCATCAATGACAACCGGCTCCTGCAAATCAAGGTCACAGACTGCAATCTCATTTTTCTTAAGCTGTCCTGCCGGAATAAATTCACCGGTATTTACATCAATCTTATACTGGATGTTCTTTAAGATACCAGGAATCTGCTTTGTTCCAAGTTTTACCAGATAATCGGTTCCCGGTGTCAGCTCCTCATCATCCATCCAGAGAATGGTTGCTGTAAAGGATTTGCTGATTGGCAGGTTATTGCCGGATGCAATGACACAGCCTCTGGATACGTCTACTTCTTTATCAAGCTGCAGTGTAACCGGCTGTCCCATAAAGGCACTCTGGCTGTCTTTATCTCCTACTAAAATGCTCTTGATATGCGCACGCTCATTGCTTGGCAGGGTAACGATTTCGTCTCCGACTTTTACTTCACCGGATTCAATCTGTCCCTGGAATCCACGGAAAGTATGGTCAGGACGGCACACTCTCTGTACCGGCATATAGAAGCCCTCTTCCTGCTTCTTCTCTGTTACATCTACTTTTTCAAGGTATGGAAGCAATGCCTCTCCCTTGTACCAGCTAATTTTATCGGATTTGGTTGTTACATTATCACCTTCTGTTGCAGAAACCGGAATAATGTAAATGCTCTCTAACTTCAGTTCGTCTGCTAATTCTTTAATCTGTGCTTCGATTTCTTTGAAACGTTCTTCGCTGTAGTCTACCAGATCCATTTTGTTTACTGCAAATACGAAGAATTTGATTCCCATTAATGCACAGATTCTGGCATGTCTTCTGGTCTGCACCAGTACCCCCTGTTTTGCATCAATTAAGATAACTGCAAGGTCTGCAAAGGATGCACCAACTGCCATGTTTCTGGTGTACTCTTCATGGCCCGGTGTATCTGCTACGATAAAGCTTCTGTTGTCTGTTGTAAAATAACGGTATGCTACGTCAATGGTAATACCCTGCTCACGCTCTGCCATCAGTCCATCCAACAGAAGAGAATAGTCAATTGCTCCACCGCGGCTTCCTACTTTGGAATCTAATTCCAGTGCTTTTTCCTGGTCTGTATACAAAAGCTTTGCATCATAAAGAATGTGTCCAATCAAAGTGGACTTTCCGTCATCCACACTACCGCATGTAATAAATTTTAATAATCCACTCATCTTAGAAATACCCCTCTCTCTTTCTTCTTTCCATACTGCCTGCTGCTTCGTTATCAATGACACGGGTGGTTCTCTCGGAAGATACTGCACTTAAAGTCTCATCGATAATTTCATCCAATGTAGTTGCTGTTGACTCTGTTCCTCCGGTCAAAGGATAGCATCCTAAGGTACGGAAACGTACACTCTTGTACTGGATTTCTTCTCCCGGAAGCAGACGCATACGGTCATCATCCACCATGATAATATTTCCATCACGATATACTACCGGACGTACTGCTGCAAAATATAATGGTACAATGTCAATTTTTTCACGTTTGATATACTGCCAGATATCAGTCTCTGTCCAGTTGGAAATCGGGAATACTCGAATGCTTTCGCCTTTATTGATTTTAGCGTTGTAAAGCTTCCACATTTCCGGTCTCTGGTTCTTCGGGTCCCAGGCATGATTTTCATTACGGAATGAGAAAATTCTTTCCTTTGCACGGGATTTTTCCTCGTCTCGTCTGCCACCGCCAAATGCTGCGGTAAATCCATATTTATTTAATGCCTGTTTCAATGCCTGTGTTTTCATGATGTCGGTATATGCAGAGCCATGGTCGAATGGGTTAATCCCCTTCTTTACACCATCTTCATTGATATACTCTATCATTTCAATGCCAAGCTTCTTTGCTGTCTCATCACGGAATTGAATCATTTCCTTGAATTTCCATGTGGTATTTACATGCAGGAATGGAAATGGCGGCTTCTCCGGATAAAATGCTTTCATGGCAAGATGCAGCATTACGGAGCTGTCTTTTCCAATGGAGTAAAGCATAACCGGCTTCTCGCACTCTGCGGCCACCTCTCTTATGATGTAAATTGCTTCTGCTTCCAGTTCATCCAAATGTGATAATTCACCCATACTTACCTCTTTCTGCCACCCTGTGGCGATTTATTAATATTGATTCGATTGCTTTCTGTCAATAACGATGGTTTCTACGCTGCCATCCCGTTTCTCTATCTTCCAGTCCAGATATTGTTCCCGGCTTGCTACACTCATCTTACTTCCCATGCCGCCCATATCTGCACCCAAGTAAAGTGCTATGGCATCTACCTTACATTCCTTAATACAGGAGCAACAGCCCCAGCAGTCCTTCGGATACAGCATACATGCCTTTCCGTCAGAGTCCATTCCAATCAGTGTTCCCGGACAGACCTGACTGCATCTGCCACATCCCACACATTTACTTTGATTAATAGCTATGCTCATAGGTCTCACCTCGCTTTACTAATTCCCGGAAGAGCACTTGGATTTTTCCATTTTCTTTTCTGGTATTCACATATTTTAACCACTCATCACTCTTATCCGGATAATCTAAGTTTTCTGCAAAACTGTGCCAGCGGGTTTCCTTTCTGGCTCTCAGATGATAAATCAGTGTCTCACAGACCGTCAGCCGGTTCTTAAGCTCATAGACAAACATCAGCTCATGCATATTGGAAGCTCCAAGCTCCTTCGAAAGTTCCTTTAACTTTTCGATTTTCTCTTCTGCCAGATTCAGCTGGTTTTCATTAAACTGATAATGATTGCTGATTCCGCCTGCATAGGTATCCATTACCTTCTGCATGGCTTCTTCTAACTGTTCCGTATCATATAAACCGGACTGATTTGTTAAAATCTTATCATACTCTTTCATCTTTTCTTCAAATCTGTTGTCACAGAATGCTTTTTCTTCTTCCGTCATTTCATAGCTTGCAGCCTTTTCTTTTGCAAGGTCTTCTACCATTGCCTTTGCTGCAATCTCGCCCTCGACCATGGCTCCTGTTACATATTTCTGTGGACAGCCTCCTGCCACATCTCCGGCTGCATACAGTCCGTGAATCGTAGATTCTCTTCTGGTGTCAACCCAGTAACCACTGGCGGTATGTCCACCTACCACATACGGCTCGGTTCCTTCGATTTCCACATTCTGCTCACTTGGGTTCTTTCCCTGCTCAATCCATTTTAAGGTCTGGCCCGGTGCCATGTTAAGATAAGCCTTCTTTAAGGAATCGTCCTGCTCTGCACTGATTCCTTCTGTCCGAAGATAACATGGACCGTGTCCTAATAAATTCTCTTTTACGGTTCCATACACACGCTGTGAAGTGGTAAGTCCGTATTTTGTCTCATATACTTCGCCAAGGGCATTTACCTGCTTTGCTCCCACACCCTGTGCAATGGTTCCGGTCGGTGCGATGGTATCTTTACAACGCAGTGCAATAAAACGCATTTCAAAAGTGGTCATCTCTGCTCCCGACTCAATTCCCATGGCATAACCGGCTCCGGTATTAAATGGCGGATACCACATCTTATGTCTGGAGAATCCCGGATTGTTCGGCCGGTAAAGACCGGATGCTCCACCGGTTGCACAAAGCACTTTCTTTGCCCGGATTTCTACTGCTGTCTCATCTTCAATGGAAAATCCCACTGCGCCATAAATCCTGTTCTCCTTTACCAGATAATCGGTAATTGCCACCCGGTTTAATATGGTAACATTCGGCAGTGCTTCTACTGCAGAAGCAAGTAACGGCTTGATATTCTCACCGTTGATTTTGATATTCCGGTTTCCTCTTGCCACATATTTGCCATTCTCATCCTTTAAAATGACAAGACCAAGCTTCTCCATTTTCTCTGTTACACGGTTTAAGCCCTCCGACATGGTAAGAAGTAAATCCTCTCTTACGATGCCGTCTGCATCCTTTTTGGCATAATCCACATAATCTTCCGGCTTTCTGCCCTCTACAATATATGCATTAATGGCATTTACTCCGGCTGCAAGACAGCCGCTTCTTTTGATGTTGGCTTTCTCTGCAATGATAACTTTCGCATCGGACTGTTCTGCAATGGTCAGTGCTGCATAACAGCCTGCGGTTCCACCGCCAATAATTAAAATGTCTGTATCCAATATTTTTCTGTTCTTAATTTCCATAGCAACTTAGATGTAGAATACATCATCCTCCTGCATTTCTTTATTTTCACAGAGATACGTCCGCTCTTTATCCAGCACATATAACCGGTAAATCAAAAGGCTTACCTTCTCTCCGATTTCAAGACTTTCTTTTTCCAATGGCCACTCACAGATTATCTCAATGCCGCCTACGTCTACCGTAACATCCAGACGGTTTCCACGGAATACGATATCCTTTACAATGCCATCCTGGGATGCACTCATATAGCGGTCAATTTTGCCAAATTTATGTATCTTTACAAATTCCGGTCGGATGACTGCTTTGGCTGCACCCTCGATTTTATCAAATCCATGCAGTTCTTCGTAATGTTCCACCAGGGAAGAACGTCCGATAAACTGTGCTACAAACGGAGTATCCGGTGTATTATAAATCTCTGCCGGTGTTCCAATCTGTTCGATGGTTCCGTGATTAGTAATGATAATCTCATCTGCCACCTCAACGGCTTCATCCTGGTCATGGGTTACGAAAATGCTGGTGATTCCAAGCTTTGTAACCACACTGCGAAGCCAGAGTCTTAATTCCGAACGAACTTTGGCATCAATTGCTGCAAACGGTTCATCCAGAAGCAGTACCTGTGGTCTTGGTGCCAATGCCCTTGCAAAAGCAACTCTCTGCCGCTGTCCGCCGGACAACTGGTTCGGATACCGCTTCTCCATACCGGAAAGTCCGGTAATCTCCAAAAGCTCCGTTACCCGCTTCTTAATTTCTTTCTTTGGCACCTTCTGAAGCTCCAGTCCAAATGCCACATTGTCATATACCGTCATGTAGCGGAACAATGCGTAGTTCTGAAAAACAAATCCGATGCCTCGTTTGGAAGCCGGTACATCATTGACCCGTTTTCCGTCGATGTAAATGTCTCCGGAATTTGGCATTTCCAGTCCTGCAATCATACGAAGCAGTGTTGTCTTTCCACTGCCGGATGGTCCAAGCAGTGCCACCAGTTTTCCTTTTTCAATGCCAAAGCTGACATGATCAGAAGCTTTAAAACTGCCATATTGTTTGCATATATCTTTCATTTCAACATACATATCAGCGGCTCTCCCTTCTTGTTTTTGCCCGATATTCCAGAATATTTCGAAGGAATAATATGATAACTGCCAGAATAACCAAAAGCGAGGATACTGCAAATGCTGCAGTAACGGACTGCTCTGTACCCGACATATATAATGCATCGATTTCCAGTGGAAGTGTAAAGGTCTCTCCTCTTGTCTTTGACAGAGCATTGACCGCACCGAACTCTCCCAATGCTCTCGATGTACAAAGGATGACTCCATAGAGCAATGCCCATTTCATCTGTGGAAATGTAATCTTAAAAAAGATTTTCAGTCCGCCGGCTCCCATCAGGGCGGCTGCTTCTTCTTCGTCCTTGCCCTGAGCATTTAAAACCGGAATCACTTCTCTTGATACATAAGGGAATGTTACAAATACCGTTGCTAAAATAACGCCCGGAATTGCAAAAGCGATTCTGATATTCGTTCCAAAGAACTGGTTGATTGCCCGGATAAATGGATATGTCCAGCCCAGTCTTCCAAATGTCATCAAAAATGCCAGTCCCACGATAACCGGTGAAATGGAAAACGGAATATCGATTAAGGTTGCCAGCACCTGTTTTCCTCGGAAGGAAAACTTGGTTAAAAGCCATGAAACACATAATCCAAAGAATGTGTTAATCACCACCGCTGCCACTGTTGCAATCAGAGTTACCTTTAAAGCACTCTTTACATAATCTGTCCGGATGGACTGCATGTAAAAGGCAAATCCTTCTTTTAAGGAACTTGCAATGATGCAGAGCAGCGGAAGAACCAGCATCAGGAACAGGAACAGTACACTGACTGTAATCAGAATATGACGCGTACGTTTTTTTCTTTTTTCCAGTTTTTCAAGCTCGTTCATACTTTTCTCCTTCTATAACTGATTCGTGCGTTGTGCCTGCTTCATCTGAATGATATTTACCGCAAATAAAATAAGGAATGATATGATTAACATAACCAGTGCAATTGCTGTTGCAGAGGCATAATCAATATAATTTAATTTCTGCATAATGACATAGGAAATTACCTGTGTATGCTCCTTGGCACTGTTGCCGGATATGTAGATAACACTTCCATATTCTCCTACCCCTCTGGCAAATGCCAGTCCAAATCCGGTTAAAATTGCCGGTTTCATCTCAGATAAGATTACTTTGAAAAATGTTTTCGAAGGTGTTGCTCCAAGGATATAAGCTGCCTCTTCATACTGTCCATCCAATTTTTCCAATACAGGCTGGACAGAACGCACAACAAACGGAATTCCCACAAATACCAGTGCAATGACCAGTCCCACATGGGTATATGCTACTTTTATTCCAAGAGCTGCTAACGGCTTTCCAATGATTCCGGTGTTGGAATACATCTTTGATAAAGTAATACCCGCAACTGCAGTAGGCAGTGCAAATGGAAGTTCAATAAATCCATCTAAAATCCGTTTTCCCGGAAAATCATACCGGGTCAGCGTCCAGGCTAATATCACACCAAATACCACATTGATACATGCTGCTAAGAAAGAACATCCGATGCTGGTGGCAAATGCATATAATACATTTGACTTGGTCAGAAGTCCGAAAAATTCTGACGGAGATAACTTTAAGGAATATACCATTACGGATGCCAGTGGAATCAGTACAATCAGTGAAAGCATTGTAACTGTAATTCCAAGCGTTAAATGAAATCCCGGTATGACTCTGATTTTTTTATTTTTACGGAATCGTCTTTTCATACTTGCCTCTTCTTCTAGTAGTTATATATCTCATCGAACCAGGCATCATCATCAAAATAATCTTTGTATGCCTGATCCCAGCCACCAAAATCATCAATGCTCCAAAGTGTCATCGTCAGATCAAAGGTATCTTCATATTCCTTTAAAATTTTCTGATTGGATGGACGGTAACCATTCTCTGCGGCGAGCCGCTGTGCATCATCTTCATATAAATAAGATAAATATGCTTCTGCCACATCTCTTGTTCCATTGAAATCTACATTATCATCTACCACTGCCACACTGGGCTGTGCTAAGATACTGACCGTCGGAGAAATCAGTTCATATTCTCCCGGATAATTCTTAAGTACTGTCATGGCTTCATTTTCCCATGCAATAAGAACATCGCCTTTTCCATTTTCCACAAAGGTGGTTGTGGAACCTCTTGCTCCGGAATCCATCACGGAAACGTTGGCATAAAGTTTTTTTAAGAATTCCTTTTGTTCTGCTTCACTGTAACCCTTTTCCTTTGCATAGCTTAATGCTGCCAGAAAGTTCCAGCATGCACCACCGCTACTCTTCGGGTCCGGTGTGATTACTTCAACACCCGGTTGAATCAAATCATCCCAGTCTTTGATATTTCTCTCATTTCCCTTTCGTACCAGAAAGACAATGGTTGAAGTATATGGTGCGGATTCATCCGGGAACTGATCCACCCAGCCCTCATTAATCAATCCGGTATCCTCTATCAACGAAATGTCATGTGCCAGTGCCAGTGTCACCACATCCGCATTACAACCTTCCACTACGGAACGTGCCTGCATGCCGGAGCCTCCATGAGACTGGATGACTTCCACTTTTTTTCCGGTTTCTGCTTCATAATGCTGTATGAACATTTTATTATATGCTTCATAAAACTCTCTGGTCGGATCATAGGAAACATTGGTTATGGTAATGACATCACTCTTTTGTCTGCCACATCCACTGAGCAGCAACATCATGGCTGCAAGCAAAAGTGCAGTGATGCGGTAACGATATGTAATTTTCTTTCCCTGCTGTTTTCTGCTCTTTTGCATGTCACCCAACATTTCCTTTCTATCTCTTTTCATTGATTTTATAATTCGAATAAAGAGGTGGATAAATACCTCTCTCCGCTGTCCGGCATTAAGATAACAATATTTTTATCTTTATTCTCCGGTCTGCCTGCCAGTTCTCCTGCTGCATGTAAGACTGCACCGGACGAGATTCCAATCAGGAGTCCATCCGTCTTTGCCACTTCTCTTGTGGTATCAAATGCCACATCATTATCTACCGGAATAATCTCATCAACCAGTGACAAATCCATAACCTTCGGAATAAATCCTGCTCCGATTCCCTGTATCTTATGTGGTCCCGGTTCTTTTCCGGAAAGAACGGCGGAAGTTGCAGGTTCTACTGCCACAATCTTAATGTCTGCTTTCTTTGCCTTTAAGCCTCTTGCTGTTCCGGTCAGTGTTCCACCGGTTCCTACGGAAGCTACAAAGATGTCTATCTTCCCGTCCGTATCCCGCCAGATTTCTTCTGCGGTAGTAAGCTCATGGATTTTTGGATTGACCGGATTTTCAAACTGTTGCGGAATAAATGCATTTCCATATTCTTCTTTTAACTGGGCTGCCTTCTCAATAGCGCCCCGCATGCCAAGCCGTCCCTGGGTCAGTACCACTTCTGCTCCCAGTGCTGTTACAATCTTTCTTCGCTCAACACTCATGGTATCCGGCATGGTTAAAATCAGATGCAGCTTCTTTGCCGCACATACAAATGCCAGCCCGATTCCGGTATTGCCACTGGTCGGCTCTATAATAACGGTCTTGTCATTAATCAGCCCGTCTTTTATTCCCTGTTCTATCATTGCTTCTGCCACACGGTCTTTTACGCTGCCCAATGGATTAAAATACTCAAGCTTTGCTAAAAGGTGTGCCGGAAGATGCTTTGCTTCTTCGTAGTTTTTCAGTTCCAGTATTGGTGTATTACCAACTAATTCTGTCAGAGATTGTGCTATTTTCGCCATTTCCTTTTTTCTCCTTTCCTGTAACTATTTACCATAATACCCTATAATTCATATATGGTCAATAGGAATTGTAAGAAAATTTTTTCAGGACTTCGTTTTTCCGAAAAGTCCTGAATTTTTTTCTTTTTCTTACTCCGGTAAACGGACGGTATCTCCTACCACAATCACTGCCGGCATTGGAATCTGTTTCTCCTGCACTTCTTTTTCGATGGTAAGAAGTGTTCCATATGCTGCCCAGCTGCTTCCATCAGAAGTTCCATGAATTACTGCTACCGGTGTCTCTGCCGCTGCACCGCCGTTTTGTAATTCTCTTACAATCTCCGCAAGTCTTGTGTATCCCATTAGAAAGACACAGGTTCCATCCATGGCAGCCATTTTGTGAATCTCATCTTTTAATGATTCCTCATCTCCGGCAAAATGCCCGGTCATTACATGAAAGCTCCGGCTGACCTTCCGCTCCGTCACCGGAATTCCGGCAAGTTCCGGCACTGCAATGCAGGAGGAAATGCCGGGAATTACTTCTGTTTCAATGCCTTCCTCCGTCAGTGCGTCTACTTCTTCATTTCCTCTGCCAAAGACAAATGGGTCACCGCCTTTTAACCTTACAACATGCGCACCTTCTTTTGCCTTCTCTATCAGCAGCATATTAATCTCTTCCTGCTTCATGCTGTGTCTGCCACTGCGTTTTCCTACACAGATTTTTTCACAGTTTTCAATGGTAAAATCAAGAAGCCTTGTATCAATTAACGCAT
The DNA here is from genome assembly GCF_020687575.1 of Roseburia sp. CLA-AA-H209. Taxonomy (NCBI): domain Bacteria; kingdom Bacillati; phylum Bacillota; class Clostridia; order Lachnospirales; family Lachnospiraceae; genus Roseburia; species Roseburia sp. CLA-AA-H209. The sequence continues at coordinate 399,088 of NZ_JAJEQU010000001.1, forward strand.
CATAAATCAGCACCTGTGCTTTTCTGATTTCCTGCATGCCGCGCAGTGTTATGTATTCATAGGACAGACAACCGGCTCCCACCAGAACCACCTTTCCTGGGGATACTTTCCTGACCGGACAAGCTTCTTTTCCTGATTGTGCCTCCTTATCCGAAAGTGCTTCTTTATCTGCAAATGCTTCTTTTAGGGTTTTGCTTTGATAATTTTCCAGTAAAATTTCACATTCAGTTTCTGTCAGGGGACGTCCTTTTCCCATACACACATCTGCCAATTCCATCAGAAAAGCAGCTCTCTTTTTGTCATCTTCGATTGCCATTTTTGCAAAAGGACGAATCTTTTCAAGATAATCCAAGATTTCTTCCATCCGCTCCGGGATGTCTGCGCTTAACCGGGCACGGAACGTGGTTGCTACTCTTGGACTTGCTCCTTCGGTAGAAATGCCGATACTGAGCTTTCCTTCCCGAATCAGCGACGGGAACAGGAATCCACATTTTTCCTTATCATCTACAACATTTACCAGAATATTCCTCTCTTCACAAAGCTTTGCAATCCTTGCATTCAATGTTTCATCCGAGGTTGCCGCAATAACAAAATCCATTTTTTCCAGATTTGTAGTTTCAAAATCCCGCTCGGATAAAATAAGTTCCGACGTATCTTCGTTCTTTTTTCTTTTCTCTTTTATTTCTTCGGAAAGTTTCCAGATTCCATCATCAATCTCTGGTGCAACAACCAGAAGCTCCGGTTCATAAGGCAGCAGCTTTCTTACCTTGCGTTCTGCTACAATACCGCCACCGACAATCAGTCCTCTTTTTCCTTTTAGTTCCACAAAAAATGGAAAATATCCCATCCCGCTTCTCCTTTATTGCCTATACTCTGTCACTTAAGTTTCTGCGTCTTAGTTTTCCTGATATAAAATGTCTGCCAGTTCTTTATACGCTTCTCCCCAGCGGGCATTTGGTTTCAGGTTGTAAAGCCGTTTATCCAGTACATAATAGTGATTCTCTTTCACTGCAGTAAGACTGCTCCATACCGGACTGTCAGTTAATGTTTCCTGCACATTTTCCAGTGCCGCATCTGTATCGGTTCCCTGTGTAGTCACGAAAATATAATCCGGATCTGCGGTTACGATTGCTTCAAGGCTCAGATTGTCCAATAATCCGCTGTCGCTGTCTGCAATATTCACACATCCCAAATCCTTTAACAGCTCACCACCTACGCTGCCTTCACTTCCTTTGGCTTTTACACCACTTGCTGCTGCACGTAAAAATAATACGCTTGGATGGGAATCATCTACCCTTGCCTTGATTTCTTCAATCTGTTTCTGAACTTCAAGTCCGTTTTTCTCATATAAATCTTTTCTTCCGGTAATATCTGTACAAATGTCTAACATCTGAAGATATGCGTCAAAATCAGATACATCAAAATATGCTACTGTAACGCCTGCTTCTGTCAGCATATTTTCCATCTCCACATTAGAAGTAGTATTGGTGCTTGCAATTACAAGATCCGGCTGTGCGGCAAGCAATGCTTCTGTATTTGGCTCCTGAATACTTCCAAGATTTACCACATCATCTCCTAAGTCAAGGTCTAATGACTCCCAGGAGTCATTGGCTGTTGCCACCAGTTCACCACCGGATAATAACCAGACATCTGCAAAGCTTCCAATCATGGCTGCCACACGGTCATGGGAAGTTACGGTTACATCTCTTCCCAGTGCATCCGTAAAAGTAACCGGATTCTCTTCACTGGCTCCCTCTGTCACTTCATTTCCTGCTTCTGTCACATTTTCTGTACTCTCAATTACCTCTGTCACAGACTGCTGCTCCGTGCTTAAGGTCTCCTTTGCATCCTTATTTCCACATCCTGTCAGTGCTGTAAACATTAATGTTACGCAAAGACCGAGTGCTGTTATTTTTGTTCTTACACTTCTGTTCATTTTTCCTTTTCATCCTTTTCCTATTTATTTACTATGAATTGTATTGTACTATATTTTTTTGATTTGTCAAGATAGAAACGGTCTTTCCGTTAAAAGAATAATGGCACAGTCTATCCGCTCCAATACAAGCATAAAGCCTGCCGGAGCACTAAGAATTTCGATAGCATCTTTCATCAGTTCCGGCAACCGGCGCATATTCACATCCTTTTTCAAATGCGCCTCGCTGGCACTTCCCTGTGCCAGCGTTGCCTGTTGTCGGACGAAATTCCAAGTGCTCCTAGCAGACTTTATAATGTATTGGTGGCGGACAGACTGTGCCGCTATTCTGTCAAACAAAAAAGAGACCTCTTTCCGTCCTACAGAATTCAGTCTCATAAAAATCAGTCTCTTGATTCAATCATAATCAATATTCCGTTTTTTAAATCTATCACCGCTTCGTCCTCTACAATTTCATTGCTGACGCCCAATGTATTATCACTGGTAAATGCTGCATCCTGCAGCGGATATTTCATTCCGGTCAATGTTACTCCGGTTACTTCTGTTGTAAGAGGAAGTAAGGATACATACCTTCCGAACTGCTGACTCTTTCGAAGAACCGCGCGCTCTTTCAACAGACGAATCCGGTTATGGGAATCTATGAGAAAGCATGGAATGTCTTTTGCCAGCGGCTGCATCAAAAGCTGTATATTACCTAACACATGGTCAAGCCTTGTGCCGGTGCCACCTAATATATGGATTTCGCTGCTATTCCGTTCCATGGCTTTTCCGATGGCAATTTCAGAATCGGTATAATCCTTCTCCGGCTGATACTGGTGCCACTCAATGCCGCTTTGCCGTCGAAATGCTTCCAATATGGTTTTATCTGCCGAATCATAATCTCCTAATATGACATCCGGTTTTATCTGATTGCGGTAACAGAATTCCATGCCACGGTCTGCTGCTAAGATACAATCCGGTTTTACCCGCTCTATATAACTTAATGCAAATGCATCCTCTATGGTTCCGCCATTGATAATCAATGTATTCATCTTATTTACCACCATTAATGAGATTTAAGAAACATCTGGTGTTCTCTTCCGCATCTCCACCAAAAACTGCGCTTCCGGCAACAATAATATTTGCTCCTGCATCCATCAATGTTTCAACATTGGAAAGGTTTACGCCGCCATCTACTTCAATATCAAGCTTCAGCTTCCGCTCCTGCACCATTTTCTTTAACTGACGCACTTTATCGATAGTATAAGGAATCAGCTTCTGTCCGCCAAAGCCCGGATTTACTGTCATGATTAATACCATATCCACTTTTTCTAAAATATGTTCAATGGTAGTTAATGGTGTAGCAGGATTTAATGCTACTCCTGCAATGATGCCACGTTCCTTAATGGCTTCAATGGTCCGTTCTAAATGCTTACAGCTTTCTGCATGCACCGTAATCAAATCAGCTCCGCAGTCTACCAGCTCATCAATATAACGGATTGGCTCATCAATCATCAGATGAACATCAAATATTTTATCGGTACATTTTCGAATGGAGCGGATTACCGGCATTCCAAAAGAAATGCTTGGCACAAAGCTTCCATCCATTACATCGATATGAATGTACTGCGCCCCGGCTTCATCTACCGTCTTAATCTCTTCTCCTAATTTACTAAAATCTGCTGATAAAATAGATGGGGATAAACAATTCATCGTCTGATTCCTTTCTGTATCTGATATTTCTTTCGTATCTTATTTGGCTGTACTTTATTTTCGATATCCTATTTTCTCTTCTCTTTCGATACTCTAATTATTTAATACTTCTTTCTGTCCTTTAATTCTCCATAGAGCTGGCAGTAATTCTCATAACGCACCGGATGAATCTTTCCTTCTGATAAAGCTTCTTTGACTCCGCAGTCCGGCTCACTGATATGGGAACAGCCCTGAAATCTGCAATACGGTTCAAAGGCTGCAAACTCCGGATAACAATCCTGCAATTCTTCCTTCTCCATTTCCGGAAGATAAAGAGAACTAAATCCCGGTGTATCCATGATATAACCATCGCCCTTAAGCTGAATCAGTTCTGCATGTCTTGTGGTATGCCGGCCGCGCTCTATCTTCTTACTGATTTCACCGGTCTCCATACAGGCTTCCGGTGCTAAAAGATTAATAAGTGAAGATTTTCCCACTCCGGAAGGTCCTGCTACCGTTGTAGTCTTTCCTTCTAATATTTCCTGAAGTTCTTTCAGTCCCAGTTCCTTTTTTGCACTGACAAAGAGTATCTTGCAGCCGCTTGCTTCATAAATAGATGCAATCTCCTGCTGCTGTTCCTCCGTAATCAAATCACACTTATTAAAACAAAGGATTACCGGAACATCCTGCCGTCCCATCATTACCAGAAAACGGTCTAAAAGATTAAAATTGGGATTGGGACTTGCCGCTGCGAAAATCAAAAGAGCCTGGTCTACATTGGCAACTGCCGGACGAATCAGTGCATTTTTTCTTGGAAGAATTGCTGCGACATTTCCGGTCTTCTTCTCTTCTGAAATAATATCAATCTCTACATCATCTCCCACCAGTGGTTTCATCTTCTGCTGGCGGAATATTCCTTTTGCCTTACATTCATAAATTCCGGATTCCACTACATGAACGTAGTAGAATCCGGAAATTCCTTTGACTATTTTTCCCTGCATGTGCATCCTTATTTTTCAGTAAAGTTTACAGAGGTCGATACCACATTGGTTCCTGTTGTACCATCTTCGTTGGTATACGTCCAGTCAACCTCAAGGGTACCGCTGCTCATATTTTTAATATTATCTACATTCACAGAACCAGGTGTTGTTCCCTCGAAGGTTGTTGTCCAGAGGGTACTTCCATCAGAACCTTTCAGTGTAACGGTTCCGCCAATGTAATTCTTACCATCCTGCGGTACTGCTAATGTATCGCTCTTATAAGAATAATATGTTGTCTTCTTTCCTAAACTGATGGTCAGGGTAACTGTTGTTCCCCGGTCAACAAACTTGCCATTTACCGGATCCTGGCTGATAACCTGACCTTCTGCCACATCATCGCTGTAATCGGTCTTAGTTGTAACATTTAAGCCTGCACCGGTTAATTCATTTTTCGCATCAGTTTCTGAGTGTCCTCTGACATCCGGTACCTGCACGCTTTCAATACCACGGCTTAAAATCAGGGTAATGGTATCACCCTTCTTCGCATTGGTTCCGATATCTGGTGTAGTCTTGATAACATAATCCTGCTGTACGGTATCGCTGTAATCATAATCCGTGCTTACCTTAAAGCCCATATCCTCTAATTTTTTCTGTGCTTCCGAAGACTTATAACCGGCTACGTCAGGAATCGGAACATCTCCTGCTCCGCTGCTGATACGGACAGTAACGGTATCGCCAGCCTTTACAGATTCACCCTTCTTCACACTCTGCTCGGCAATCTGTCCTTCCTCATAATCATCAGAGGAAATCTCCTCGCCTTCTTCTAACTTGATATCAAGCTTCTTATCTTTGATTTCATTCTGTGCTTCTTCAAAAGTAAGACCACGCAAATCAATCATTTCGATTTTATCTTCGGTGTCTGTTTCGGTTTCTGTTGCAATCTCTGTCTCGGTATCATTTTTCTTGTTGCCGCCAAATCGGAAAATTCCAAGGATATTACCAACCAGGCAAATGACGATTCCTACGATGATAACTGCAGCGACAATTCCCATAATAGTAACTGCTTTTTCCATCTTCGGATTGAGAATTCCATTCTCCTTCTCCTCATCCTCTGTTAATTCATCCTCATCCGGTTCTTCTTCCTCTCCTGCTTCTTCCTCTTCATCATAGGAAACTTTTCCGGAGCCTTCCCGGATCTGCTCTAATTCATCCTGTCCGATGACTCTTGTCTTATCATTGCTGCCAAGTGGAACCATGGTAACAAAATCTTCATTCGGACTAATCAGACATTTCTTTAAATCAATCAACAGTTCGCCCATATTCTCATAACGGCGGTCCGGGTTCTTCTGTGTACATTTTAAAATAATCTTCTCTAAGCTGATTGGAAGGTCCGGTGTATACGCAGTTGGTGGAACCATTTCTTCCTGTAAATGCTGGATTGCTACCGCAACCGTAGTATCTCCATCAAAAGGAACTCTTCCGGTTACCATTTCATACATGACAATTCCAAGAGAATAAATATCACTCTTGCCATCTACGAAACCGTTTCTTGCCTGCTCCGGAGAAGAATAATGTACGGAACCCATAACATCTGAATTAATGGTGTTGGAAGTTGCTGCACGGGCAATTCCAAAATCGGTTACCTTTACTTTTCCTTCTGTGGAAATAATAATATTCTGTGGCTTGATATCACGGTGCACAATATTCTTATTGTGTGCAGCCTCAATACCTCTGCCTACCTGAATGGCAATGCTGACTGCTTCTTTGTAAGTCAGTTTGCCTTTCTTCTCAATATATGTCTTTAATGTGATTCCATCCACATACTCCATGACAATATAATGCATGCCGTTTTCGCTTCCGACATCATAGATATTTACGATGTTTGGATGCTCTAATCCTGCTGCTGACTGTGCCTCGGTACGGAACTTTGTCACAAAATTAACATCTTCACTGAATTCCTGCTTTAAAACCTTAATTGCCACAAAACGTCCTAAGACATGATCCTTTGCCTTATAAACATCAGACATTCCGCCTGCGCCTATTTTTCCAATAATTTCATAACGTTCTGCGATAAACATTCCCTCTGTTAACATATCTTCACCTCATCCGAAAATGGTTTTATTACAATTACTGTAATGTTGTCTTTACCGCCATTTTCATTGGCAGTCTTTACCAGTCTTTCTGCTTGTTCTGCAATATCACGCTGACTGAGCATAATATTTCTGATATCTGCATCCTCTACCATGTTGGTTAATCCATCGGTACACATAAGTATTTCATCTTCCGGATCCAGATTAATCTCAAAGAAATCCACATCCACTTCCGGGACTGCTCCGATTGCCCTTGTAATAATGTTTTTATCACGGTGATTCCGGGCTGTTTCTTTGTCCATCTCACCCATCCGCACCATTTCTTCTACCAGCGAATGGTCTTTCGTAATCTGTCTGATTTCCTGATTTACTACATATAGTCTGCTGTCTCCCACATTGGCAACCGTAAGCACGTTGTCATGAATGGTACAAATTACCAGAGTAGTTCCCATTCCCTTCATTTCCTCATGGTTATTTGCTTCCTCTAACAGCATGGTATTTGCCTGCTTTACTGCAGACTCAATAATTGCAGCCGGCTCTGACAATGTCGACTCACGAATCAGCTTCTCCAATGTCTCTACCGTATATCTGGAAGCATAATCTCCCGCTTTATGTCCTCCCATTCCATCTGCAACAATGAAAAGATTTGGCAGATTACCAATCGGCTGCTCAGAGGAAAAGACATAGTCCTGATTGGAGCTGCGCTTTTGTCCGATATCTGTAATTGAAAAAGTCTTCATGATAGTCCACCTACCTTTCTAAAAATTTCTTTCTTAACTGTCCACAGGCACCATCAATATCTCTGCCCATTTCCCTTCTAATAGTAACATTAATTCCGTTTTTTTCAAGTTTATTTTTAAATTTGAGGATTTCCTCATGGTCTGACTGCACATAATCCCGCTCTTTAATGGGATTTACCGGAATCAGATTAATGTGGCAGTTCATGCCGGAAACCAGCTTAACCAGCCGCTCTGCATCCTCATCCGTATCATTGACGCCGCCCACCAGACTGTATTCAAAAGTGATTCTTCGTCCTGTCTTGTCAAAATAATATCTGCAGGCATCTAAGACCTCGGAAAGCTCATAACTGTTGGCAACCGGCATCAGCTCTTTCCTCTTTTCCTGTGAGGATGCATGCAGGGAAAGTGCCAGTGTAATCTGAAGCTTCAAATCAGCGAGCTGCTTCATCCGTGGCACCAGTCCACAGGTAGATACCGTAAGATTTCTCTGGCTGATATGAAGTCCATGCTCGTCTGTCAGCAGTTCAATGAATTTTACAATATTATCATAATTATCCATAGGTTCTCCGCTTCCCATGACTACCACATTGGAAATACGTTCTCCGATGCTCTCCTGAATCCGGTATATCTGCTCTAAGATTTCCGATGGTGTCAGATTACGCACCAGTCCGTCCAGTGTTGATGCACAGAACCGGCAACCCATACGGCAGCCCACCTGGGAAGAAACACATACGGAATTGCCATGCTTATATTTCATCAGCACACTTTCTATCATATTCCCATCTGCCAATGCAAATAAGTACTTTCTCGTTCCGTCAATCTTCGAAATCTGTACCAGTTCTTCTTCTAATACTGTAAGGTCTGCTTTCTCTTTTAATGTCTCCCTTAAATTCTTCGAAAGATTTGTCATTTCATCAAAGGAGGTGACATGATGGATGTGCATCCATTCATATATCTGCTTTGCCCGGAATTTCTTCTCTCCCAGAGACAAAAGAAATTCTTCTAATTCTTTTAAATTCAAGGATTTTACATCAACTTTTTCTATCATACATTCTGTTTCCTTAATCTGGCAATGAAAAATCCGTCACTGCCTAATTCATCCGGCAGAATCTGTTCCATGCTTTCTACTTCAAATTCTTTATGATTTGAAGTAAACCATGCAACATTTTCTTCATTCTCTCCCGCATCAATGGTGCAGGTACTGTAAATCATTCTGCCACCCGGCTTCACATACTGATGAACCGTGGATAAAATCTCCCGCTGTAATGCGATCAGTGATTTGATATCTTCCGGCTGCATCCGGTATTTGATATCCGGTTTCTTCCGGAGCACACCCAGTCCGGAACATGGTAAATCGGCAATAACTACATCTGCTTTGCCGATACTGCCTTTATCTGATACACGGGCATCCCACTGCTCGGCTGTCATATTGGTCACCTGATGACGTCTGATATTCTCTTCTATCAAAGAGACTTTATACTCACTGACATCCCTGGTGATGACCCTTCCACTGCCGGAAAGCAGCTGTGCAATATGTATACTCTTTCCACCGGGTGCTCCGCACACATCAATGACAGTATCATTTTCTTTTACCTCTGCCGCCTCAGCCACCTTCATGGAGCTTAAATCCTGCACATAAAAAAGTCCTTCCGCAAATTCCGGAATGCTGCCAAGATAATCCACACCTCTTACATGCAATGCATAAGGAAGTTTTTCATCTATGTTCACTTCCATACCACGATTTTTTAAACGCTTCATCAATACTTCCGGTGTAATCTTCGTAAGATTACATCTTATGGTCAGTGGTTCTTCTTTCAAAAATGCTTCTGCTATCTTTTCAATCCGTTCCAGAGAATAATTTTTCTCCCAGAGCGTAATCATCCATTCCGGGATGGAACAGGTTACGGATAAATACTGTTTATAAGCTTTTTTCTTATCCGGGTATGCAATCTTATCAAGATTTCTTCCGATATTCCGAAGCACTCCATTGACAAATCCGGAAAGCTTTCCAAAGCCTTTTTTCTTTGCAAGCTTTACTGCTTCGTTGCAGGAAGCCGATACCGGAACACTGTCCATATATTTCATTTCGTAGACGGCACTCCGGATAATACAACGGATTACCGGCTTCATTTTATTCACCTTCACACTGGAAAACTGATTGATAATATAATCAAGTTCCAGCATGCGCTCCAATGTGCCCTCGCTGACTCTGGTAATAAAGCTGCGCTCCTGTTTCTCAAGATACTGATATTTGGTCAGTACATCAGAAATCGCCACATGGCTGTATATGCCATCCTTTGTTACCGCCAGCAAAATTGCAAGCACCAGTTCCCGGCTGTTCACCGAATCAGTCATCCCGTCGTCCTCCAAATAATAAAATCAGACGCAGTAACTGAAGAATCGCTGAAGCTGCTCCCGCTACATAAGTTAACGCTGCAGCTCCTAAAACTTTTCTCGTATAGCCCAGTTCCTGTTCTCCTAAGATTCCTGTCTCTCCAAGGATTCTTACTGCTCTTCTCGATGCATTAAATTCTACCGGAAGTGTTACAATCTGAAATAATACTGCCAGTGAAAAGCAGATGATTCCTGCTGTAATCAATGCCTGACCACTACGGCTGCTGATAAATAATCCAATCAGAATCAGCGGCCATGCCAGTGTAGAACCGATATTGGCTACCGGAACAATGGCACCACGAATGGTAAGCGGTGCATAATTCTTCTGATGCTGGATAGCATGTCCACACTCATGGGCTGCTACACCAACCGCTGCAACAGATGTCGAACCATAGACACTGTCTGAAAGACTTAAGGTCTTATTTCTCGGGTCATAATGGTCGGTAAGGTTTCCGGAAATATGGCGGATTTCCACATCATAAATGCCTGCTGCATTTAAGATTCTCTGTGCCGCCTGTGCACCTGTCATTCCGGACATACTGCGGTATTTTGAATATTTTTTAAACGTATTGTTTACATGGGCAGATGCCAGAAGGCAGATTACTGCACCAATAATTACCAAGAAATAAGTCGGGTCCCACCAATAATAATATGGCATATGAATTCCTCCTTTTTATTGCTGTTTTGTTCCAAGCACCGTTCCGTTTTCGATTGTAAAGCCACGTAAGAAATCAGCAACCGGCATACGCTTTTTTCCTTCTAACTGCACTTCTTCCAGCGAAAGACGGTCAACGCCTGTCTGTATGACAAGGCTCTGTTTATCTGCCTTTACCACTGTTCCCGGTGCAGCATCCGTATTGCCCGGATGTACCGTTGCCTTCCAGATTTTCAATGTCTTACCGGAAAGGTAAGTATAGGCGCTCGGCCATGGATTCAGTCCACGAATCAGCCTCTCAATCTGCACTGCAGATAAAGACCAGTTAATCTTTCCCAATGACTTCTGAATCATTTTGGTATGCGTTGCAATCTCATTATCCTGTGGTGTATACACTGCTGTACCATCTTCAATGGATTTCATGGTTTCTACACATAATCGTGCCCCGGCATCCTGCAATTTATCAAAAAGGCTGCCACCGGTCTCCTGTGCATCCAGTTCCACAGCCACAGATGCTATCATATCTCCGGTATCCAGGCCTTCATCCATACGCATAATCGTTACGCCGGAAGCCTTCTCTCCATTGATTACTGCCCACTGGATTGGTGCAGCCCCACGGTATTTTGGAAGCAGGGATGCATGGACATTGATACAGCCATATTTTGGCATCTCTAAAATTTCTTTTGGAAGTATCTGTCCAAAGGCTGCTACCACAATGATGTCCGGCTGATATTTTGCCAGATATTCTATACATTCTGGACGGCGTACCCGCTCCGGCTGATACACTTCAATTCCATAGGCGATTGCAGCTTCCTTTACCGGAGGATACTGCATGCTCTTTCCTCTTCCCTTGGGTTTATCCGGCTGTGTTACCGCAAGCACTACTTCATGGCCTGCTGCCACAATTGCCTCTAATGTACCCACCGCAAAATCCGGTGTTCCCATAAATATTACTTTCATTTCTAGCCCTCCTCATAGACTACGTCATGAAGCTCGCCCTCTACTTTTTCCGTATACATATGTCCATCCAGATGGTCTAATTCATGACAGATTGCTCTTGCTAAAAGCTCTGTTCCCTCAATCTCATATTCATCACCATCTTCATTAAATGCACGGGCTTTTACATAATTTGGTCTTGTAACTGTTCCTGCCTTGCCCGGAAGACTTAAGCAGCCTTCATCTCCGGTCTGGGTTCCGGAAGTCTCGATAATCTCAGGATTAATCATAAGAATCGGGCCATCTCCGATATCAATAACTACCATTCTCTTTAAGATTCCAACCTGCGGTGCAGCAAGTCCCACACCATTGGCTTCATACATGGTTTCTAACATATCATCTGCCAGTTCTAAAATCTTTGGTGTTATCTCTTTAATTTCTTTACAGGTCTTTGTCAATACCGGATCTCCTACGGTCCGAATCTGTCTTAATGCCATTTTTGCTTCCTCCTTAAATTCCTTTCTCTAAAAGCCATTTACCGGGTCAAAATCAAATTGCACCGATATATTTTTTACTCCCTGTTTTTCTTCCATAAGCTGTTCTACTTTATCTTTTATCTGAATCAACACACCATAATCCGGGTGTTTGAAATAAAGTACTTTTTTATAAATGTCATTTACCTTGGCTACTGCTGCATCTGCTGGTCCAATCATCTGAAGCTTTTTATCAGCCTGCACTTTTTCCATGGTATCTGCAAGCTCTTTTGCACATGCATAGGCTTCTGCTTCTTCTTTTGATGCACAAAGCACAACCAGCATATGCCATACCGGCGGATAACGCATTGCCTGCCGGTAGAAAATTTCCTCTTCATAGAACTGGTTATAATCCTGATTCTTTGCACAGATGACGCTATAGTGCTCCGGATTATAAGTCTGGATAATGACCTCTCCCGGTTTCTCACCTCGTCCTGCCCTTCCGGCTGCCTGGGTCAGAAGCTGAAAGGTTCTCTCAGCGGCATGATAATCGGATACATAAAGAGATAAGTCTGCCGCCAGCACTCCTACTAATGTTACATTTGGAAAATCATGTCCTTTTACAATCATCTGGGTTCCAATCAGGATATCTGCTTCCTGATTGGCAAATGCGGAGAGGATTTTCTCATAGCTGTCTTTGCTTCTTGTGGTATCAAAATCCATCCGAAGAATCCTTGCCTTAGGAAATTCTTTTTTTACCAGTTCCTCAATTTTCTGGGTTCCGGCTTTAAAACCACTGATATATTTTGAACCACAGTTCGGACATATCTTAACATGATTTTGCTCATAACCACAATAGTGACATATCAGTTTTCCACTATTATGTGCATGCAATGACACATCACAGTGGGGACATTTCATTACATGACCACAGGCACGGCAAGATACAAAGCCTGCCATTCCCCTGCGGTTAATAAATAGCATAACCTGTTCTTTCCGCAATAACCGCTGCTCTATTTTTTTATGAAGGCTTCTGCTTAAAATCGAAAAGTTTCTTGCCTTTAATTCTTCTCTTAAGTCCACAATTTCACATTGCGGCAGTGGCTTTTCCTTCACCCGCTTATCCATGGAAAGGAGTAAATAATCACCCTTTTTCGCATGATAAAAGCTTTCTATGGAAGGGGTCGCCGAGCCTAAAATCACGGTGGCACCGGACATTCTCGCCCGCTCTATTGCGGTTTCCCTTGCATGATACCTTGGTATCGTCTCACTTTTATAAGTGCCCTCATGCTCTTCATCTATTATAATATACCCAAGATTTGAAAAAGGTGTGAACAAAGCAGAACGAGGGCCAATCATAACATCAATTTCACCTTTTTTTGCCCGTTCAAACTGGTCGGAACGCTCTCCCGGTGACAGTTTCGAATTCATAATGGAAACCCGGTCGCCAAACCTATGGTAAAACCGCATCACCGTCTGATAGGTCAGTGCAATCTCCGGAATTAATACGATGGACTGCTTTCCCCTGCCGGCAGCTTCTGCAATCAGCTCCATGTAGACTTCTGTCTTACCGCTTCCGGTCACTCCGTGAATGAGGCACGGCTTCTTTTCTGTTCTGGCATTTTCTATCACTGCATCCACCACTTTTTGCTGCATTGCATTTAAGGTCAGGGTATAGGCTCCCTTCTCCTGTGTACGGACAGGGTTACGGTAAGTCCGCACTTCTTCTACCGTTATAACGCCCTGCTGCATCATTGCTTTGATGACATCTGCCGTAATATGAAGCTTTTTGGTTATTACATCATAACTTAAGACAGTTTCTTCTAACAGTGCTTCTAACAGTCTTGCCCGGGCAGTTCTGTGCTTTCTTTTCAATTCTTCCAAAAGGCTTGCCGCCTCGTTAAAAGGAAGTACAAGACGCACCAGACGGCTCTTTTTTTCCTTTGCTTTCTCTTTAATCGGAATCACTGTCTTTAATGCCTGGTTCATGGTTCCGCCATAATTTTTACGCATCCATGCTGCCAAGGCAATGAACTGTGATTCTATTTGCATGGCATTGTTATCAACAGCTTTAATGTCCTTTAATTTTGCCGTGTCAAATTCTGCTTTATCTGTCAGTTCTATCACGTAACCCTTTATCGTCCGGTTTCCAAAGGGAACAATGACCTGCATTCCTTCCGTTATCTCATCCTTCATTTCCGGTGGAATCCGATACTGAAAAGTTTTATCTAATTTTTCATGAGAAATATCAATTATGATATTGGCATATTTTGCCATAGATTCACCTCATATACTGTTCTCTATCATTTCCCGTTCGTTCATCGGATAAAAATGTCCTTCTATCTCCTGATACTCTTCATGACCTTTTCCTGCCACTACAATCAAATCGCCCTCCTGTGCCTGGGAAATAGCATAAGAAATGGCTTCTCTTCTATCCGGGATAATTTTATACTTTCCTTTCGTCCTCTTCATTCCCTGTTCGATGTCAGAAAGGATTGCCTCCGGCTTTTCATATCTTGGATTATCCGATGTCAATATCGTGACATCCGAAAGTCTTCCGGCTGTCTCACCCATCTGAAACCTCCGCAACGGAGAACGGTTTCCACCGCAGCCAAACAATAATACCAGACGCTTGGGCTGATACTGCCGCAATGTCTTTATCAGGGATTCCAGACTTGCCGCATTATGGGCATAATCAATGACTACATCAAATTTATCTGAAATTCTTACTTCTTCAATTCTTCCTTTTACTGAAACATTTCTTAAGGTTTTCCTTATCGTCTCCGGGGAAATTCCAAGGAGATGTGCTGCTTCCATGGCAGCAAGGGAATTATATACATTGGCAGTTCCGGGCATTTTTAATACGATTTCATCCTTTATCCACCCGGTTGTCTGATATGTGACATTTAATCCACGACTGCTTCTTTCATATACGATATGCTCCGCTTTTACATCGCAGGGTTGTTCGATTCCATAAGTATATACCGGAGCCTCAAGATTCGCTGTCATAAAACCATGATATTTATCATCTGCATTGATACAAATCACCCGGCTACGCTCAAAAAGCCGTTTTTTACAGCAGGCATACTCCCGAAAACTCCGATGCTCCCCCGGTCCGATATGGTCCATGGACAGATTAGTATAAATTCCAATGGCAAAGGTGATTCCTTCCACCCGGTAATGCTTCAGTCCCTGGGAGGATACTTCCATCACACAACAACTGCATCCGGCATCCGCCATTTCCCGCAGTTCCTTCTGTAATACCAGGGCATCCGGTGTCGTATTGCTGCCTGGCTTTTTTAATCCATCGCTTCTTCGTACGCCAAGAGTTCCGATCAGTCCGCATTTTACCCCGGCTTCCTTTAACATCTGATACAGCATACAGGCAGTCGTGGTCTTTCCTTTTGTTCCGGTAATTCCTATCATCTGCATGGCTTCTGCCGGTGCACCATAATAATTTCTGGCTATCCATGCCATGGCTTCACTGGTATTGCGTACCCGGATGACTGTCACATCACCTTCCACCCAGACATGCTTTGATACTACACAAACTGCTGCACCTTTACGAATTGCCTGAGCAAGATAATCATGCCCATCTTCCCTGCTTCCCGCAAGGCAGATAAACATGCTTCCTCTGACCACCTGTCTGGAATCATGGCAGATATGTGTCACCTTACAATCCATCGTTCCCCGTGTACAAATATATGTAACCTGCTTTAGTAAATCCTTAAGATATGCCATAGACGTATCCTTAAAAATACACTTTTATCATTATATGCTACCGGGTGGGTTTTTACAAGTTTTCCACTTTTTATTTATGAAAGATTTCATAATTTCTTACAGATATTTTATGAAATTACGAAACAGGGTGATGCTGCAAATGTATTTATTGTGTAACCGAAATAACCGGATGTTCACGAAATCCGAATGCATGATAAGGACTGTTATTTCACACACAAAAATTACCAGTCACATTCCATCCCTGTTTCATAATTTCATAGTATTTTTCTAAATTCAAAGGAGATACTTTTCTTATGATAAAGAATAATTTTATGATATGCGGACTCACGGGCTGGTGCATGGAAATTATCTTCACCTCCCTTGATTCTATCCGCAATAACAATTTTAAACTGACGGGGCATACTTCTATCTGGATGTTCCCGATTTATGGCATGGCGGCGGTTATTCCGCCTGTTTATAAGCACATTCATAAGCTGCCTGCCATCTTCCGGGGTTCCATTTACTCTGCCGGTATCTTTGTCTGTGAGTATCTGACCGGAACCTTCTTAAAGAAAAAGGGCATCTGTCCATGGGATTACAGCAATGCCAAAACCAATATCAACGGTGTCATCCGCTTAGACTATGCGCCTCTCTGGATGATGGCAGGTCTCCTATTTGAACGTGTTACCACTGTTCCCCGGAGAAAATCTTAAATCCCCTTTTCTGCATAAAACAGCATCGCACGGAACTTCTTGTTTAAGTCCGTGCGATGCCTGAATCCTGCAATGTCCTGTTACGCTTATGAGTCTAAATCATCAATATCTGCGCCAGCTCCAATATCTAACGTATTTAAAGTACGGCGTTTCATTCTTGCAATTTCGGATGCTTTTAAGATGTAATTTTTTACTTCCCTTGAATGTTTGATATGTGTCAGTCGAAGCTCCGGTGTAGTAACATCTCCGGTATAACAGATTACAGTTCCAAGTCCGAACATCCGCTCCAGCAAAGTTGCCGTTAATTTTACATCCTGTACCTTATACATATAGCAGTCATTTTCTTCAATTTTGAATAAGCCTGCATCTACTGTAATTACACTTGGTTTGATGATATATTTGGTAAAGGTCCATGGCAGACCGAAAAAGAGTATTCTCTTGCGTTCTGTGTACTGGGCATCCTCATCAAAGTCCATCTGCATGTCATTTCTTTCCTCAATCATTTTTGCTCTCCTTCTCTTTGCATCACCTTATGATACCCTACTTTATCATATACTGAAAAATTTTTCAAATTTCAGAATATTGCGTCTTTATATTTTGTCTTGAATTTTATATTTTATTATTATATGATAGTAAAAATGCCTAGATGACATTACTAAAAACATCATACAGGAGGAATCTTATGCGACACTTAATGAGTCCCCTCGATTTATCCGTAGAGGAGCTGGATCAACTGCTGGATTTAGCAGGTGATATTGAAAAAAATCCACAAAAATATGCACATGCCTGTGATGGCATGAAACTTGCAACCTGTTTCTATGAACCAAGTACCCGTACCCGTCTTAGTTTTGAAGCTGCCATGTTAAACCTTGGTGGTTCTGTTCTTGGTTTTGCCAGTGCAGACAGTTCATCCGCAGCAAAAGGCGAAAGTGTTTCCGATACTATCCGAATCATTTCCTGTTACGCAGATATATGTGCCATGCGTCATCCAAAGGAAGGGGCGCCTCTCGTAGCTTCCCAGAAATCTTCTATTCCAGTAATCAACGCCGGTGATGGCGGTCATCAACATCCAACCCAGACATTAACTGATTTATTAACCATCCGTTCTTTAAAAGGGAAATTAGACAATATGACAATCGGTTTATGCGGTGATTTAAAATTCGGCCGGACCGTGCACTCTCTGATTAATGCACTGATTCGTTATCCCGGAATCCGCTTCGTTCTTATTTCTCCGGAAGAACTTAAAATTCCGGACTATATCCGCGAAGACGTTCTGGTAAAAAATAATATTCCGTTTGAAGAAGTAACAAGACTGGATGATGCAATGCCAAAACTTGATATTCTTTATATGACCAGAGTGCAGAAGGAACGTTTCTTCAATGAAGAAGATTATGTCCGTCTGAAAAACTATTACATATTAGACAAGAAAAAAATGAAACTTGCCAAGGACGATATGTATGTTCTTCATCCACTTCCTCGTGTCAATGAAATATCCGTAGAAGTAGATGATGACCCAAGAGCTGCTTATTTCCGTCAGGCACAGTACGGTGTCTATGTGCGAATGGCTCTGATTCTTACACTATTAAAATGGAGGTAATCAATATGTTAAATATCAGTGGAATTCATGAAGGTTTCGTTCTCGACCATATCAAAGCCGGTATGAGCCTTTCTATCTATCATAATTTAAAGCTGGACAAGTTAGACTGTACCGTTGCTATTATCAAAAATGCCAAAAGCAATAAAATGGGAAAAAAGGACATCATCAAAGTAGAATGCCCAATTGATGCCTTAGACTTAGATATCTTAGGTTTTATCGACCACAATATTACCGTAAATATTATCAAAGGCGATAAAATCGTTGAGAAAAAAGAACTGCACCTTCCAAAGCAGGTAAAAAATGTAATCCGTTGCAAGAACCCACGCTGCATTACTTCCATCGAACAGGAATTAGACCAGATTTTCCTGCTCACAGATGAAAAAGAAGAAACCTATCGTTGCAAATATTGCGAAGAAATGTATACCGACTACGGTTTTCGCGCATAAGTAAAATTGATAAAAAGTGCACAGGAACGAATTCCTGTGCACTTTTTATGAAACTATATAACTGCTTTTCTTTATTTCCCCTAGAAAAAAACTTACTGCTTTATCTTTTTATCCTGACAATTGTCCACAGATTTTCTCTACATCATAGTCTGGTGCCATATCTCTTGCCAGTTCATATATATTTTGAATTTTTTCTGGAGTTTCTTCTAGCATATCCGCAATTTCTTCTACAGATTTTCCTTTTTTCATTTTCTTTATTACAAGCGAAACTAAACTCTGCTCTATTCCATGCTCGACTCCTGCCTCAAATTCTGCTTTCCTTAATTTCTTTTCCTCTTCCTCTTTGTCATATTCAAATATACTCATAGCAATTACCTCCGCCTGATTTTTCCTAAGGAAATCTGCCAGAATATTTTCATGGATGCATTCTGCAACTGCTTTCTGTACAGCAGCATCTACTGGCATCTGTTCCGTAAGTGCACGGACTTTTGCGACATAAATGGAATATTCCCTCAATATCCGGCACTGGGACATTAACTCCGTGTTGTGCCCCGCATTCACATTAAATGTGGTAACAACAAGCTCCAAAGATGGTTTGTCCGTTACATGATAAAACGCATCTGACAGCCGGCTGGTACAACAATCCTCTATCGGCATGCTTCCGTTATAAAATACAATAAAATGGGGATTGGGAATTTTCTGTAATGCAGAAGAATATAGGGATTTCTTATCTACAAGCCTCTGGTATTCTGCTGCAATATAAAATAAATCCCGAAGCGGAATGTTCGGATTTATTGTGGATTGATGTTCATATAGATAAAGATTCATATCCAGAATAAAAACCAGGTCATTCTTCATTCCCATATAAATAGCATTTTCTAAAGTTACAATTTCCAGTGCATCTGCATCCGTATAATTACTGCCATTAACCGCATTATAAAGTGACAGCAAAGCTTCCTTTTCCGAAAATAGCATGCGAAAAATAGTGTCCTTGAATTTACGGTTTGCTACCGGTGTGTTTTCAGTTGTTTCTCTTGTCATAGGCAAGTCCTCCTTGTATGTGGCAGGAGAACCATTGCTACAAAATCCACTGCTGTACCTCTCCTGCTTTTTTGATTAATTAGTGAATAAAAGCATAGATAGACACAGAAATGTCATGTTCAAAATGAAACAAGATTTGAATAATAGAATTTGCTATTTCGATTGTATTAATGTATGCTTTTTTGTATTTTAACATATGTCGCACAATGGGACAAGATGGAAAAGTGCACAGGAACGAATTCCTGTGCATATAGATAAAAAGGAAGCAACAGATTACTCTGCTGCTTCCTTTTATGTCATTGATATTATTACATAATATCAACGATTACTTTTTTGTTTTCTTTTGAGGCTGCTGCTTTCACAACAGAACGGATTGCCTTTGCAATGCGTCCCTGTTTTCCGATTACCTTACCCATGTCGGACTGAGCTACGCGCAGTTCCAATACGATGGCTTTCTCGTTCTCTGTCTCTGTGACATTGACCTCATCCGGGTAATCTACAAGTGATTTTGCAATTACTTCTACTAATTCCTTCATAGGTACACCTCACTATTTTACGATACCGGTTGCTTTGAAGATACGGTTTACGGTTTCTGTTGGCTGTGCGCCGTTTGCTAACCATTTCTTAGCCAGTTCTTCATTTACATGGTACTCACTAGGATCCTTAGTTGGGTCATAAGTTCCAATCTCTTCGATGCATTTTCCATCTCTTGGGGAACGGGAATCTGCAACTACGATTCTATAGAAAGGAGCCTTTTTCTGTCCTAATCTTCTTAATCTAATCTTTACTGCCATTACTGTTTCACCTCCTTGAATTATGCTATCCTAAGCAAATGCTTATATGTTAAAAAGGAAACTTGAATTTTCCCATTTTACCACCGCGTCCACGTCCGCCCATAAGTCCAGGCATCTGTTTCATCATTTTCTTCGCCTGTTCAAACTGCTTTACCAAACGGTTTACTTCACTAATATCTACCCCTGCACCTTTTGCAATCCGGTGCTTACGGCTCGGATTCAAAAGTGAAGGATTACTTCTTTCCTTCTTTGTCATGGAATAGATGATGGCTGTTGTACGTGCCATATTTTTCTCAGCTTCACCTTCATCAATATCCGGCATCTTTCCGCCGCCCAGTCCCGGCAGCATTCCAAGAATATTGCCAAGACCGCCCATTTTCTTCATCTGTTCCATGGAAAGCAGATAATCATCAAAGGTAAAGTCTGCTTTCTTCAGACGCTGCTGCATGTCTTTGGCTTTTTCTTCATCTATATCAATCTCACTCTGTGCTTTTTCAATGAGTGTAAGCACATCGCCCATGCCAAGAATTCTGCTTGCCATACGATCCGGATAGAACTGTTCCAAATCGGAAAGTTTCTCACCCATACCAACATAAAGGATCGGCTTTCCGGTTACTGCACGGATAGATAATGCTGCTCCACCCCGGGTATCACCGTCTAACTTTGTCAGCACGACTCCGTCAATTCCAATCTTCTCATCGAACGTTCCTGCCACATTTACGGCATCCTGTCCGGTCATGGCATCTACAACCAAAATGGTCTGTGCCACATCGACATTTTCTTTTATCTCAATCAACTCATCCATCATATCTTCATCTACATGAAGACGTCCGGCGGTATCTAAGATTACAACCTGATTGCCATTCTTTGCTGCATGCTCAACTGCCGCTTTCGCAATATTTACCGGCTTATTCTTATCGCCCATGGAGAATACTTCAACTTCCTGCTTCTCTCCATTGATTTTCAACTGTTCAATAGCAGCCGGGCGATACACATCACAGGCTGCCAGCAGTGGTTTCTTGCCCTTCTGCTTTAACTTACCTGCAATCTTAGCGGTTGTGGTGGTTTTACCAGCTCCCTGAAGACCTACCATCATAATAACGGTAATCTGCTGTCCCGGACGAAGTGCTATCTCCGTTGTCTCGGAACCCATGAGCCTGACCATCTCTTCATTTACAATTTTAATTACCATCTGTCCAGGATTCAGTCCGTTCATTACATCGGAACCAATTGCACGCTCCTGCACCGCTTTGGTAAACTGTTTTACTACCTTAAAGTTAACATCTGCTTCAAGCAGAGCCATCTTTACTTCTTTCAGTGCTGCCTTCACATCATCTTCCGTAAGCCTTCCCTTACTGCGAAGATTCTTAAATACATTTTGAAGTTTCTGTGAAAGACTGTCAAATGCCATATTACAGCTCCTCCAATATTTCTCCCGAAATTCTCTCTATTTCATCAATTACTGTATCCTTGCGTCCTGCCCGGAAGCTTTCCGCTAATTTGTTAATCTCTTCTACCTTCTGCTTCGTCTCTAGGAACTTCTTTACCAGATGAAGCTTCTCTTCATAGCCTTCCAGCATCTTATTGCACCGCTTAATCAGGTCATGTACACCCTGGCGGCTGATGCCCTCGCAGGAAGCTATCTCGCCTAAAGATAAATCATTGAACACGAAATCTTCGTAGATTCTTCTCTGATGTTCATTGAGCAGCTCTCCATAAAAATCATATAAATAAGCCTGTTCTACTTTTTCTTCCATGTTCTCACTCCTTGCGACCTTTGCTATCATACTATAAAGGGAGCATGGTGTCAAGTATTTTTTCTTGACACTATGCTTTTTTCTTTTTATAACCACTGTTATTTTACATACTAAGTACGAACAAAAAATATGCAGCTATTCCAATGACTGCTAATATAGTAAAGAATACAGCACAATTTTTAATTGTTCTAAGTAAACTCAATTTTTTATAGGTAAGATATTCTGCAATTTCTGCTTCAGATAAATCTGCCTCATAAACTGTATAAAAATCCGTAGTTGATGTTTCTCCAGTTTGATATGTATAACTAAAAACATCTTTCGGAAGTGTCTTGCCCTCTTTCAAAAGTTTTTGATAATTTCTGTTCTCCTGTTTCGAGCATGGAATTTTTTGCAATAAGTTAAATTCAAACTTATATGAGCGCAATTCTTTTCTCAAATCAACCTTCTCTTTCGCCATACACCCTACCTCCATAATTTTAATCAAATGTTATAAATAAATTATAGCATGATACACTTTGCAATCATAGTCTTGCATTTTTTATAATGTAACATTATTCATCCATGTTATGAAACCATTTCCCGTTTCTTTTCCATCGTTTCTAATATAGAAGTAAAGGTAACTTTCTTATCCATCCAGTTTCCGACAATAGCAATTCCTTTTCCCATGGTAAATGCTGCCACAATGGTTCCAACACCCAGTCCCATGATTTTTCCCAGACAAAAATATGTCATGCCGGCAGTTACCAAAAGACAGATTACATCGAATCCGATTTTAATTCTGGCATACAGTGCTTTCGTAATATCTGCCACTTCTCTCGGAAACAAATCCGTTGGAATAATCGGAAGTTTGCATCGATTGGATAATGCAATTCCAATGCAGATAATCAGATAACTCAGCACAAAATAAAGTATCCGAAGTGGAATATTAAGTGGAAGTCTTGTAATCCAAAGTCCATGCACATCCATCATTTCGCCAAATGCAAATCCTACCACAAAGCTGAATAAGTAGGAAGGCACAAATTTCTTTCTCATAATCATCAAAGAAAGAACTAATAAGCCCTGAAATATGTATGTCCAGGTTCCTAATGTCAGTTTCGGAAATACCTGATGAAATGCATATGGCACGCTGGATATTGCCGAAATTCCCGAACCGGACTGCAACATCAACAAAACACCAAGACTGTTTATTATTACTGCAATGATAA
Source organism: Roseburia sp. CLA-AA-H209 (assembly GCF_020687575.1). Taxonomy (NCBI): domain Bacteria; kingdom Bacillati; phylum Bacillota; class Clostridia; order Lachnospirales; family Lachnospiraceae; genus Roseburia; species Roseburia sp. CLA-AA-H209. The sequence goes on from NZ_JAJEQU010000001.1 coordinate 422,233, forward strand.
GTGCTGCTTCTCCCCGCAGCACCATTTTCTTCTGTTCCATTCTATTACACGCTCTTTTCTTTCTTTTTTCCGAATATTTGTTATACGCTCCTTTTTGCGATTCGTCAAGAAATTTTGGAGTTGTATAGTCTGCCACTGTAGTTTCCTGCAGATATTTAACCATAAACTATCTGGGCAATTCATTACGCATCAAGACCACGTAAGGGCTGAAAGGGGCACTAAGAATTTCCACTACATACTTTTCTTCCTGCAACCGGTGCATATTCGCATCCATGCTCAGATGCACCTCGCAGGCACATCCCTGTGCCTGCGTTGCTAAATATATCAGGAAATTCCAAGTCCCCCTAACACCCCTTACCAGGCTTGTCAGCGAATGATTTGCCCAGATAGTTTGCGGTATATTCGAATCTGCATTTCAAATTACACCTAAAGAACCTGTCACCAGCAGCTTCTTGCGGATGCTTTGTAACAACAAAAAAGCCTTGATATCATCAAGGCTTTTTTTATGCGCTTGACGGCGCAAAAGCTGAACCTTTGCAACCGTCACCACTGACAGCGCCTTCCACCAGTTTGAGATCAACCTTGCAATTCTCTCCTGAGTAATTCATCACTAAAACCAGATGATCGTCGTCGTACAAATAGACGGAATTTAGGAACGTATCGACCAACATAATGCGATACGCCTCGTCGTTTATATCTCCAGAGCGGAACCTCTCTAAAAAATAGATAATTTGATCCCGCTCAAACTCTGGCTCTGCTAAGAGCTCGTGAGCTATTCCCTTTTCAATGTCCGCGCGATCAGCCTCCAGCTCCATGAGCCGGGTTTTTGTACTCGGGGTAATTATGCCGGCTTCAATGGCCGCCAGCATGTTGCTGATTGCTTTCTCGTTTTCTTTCTGTCGGATCTCCAGCGCATGAAGGCCGGACTGATCCTTTTCTCTTTTCTGGTACTCCATGACACGATCGGCAATCTGCTCGATCAGTTCGTCGTTGTGTACGATTTTGACAAGCTCACCGACAACAAGGTCCTCGATCCAGTCTTTAGGCACCGACTCCTTCTTGCAGCTCCGGCCGCGCTTGCGCTTCGTACATGAGTAATAGGCGTATGCTTTTCCGGTGTGACTGGTGCCGCCGTCGCCTATCATCGGAGAACCACAAAGCCCGCAAAACAATTTTGTTGTAAGCAGGAAATTTTGCGCCTTGCCTCTGGCCGGTGCGTCGTGGTTTATTTTTAGCATTTTCTGAACCCTCTCAAATAGATCCCGATCGGTAATTATGGCCGGGATCCCATTCTCGACATAAATGTCCTCATACTCATAGACACCAATATATTTTTTATTCGATAGAATACGCCGGAGGCTGTTCTTGTTGAATTTACCGCCCCGGCTCGTCCGGTAGCCCTCTGAGTTTAGTCTCTCGTATATATCCTTCGCGCGCTCACCCTCGGCATACTCCTCGAAGATCCTGCGAACGATAGTGGCCTCGGCCTGATCTATCATATAGCGACCGTCTGGGCCGGTTTTCAACCCGAGGCAGGTCTTTCCCAGCGTTTTGAGCTCCAGCGCGCTGTCATAGTTGCCGCGCTTCACGTTCTGGGCGAGGTTTTCGCTGTAATACTCAGCGTAGCCCTCCATTACTGACTCTAATATAATACCCTCCGGGCCGTCCGGTATGGTCTCTTTTGCGTAGAAAATACAGATCCCGTTCTTTTTGAGCTTATATTTATACATGGCTGAATCGTAACGGTTCCGGGCAAAACGGTCCATTTTCCAGAGCAGCACGCAGTTAAAGCGGCCCTTCTCGCTGTCCTTCATCATTCTTTGAAAGTCTGGCCGCCGGTCCACTCGTCCAGTCATTGCCTTGTCGATGTATTCGCCTATAACAATAATGCCGTGCTTTTTGGCGAACTCGTAGCAATCGCGGAGCTGTCCCTCGATCGACTCCTCACGCTGGCCGCTGCTGGAATATCTTGCGTATATGACCGCCCGTAATGGCTCTACGCCGCAGGAATTATCCGAGCTACCTCCTGCGGCATATTTTCGAGCCGTGTTTTTACTTGTCGGCATTATCCTGAGTGCCTGACTCTATTACGGTATAGCCGTAAGCTCTGGCAGTCTCGGCCGCTGCCTCCCGCTGCTCCTCCAGAGAAGCCTCTGCAAGATCAGGATCCGGCTGTCTGGTATACTCAGCAACCTTCAGACCAACCACCGCGCCGGTGCTGTCGGTGAATTTGTTGCAACAGATCATAACCATGTCAATGATCCAGCCGAAGCCCAGACCACCGACGGTAAAAATATAAAGGACTCCGGTGCCAACCTTGCCAACATAGAAGCGGTGAGCCCCAAAGAAGCCGAGGAACACGCAGAGGGCAAGAGTTACCCACTTGTTTTTATTTGAGGCCACCACGGCGGCAGCAGGCGCCTCCTGAGAGGCGGATCCGGCAGCAGTCTGGCCCATTTTCGTACTTGTTGAGTAGGAAAGCCCGGTACCCGGGATCCCTACCGTTGTTGTCACCCGGTCGCTGGTGCTGAATGTTTTCTTGAAACCCTTCGGGCCGATTGATATGCTTGCGCTCTTTGCACTCAGGTTCAGGCGAACACCCGGCGCGATCTTTTTGCTCTTTCTAAATCTCATTCCCATATATAAGAACCTCCTTCGCTTTTATTGTAACCGATCATCGGCCGGAGTTCTGGGCCGGCCGCGTCGGTTATGTAAAATCAAGTTTTATAACATTTCCCTCTCGGGAAGTTCGGGGGCGTTTCTTATGGTAATTTATGCCATTTTTTGATTGTCCCCTTTTTCGTCAACGCCGAGCGTGCGAAGCACACAAGCCTTGCCTATTGCGTCGGTTTTGCGGTATGCTATGATTATTTCCTTCTCTATATCAGATAGCGGGAAATCATTGACAACCGCCTTTGACTCCCAGCCCATAAGGTACGCCGGAGAACAATTAAAGAGCTGAGCCAGTGAGACGATCGTCTCATGCTTAATGTTCTTTATTTCTCCGCTCTCGTACCGCTGCGCTGTCGCTTCTTTGACTCCTAAATACTCAGCCACTTCTAACAGCGTTTTACCGGCTGCGAGCCGCCGCTCCTTTATTCGGTCGTTGATCTCGGCCATGTCTGGCACCTCCTTCCTTCTTATTTAGAACACCCTTAGAATATCACAAACTTACGCAAAACGCAACTAATACTATGCATAATATCAAAAAACTTACGCAAAAAGTATTGACACGCTTGCTTGCTGGTGCTACTATAACCTTACGCAGTAGGTAAGTTTTTAAGAAAGGAGGCACACAATGGCAGAAATTTATAAAACCGACTACATCGAGATCAAAAAGATCATGGCAGAGAAAGAAATCAAAACAATTAAGGAGCTCGCGGAGAAAACCGGGATCAATAGAAACACACTTAGCAACATATTAAACGGGAAAGTGCAGCCCTCGTCCGACGTCATGGAAAAGCTCGTATTTTCTCTGGAGATCCCGCCAGAAAAGGCCGGCCGTATTTTTTTTAGCCTTATCTTACGCACCGCGTAAGTTAGGAAACGGAGGTGCACAATGAAAGCAAAAGACTACTACCCTACTTACATACCGCGCAAGTGGATCCACTTCGCTGAGCATGGCAGAAAATACCGGATCCGCAAGAAATACCGCAACCGGATCCTGCGAACCGTAAGCAGCCACCCCTCAGATTTTGAGACGGTCCTCTTTAATGTAATGCAGCACACAAGCCGCAGCGGAATGACTACCGCGGAACTTTGCCGAGGTCTCACCGCCCCGCCGATCCCTGATTATTTTAGAGACTGCTCCCCAGACGACGGCATACAGATCCCGGACGATATTCGACAGCTCAGTGAGAAGCTCGAGGAGCTCAAAGAAATCATAGAGCGCACGCTCTCCCCAGTGCTCGACTGGATCAAAGAGCTGGCCGGTAAAATTGTGAAGGTTGTACGCGACGCGGTAGACCGTATCTGGTGCAATGATCGCCACTGGTGGTACATGGCAGAACACCACAAAAAGCGCCGGATCCGCAAGAAGTACAGAACCAAGATCAAACGCATGGCAAGAGACAGAGCCCGCAAGCTGCTCCACTCTCTCGGGTGTGATACCCCAGAGGAGCAGGACGACACCGAGGCCGGCGACGACGAGGAGGTTCCCTAATGGCAAGAAAGAACTCACAAGCGAGACAAGCAGCCTGCCGAATATGCGGTAAGGACTGGCAGATCAGCGCTCTGGCCGTTATCCCTCCGAGTGGTTACGTCTGCCCGGTGTGTGAAACCAAGCAGAGGAAGGAGCGACTTTATGGCAATGAAAACACTCAAAAGCGTGGGATCCAGAACCCCGCAAAATATCAACATCGAACTCGATACACTCCCGGAAAATGAGAGCGACGCGCTCTGCAGGACCATAATCAGCGGAATGTCGAGAGCGTTCGAGGATCCTGCCGTTATGGCAGATTATCAAAACTGGAAGAAACAGAGACAGCAAAGAAAGGAGGCAGCAGCCCTATGAAATACATGGGAAGCAAGGCGAAAGTCGCCCGCTACATCGTGCCGATCATTCAGAAACAGATCGAGCGCTCCGGCTATGAGACCTATCTCGAGCCATTCTGCGGCGGCTGCAATGTGATCGACAAGATCGAAGCCCCGCAGCGGATCGCCAGCGATTGCAACAAGTACCTGATCGCCCTCATGCAGCACATTCAGGCAGGCGGCGAGCTCCCGGGCTACATCGAGCGCGAGGAATACGCCAAAGTCCGAGCCAACCGCGACGACTACCCGGAATGGTACGCAGGCTATGTCGGTTTTGTGGCTTCGTATAATGGCAGATTTTTCGACGGTGGCTACTCTGGCAAGACTCAGACAACCGGAGGACTCCGGGACTATCAGGACGAGGGCCGGCGCAACATCGAGGCGCAGCGGGACAAGCTGAAGGACGTCATTTTCTTACATAAGGACTACCGGGCATGGAACCCGACCGGGTGCGTCATTTACATGGATCCACCCTACGAGAACACAAAGCAGTATAAATCGGTTGAAATTTTCGACCACGCGGACTTCTGGAGAGTCGCACGGCTCTGGAGCCATGACAACATTGTACTAATCAGCGAGCAGGAAGCTCCTGACGACTTCGTGCCGGTGTGGATCCACAGCGTAACCCGCACCATGAACCAAAATAAGACGATAGCAGCCACCGAAAAGCTATTCGTTGCGAAGGAGGTGCTCGAGCGTGAGGAAATTGTTGCAGCAGTTTAAGAAAATTGTATTTTTCGATACTGAGACAACCGGCCTCGATCCTGAAAAGGATCAGATCATCGAGCTGGCTGCTGCTCTCGTAACCGAAAACGGCATAGAGCTCAAAATCGACGCTTTTTGCAAGCTGCCGGAGGGCGAAAAGATACCGGAGAAGATCGTCGAGCTGACTCATATCACCGACGACATACTGGCAGATAAAGGGATCGACTACCGCGAAGCCTGCAGGATCTTCTGCAATATGCTCCACAGTGACAGCGAGGTGCTGCTGGTGGCTCACAATATCCAGTTTGACCTGCTTTTCATTCTGGAAATGTTCAAACGCTGCGGCATGGTTCCGAAAGCTCCAAAGCTCCGGGCGCTCGACTCCCTGACGGTATATAAGGACCGCGCAGCGTACCCGCACAAGCTGGCGAACGCGATCGAGCACTACGGCCTCACTGATAAGGTCCAGAACAGCCACAGAGCGATCGACGACGTTCTGGCGCTCTACGAGGTGACTAAGGCCATGAGCGAAGAACGGGACGACCTGACGGACTACATCGACCTTCTGGGCTACAACCCGAAGTACGGCATAACCGGCCGGAAATTGAGACAGATCACATACATGCCCCAGTCTTACAAACTCGGGTGCAGACTGCCGGATCTTATGAATGGAGGTGGATCTTGTGAGTAACGGCGTACTTATTACCCTGATTATTTGCGTAACGCTGGTAATTATCAGCTACAACAACAAAGGTGGAAAAGACAACGACAAAAAGTAAAGGAGGCGCGCAACACATGGCCGAAGAATACAGCCGCAAGGCGGTTTTTGAGATACTGGGCCAAGAGGTCCCAGACAAGGAAATGAAACGGGCCGAGTCTTATGCAGACAGAAAGCTCGAGCGGGCCACAGAAATGCAGCCAGAGGACGCGGCGACGTACCGCTCCGGCTGGTATCGCGTTTTGCTGGTGGTCGATCTGGTGAAGCAGCTCGCCTTCCAAGACTTCACGCTCGCCCTCTGCGAGCTGAGAAACTACGAACCAAAAGGAGGCATACAGACCAATGCAAACACATGAGGACATAAAAAGGGCCAGACGCCCAGAACGTCCAGCCCAAGTGACCGCGAAGAAGGAGACGGTGCTCTCGCCTGAGCCCGTCCATAATTTCAAAGATCACAGAGAAATTATAGCACGAAAACGCAGAAAAGCCAATAGGCGCCGCGAGGTTTTCCTTGCCAGACTGGCAGCAGGCGCCGCTCTGGTGCTCGTTGTGACCGTTACCGTGAGTCTGGTATCTTGCAGCAAGAAAAAAGAACCGGTAAACACTCCGGCAGCAGAAACAACAGAGACACCGCAGGAGACTACTCTCATAATTCAGGACGAAACACAGCCGGACGGCTACTACTTCGCATATCTGACAGAGAACGGAGAACCTCACGCGGTAGATATGGAGGAGCTCGCAAGATCATGGGCCTCTGAGGCCGGTTTTGAACTCCGGTACGAGCTGACAGACGCCGAGCGCTACGAGGTGGCCCAGATCGTCACAGCAGAGGCCGAGGGCGAACCGCTGGCGGGTAAAATTGCAATTTGCCAGTGTATCCTGCAGGCATGTGAGGACGACGGGATCCGGCCGGCAGAGGCAGCAGACCGCTACTCCTATTCCAAGAAAAGACCTGAGCCGTCAGTGGAGGCAATGCAGGCCGTTCGGTATGTGTTTGACTTTGGAATGACAGCAAGCACCGAGCCGATCAAATACTTTTACAATCCCGATCTTGTGGCGAGTAAGTTCCACGAGTCGCAGCGCTACATAATGACAATTAACAACCACCGCTTCTATGCGGAGAAGGAGGACTAAATGCAACCGATAGTAAACGACTTTTTCTGCGGCTGCGGAGGCATGGGCGTCGGGTTCCTTAATGCTGGCTATAAAATAGCCGGGGCGTGGGACTTTGACAAATATGCGGTGCAAAGCTACGACCACAACGTCGGGCACCATGTAAAGCAGGCAGATATTAAAGAAATGACATGGCAAGACGTCCCTTTTGCTCATGTTTGGGCTTTTGGGTTCCCTTGTCAAGATCTGAGCGTTGCCGGTAAGCAAGCCGGGCTACTGCTCAAATGCCAAGATTGCGACAGCGATTTTGCTATTGATCCGAGCAATTTCACGGGACAGACAACCTGCCCGAGCTGCGGATCTAAAAACTATAAAGCAGCCAGTCGCTCTGGGTGCTTCTATGAAATAATGCGCCTGATTGATGAAACCAGAGAACACGCACCGAGCTCACTCCCCGCCGTGCTTGTCGCGGAAAATGTAAAAGGCTTAACTCCGTATATTCCAGTGCTTGCGGCTGAATTAAAACAGCGCGGATATATCGCCCACGTTAAATTATACAACTCAAAATTTTGGAATGTAGCACAGAGCCGGGAACGCTACTACATAGCGGCCACCAGAGACGACCTGCCGGACGTTTTGCAAATGCCAGAGCAGAACGAAGATCCTGAAAAGGTTCCCAAACTGTCGCTTTTTCTGGACGATAACGTCCCCGAGAGATTTTACATTCCAAACGAAAAAGCCCAGAAAATTATCGAGCAGGCGCTCAAAAGGCTGGAGGAACTCGGGAAAGTACATGCAACTATTACGCCAGACCGTATCGAGAAAAGGCAAAACGGTCGACGAGCCAAAGACGACGAGGATCCAATGTTTACGCTTACGGCTCAGGATCTCCACGGCGTAATTATTCAAACCGAGGAGGACGACGAAAACGGCATTATTGTCTCTGAGATATGCAACGAGACTGGTCTGCTGGATCCAAACGGCTGCGGTAAAACCCTCCGAGTTGGCGGGGGGGGTCATTGACCAAGAAGCACAACTACCAGCACATACTGTTGAGCACATCGGAATAACGGTGACGGACTACGCCACCAATTTGCAGAAATTCACCGATACAGCAAATTGCCTTCAGGCAAGAGACTCTAAAGGCTTCGGGCGTCAAGGCATGACTGCTGTCATTGAAATATCAAAGGAGGACGAAAATGCCAAAACTTGAAATGATCGGCTTGCTGGATATAAAGGGGCAAGACTCCATTCGGCGAGTGTACGATCCTGACGGTCTGGCTCCTACCCTTACGACTTGCGGGGGGGGGGTGTAGACAAGTGAAAATTTTAGATAAAAAACGATACAGAGTCAGAAAGCTAACCCCAACGGAATACGGACGCCTGCAGGCGTTTCCTATGGAGCATTGGGAGCAGGTAGTCTCAGACTCTCAGGCTTATAAGCAATTCGGTAATGCAGTAACCACAACCGTTGCAACCGGCGTAGCTGAGTCGATAACGGACTTTTTGAGCCACGTCGGAATATTAAAGGAGGACACCACAATGGAAGAAATGAACAAGGCAACCAGCGCTCAGGCACAGACTGAAAACCCAGCCATAGCCCAGATAACTGCTATTTTGCAGCCTAAAAAGGAAAGACTCACAGAGCTCATGAACGAAGAAAGTCAGCTCAGAACAGAGGTTGAGGCTCTCGAGCTTGCTATTTTAACAATTCAGAACGGAGGGAAAGAAAATGCCTAAGTTAATTCAGACAACCACAACAGAGACAGAAACAACATGGAAAGGACTCGCTAACCTGATAAAAGGAGGCGGCGGCACATTAAAGATTGGCGACATTATCACAGAGAAAACCCTCGACGGTGAGGAAATGGATCTCGTAGTCGTTGACATGGGCCCGGACTGGGCTCGCTTCGAGAGCAAGGACTGCCTGCCGGTGGAAGTTGCCTACAACCAGAACAACAGAAACGCCGGCGGCTTCGCAGACTCAGACGTCAAACGCTACTTAAACGAGGAAGTTTTCAATAATCTGCCGGAGGAGCTTCGCAATGTGATCGCCGAGGTTGAGCGTAAGCAGGAAAACGGCGAGAGCTCACTCTGTCGCCTCTTTTTACCTACCGAGTCGGAGTTGTTCGGGGACTGCTGCTATTCAGAGGACGGCACATACAGCCAGATCGAATACTACAAGGACCGCCGCAACCGTATCAAGTGCAACAGAAAAGGTGGATCACCTGATTGGTACTGGACCGCTTCTGTCAGGAGTGGCAGCTCGACTGATTGCGTGACCGTCGGCAGCGGCGGGTACTCCAACTACTGGAACGCCAGCCACGAGCTTTGCGTCCCGGTCTGCTTCGTAATTCAGTAAATCATAAATCCCGCCGCCTATGTGCGGCGGCATAAGGAGGAGAAACCACATGCAAGAAGAACAGAAAGAAACCGCAGCGGGCTCCCCGGTTGCCTCATTCCAGACGCGGCGGGACAAACCGATCGAGGTAATGAGCCTGCAGGAGAAATTCATCGAACTGCGGCGCCAGATCCCGAGGATTGAAAAGGGCCAGCACAGCGAGGAGGTTCCCTATAAGTTTGCAAAGATTGACGACGTCTGGAGAGCTATCACTCCCACGATGAATGAGCTCGGCGTCAATTTCGACATTATTCAGGAGGAAAACGCCCAAATTAAAACCATGAACACGCAGCACGGCGGCCTCATGTTCCTTTATGAGTCCGATCTGACAATGCGCTGGACCAATGCAGACAACGAGGACGACACCGACGAGGCCCAGACTCACGCAATCGCATGGAACGACGATCCGGCCAAAGCAAAAGGCAGCGCGTGGACCTATGCTATAAAATATTATCTTTTTGAAAAATTCAGCATTGACATGGGCGAGACTGATCCAGACATGAAGGGCAAGCCAAGCGCTCAAACAGCCTCACAGCCGGTCAGAAATGCCGCAGGCAACCAACAGAGCCAACAAGGCAATAAAACCGCTCAGAGCGGCCAGAATGGAGCCGAGAAAAAGCTCACAGCGGCCCAGCTCGACAGAATGTACCGGAAAGCTCAGGACGCCGGGCTCTCCAAAGAGCAGACAGACGGCAGGATCAATTATTTATACAGCAAGAAACCAGCCGACATGACTCGGGCAGAGTATGACGACATTTGCAAGCGCATGGACGACACGGCCAGAGAGCTGAGGAATGGAGGAAATAGACAGTGAACAAAGTCATTTTAATGGGGAGGCTCACCAGAGATCCCGAAGTACGATACACGCAAGGTAATGAGCCTATGGCGATAGCCCGCTACACTCTCGCCGTGGACCGCAGAGGCAGAAAAGACGGAGGCGAAGCAACTGCCGACTTTATCCAGTGCGTTGCCTTTAGAAATAACGCCGAATTTGCTGAGAAATACCTGAGACAAGGCGCAAAGATCGCAATAACCGGCAGGATCCAGACGGGAAGCTACAACGACCGCGAGGGCCGCAAGGTATACACTACCGAGGTTGTTGTTGAGGAGGCAGAGTTTGCGGAAAGCAAGAATAAAAACGGCAACCAGCAGGAACCTCCAACCGGTCCTGCAAGTGGCGACGGTTTTATGAATATACCGGAGGGCGCAGACGATCAACTCCCTTTTAATTGATTTTTGCCCTACCGGTCAACCGGTGGACGACCACCGGACGACCGACAAACGACCAAAACAGAAAGACACGCCAAGAAAAAGGACGACCAAAAAAGGAAGGAGGAAACGCCGTGGCATGGTTGAAAATTTATCAATCAATTAGACAGCATAGAAAAATTTTAGACGCAGCCGACGCTCTCGAAATAGCTCCACCCTACATGATCGGGCTCCTGACTTCGTTCTGGCTCTGGGCTCTCGATAATGCCCCGGACGGCAACGTCTCGGAGATAAGCGCGCGAAATATAGCCCGCGCAGCACAGTGGGACGGAGACGCCGACGAACTGCTGCAAGCCTTTATTTCTGCGGGTTTGCTGGATCAGGGCAACGAGGATCCTGCTACTCTCACGATCCACGACTGGGAGGAATATGCAGGCACTCTGATCCAGCAGCGCGAAGCCGAAAAGGAACGCTCCAGACGCCGCCGAGCGGCTGCTAAAAAGACCGAAGGACGACCGCCGGACGACCAACAAACAACCGCTGGCAGAGTAGACAAGACTAGAGTAGATAAGACTAGAGATATAAAGGATCCTTTAAGTGCTCCTCCAGAGCACGAAGCAGCGGCGCCTGCTAAATCAGATCCGACTCCGTATGTGAAAATCATGCAGTTATACAACGAGATTTGCGTCAGCTTCTCGAAGATCCAGAAGATTGACGGAGCCAGACGCAAGGCAGTGGCCGCAAGATTTAAAACCTACCCGAATATTGAGACATTCGAGACACTATTCAGAAAAACCGAGGCAAGCAGCTTTATGAAAGGCGAAAACGATCGCAACTGGCGGGCCGACTTCGACTGGATAATGAAACCGACAAACATGTGTAAAGTGCTGGAAGGCAAATATGACGACAAAGGAGGCCCGGACAATGGCAACGAACCACCAAGCGGATCACGCTACAAGCTCACCGGCTTCACAGCAGCCGAGTGACGGCTGGTTTTACAGCAACGAGGAAAGAGACTGGCCGGAACCACCACCGGAGCCGGTGCCGTGTGAATATTGCGGAAAGCTCCGGTATCACAGAGGCAAAGAACTCAGCAACATGGGCGACCGGATCTTCTGGATCCCCACCGCTATTCCTTGCAACTGCCCGGGAGCGGTCGAGGCAAGAGAAAAGGAACGGCTCGAACAAGAGCAGGAAGAAAAACGGAAAGCCGAGGACGAAATCAGACGCCGGGTGTCACGTCTCAGATGTGACTCAGGAATGAGGGGTCGCTTTTTAGAGCGAACCTTCAGCAACTACCTCACCCCGGACGAGAGAACAGCCAAAGCGAAAGAAACGGCCATACGATACGCCCAGAATTTTGACAATATGGGCCAGAAGAAAAACGGGCTTTTCATACTGGGCGACATAGGCGTCGGAAAGACTCACCTCGCTGCTGCTATTGCCAACGACCTGATCCAGAGAGGCCGGCCGGTTATTTGCATGACAATGATCGACATGCTGGCAAGGATCAAGGCTACATACGACAAGCGCGAAATCTCAGAGGGTGAGATCCTGAGAGTTTACGAAACGGTCCCGCTCCTCATTATCGACGATATGGGGAAAGAGCCGCCGACAGATTGGGGCGTCTCGAAGATCTACGCGATCATAAACGCCCGCTACGAAGGCTACAAGCCAACGATTGTAACAAGCAACTACACAGACACCGAGCTGGAGAAACGCCTCACTCCTCAGAATGGGGACGACATGACAGCGAGGGCCACTGTGGACCGACTGCGAGAAATGTGCGAGGCTCTCGTCATGGAGGGCCAGAGCTGGCGCAGCAGATAAGGAGGCAGACAATGAGTGCAACAAACAGAGGAAGCACCAGAAAGCCGCACGACTTCTACCCTACACCGATCCCGACGATCGAGACATTTCTCGACGTTTTCCCTCTGAGGGGGGGGATCGAGGTGCTGGAACCGGGAGCAGGTAGCGGCAACATAATCAAGACACTACAAAAATACGGCGATTTTTCGATCGACGCGGTGGAGATCAGACCAGAGGAGGCACAACACCTGCAGGATCTCGGCGTCAATGTGATTATTGACGACTTCCTGAGTATGGACCTCGGGAAAAAATATGATCTTATCATCGGCAACCCGCCATTTAATCAGGCGATCGAATTTGTTGAGAAATGTCTCGGGCTACTTAAACCGGGCGGCAGGCTCATTTTTCTGCTCCGCACCGCATTCATGGAAAGCGACCAGCGTTTTGAGTTCTGGCAGCAGGAAGATCACCGGCTCGCCGGACTCTATACCCTACATAAGCGCCCGAGCTTTACCGGACACGGAACGGACGCCACGAGTTACTCGTGGTTCGTATGGCAGCCCGGCAGCAGTCGCCAGACAATAAAAATTATTTAAGGGAGGGCACTGAATGAAATTAGCCTATATTTGCTCACCGTGTCGCGGTGACTATGAGAAAAACATCATCAAGGCGCAGGAATACTGCCGCGAGGCAATGAATGACGGCCTGCTGCCACTCGCCCCTCATGTGTATTTTACGCAGTTTGTGGACGACACCAACCCAGAGGAAAGAAAGCTCGGCCTGCGCTGCGGGCTCCAGCTCCTCAGACATTGCCAGCTTATCAGAGTTTACGGCTGCAAGGTATCTGCAGGAATGTATGACGAGATCCAGCTCGCCGGAGTGCTCGACATTGAGATCCAAGTTTTCGGCCCGCCGGAATTTATCGAGAACGTGCTGGAGATCTACAATCATGCAGCAGTAACACAGCGCAGACCTCTGAGAAAACACGCCGTCTCTGCCGCTGCTGCATACGCCGATCAGCCTGCTGCCGCTCCACTACTCGCAGAGGCCGGCAAGAGTCTCAGAGAGGTTACTGCGGTTCATATCAACATAGATCCGACGGAGGCCTCAGAACTCGGCGAAATGATTGCGAACAGTCTGAAAAATGGCACCTCAATGTTGAGAGGGGGTGCGTGATATGAGTAACGGACGAAATTCAGAGGGCTACCCGGATCCTACACCATGCGAAGCCGAGAGAAATATCGAGTATGAGCGCAGGCAGCAGGGCCGCCGTGCTAAATACGCCGGGGAACGCTTCGAGAATATGATCTCCGCAGCGTGCAACTACTACCGCTCCCAGAATATTGCGGACATTGAGAAAACGCCGGAGCCTATGCGGCCACTGAAACCATACGGAGATCGCAGACGCGGCCAATATGTCGCGGTTTTCACCAAGAAAGCCCAGAACGACTATAAGGGAATACTCAACGGCGGCCGATGCATTGCCTTCGAGGCCAAACATACAGACGCCGACAAGATCGAAGCCTCTGCCGTGAGCGATCGGCAGGCTGAGCTGCTGGAGAACTACGAGAAAATGGGCGCGAGCTGCTTCGTGCTCGTGAGCTTCAAGTTTGAGCAGTTCTACCGCATACCGTGGAGCGTCTGGCGAGATATGAAGGACATATACGGCCACAAGCACTTGAAACGCAGCGAGATCCAAGACTATGAGATCGGCCTCAATCATCTGGGTACGCTGGAATTTTTGAAAAAGACAAAGGGAGGAACGCACAATGCTGACACGCGCGCTTAATGATTTGAAAAACCCAAAGAGTAAAACCGGATCGCTCCAGATTATTGCGACATTCACCGGGACAACCGGATCAATGGGATTTGTCACCGGCCAGCGTTACGAACTGATCGTGAGATATATCCGCAGCCGTGGACGCTTCGAGGTGAAAACCAGAGACGGCCAGCTCTTTTGCCCTTATCAGAGCACGGAGGCCTTCGCGAAGAACTGGAGCGCCTCAGCTATCCAGAAAGGAGCCTAGATGATCGAGAACTACACCAGACTATCCTCGAGAATGTTCACAGCAACGGTAGTCGGAAAGGATAAGAACGGGAGAAAAATCACAGAAGGCAGGGAAACGTACAAAACGCCCAGCGGAGTATATGAGATCGAGGACTGGGCTCGGCTCGTTGAAAAAGCAGCCGAAGCCGACGGCCTGCTCCCGTTGCTGGAACAAATAAAACGCCATGTAAAGGAATACGCATGGATGAAAAACGCCAGCGACATAAATGTGCTGATTTTAGCGGCTGAGTGCCTGACCGGGCGAGCCTACGAGCACTGGGAAGGCTTTGTTATTCCAATGAATACGCAGGCAGACGAAACGGGACAACTAACATTTTGCTTTTAGAAAGGAGCCTAAATGAAAGCAATAACAATATGGCAGCCGTGGGCCGAATTTATAGCCGCCGGCGTAAAACATAACGAGACAAGAAGCTGGGCCACAAAATACAGAGGACCAATTGCGATCCATGCAGCAGTCAAGCCAATACGCCAAGTCGTACCGCTTCTGTCAGAAAAAGCCTTCGGGCTCATGGTTGAGAAGCTGGAAAAAGCAAGCATGGCAAACGGTGAGCTCCTGACATATTTCAATTACGGAGAAATAATTGCAACGGCTGAGCTTGTGGCGTGCCACCTCATAACGGAAGAATACCTCTCTACTCTGCCTGACACCGAAAAGGCTCTCGGAGATTATTCTCTCGGCCGTTACGCATGGGAGCTGAGAAACATCAAAGAACTGCCGGAGCCCATAAAAGCCAAAGGCCAGCAGGGGCTCTGGAACTGGGAGGCATAACATGAACATAACAATAAAACCGTGGAAACCCGGAGACGGCGGGCTTATATGCCTTCCGCTCCGCTCCAATATACCAGACGCAAGCAAGCACCCAGACTGGCGCCTCGTCACATGCCCGAGCTGCGGCCGGGAGTGCTGGGAGCCAGAGCTTGCGCGTCAAGTAAAGGCAGCGGGAGCCGCTGGAGTTTGTACCGAGTGCGCTCTCAGGGCCGCAAACACACCGGGAGGAGGTGAAAAGAAGAAATGACCGCAGCAGAAATCACGCTCGGCGCCGTCGTGTGTGCATTATGGGCCGTTTTCCTGATTTTGTCAGCAATCGGAACCGTAGTAACCCACAAAGACGCCAAAAAGAAAGCCGCAGAGCTCCACATGGTAGCTTATGCGACCTATCAGCTCAGCCTTCGCATTGACGAGCTGAACAATTCCAAGACCAAGAAGGAGGATCCAGAAAATGAAGAAAACAAGCGTACAGAGTAACATCAACCTCGAAACTCTCGCCGGCGGTGCTTTTGCTGAAAAGCTCAACGAGGCACTCATGCAGGTGGCCGAGAACATTCAGAACCCGAACACAGAGGCAACCACCAAGAGACAGATCCAGATCACGCTCAAATTTGCACCGAACAAAACGAGACAGCTCGTAAGCACCCAGATCGCCGTCACGACCAAGCTCGCAGCAACCGAAGCAATCGACACTCAAATGATTATGGGCATAAATATGAGAACCGGCCAGATCGAGATCGCAGAATATGACGGCCAGATCCGTGGCCAAATGTCATTTAACGATCTGCAGGCTCAGGAACAGCCAGCAGAACCGGCTCAGGCTACCACTCCCGCTGCTAATGAGACACAGCCGGCAGCAGGCGCCGAAGAACAGCAGCCAGCACCTACCGGCAAGCCTCTGGACCTGAAAAACAGAAATAAAAAGCCAGCAGAGGTTCCGACCGATCAGGAGCAGGAAAAGGCAGAGGCGGCAGCAGGCGAACTCGTACCGGGCAGAGACTTCGATCCTGAGACGGGCGAGGTATTTGAGAACGGTCGCCCACCGGTCGACCAACCAACAACCACAGAACAGCCGAAAAGCAACCAGCACAAAGTCATTACAATGGGCCCAAAGGCCGTAAACGCATAAGGAGGACGAAACAATGGAAGGAATAAAGGAAGCTATCGCATATATCACCGGACTGGCAGTAAAAGCCGAGGATCCGAAAACGGTCGAGATTAACGGCAAGACATACTGCACGAAGGATCTCGTAAGATATGACGCACCGGAAAAGGCGGCGCCTATCTCCGCAACCACTCTCACCTCACTGGTGGACTACATCAAAGAAAACCGCGAAGAATTGCGCGATCGTATGATTATTCAGGTAGTGAACGAAACAAAGGTGCTTTTATACTCTGGCCTGCTTGCTGAGCGCGACCGTGAGACGCTTTTCGAGGTCAATGCCCTGCTGCCTCGTTTTGAATATGGCAGAGAATACGATCAGGAGAGCTTTCTCATTTCTATGCAGTCATGCTTCAAGGAAAGCGACGACCGCGAAGCTGTCACCATGCTGGCAAGCAATATCGTGAACACTCAGGAGGCTACCTTCTCAGACAACGGCACAACCCAGCAGGCAGTTATGAAAACCGGAATAACCACGAAGGACAACGTACTCGTGCCGAACCCGGTAAACCTGATCCCGTACCGCACATTTTTGGAAGTTGAGCAGCCGGCCAGCGACTTTGTTTTCAGAGTAAGCGAAGGAAGAGGCGGCGCTCCGGTATTCAAGCTCGTGGCTGCTGACGGTGGCGTCTGGAAGTCTCAGGCGGTGGCAAATGTCAAGGCGTACCTCACGGAAGCACTCAAAGACATACCGGACAGAGACAAGATCACAATCATTGCATAATGTCACCGACATAAATGTCGGAATCATCAAGGGAGGGCCCTGCTGCCCTCCCGCATATTGCAGGAGGTTATTCATGGAATTATTAAAAAGCCCATTCTTAAACGATCCGAGCAGCCTCGTGGCTCAGGCTTTTGCTGAAATTTACCCGGGCACGGAATACGAGGCCATACTGGTTGATAAAATCACCACAGAGGACGGCACAGAAATGGTCGGTTGTACCACATTTCCGGACGACGGCACTCTCCCGCTCATAGAGGTGGCCGGACATATCCCGGCAGAGGCAGTCCCGGAGATACTGGCGCACGAGCTGGCTCATATCGTAACCGTAGGCGACGAACACGGGCCGGAATGGAAAAAAGCCTTCGAGGCTATTTACAGCAAATACAACGAGCTCGCGATCGCTCGTTTTGGAGCTCAGGAACCAGAAGAAAACCAGAAGGGAGGCGATTAAGTGGCGAAATCAAAGAAAACGCTCGAAATCACCCAGACAAAGACGAAGGCCAACCGTCAGGAGATACAGATCAACGACATGGACTACACAACCAGCGCTGAGCCGAAAGCGTTCGCAGACGGCCGGCCGGTTTTTTGCGCACATGACAAAATTGTGCCGATAAAGGAACTCAGAGAAAACCCTCTAAACCCGAATAAGCACCCGGACGATCAGATCAGAGCCCTCGCTGCTATCATCAAGGCAACCGGCTGGAGGCAGCCGATCACCGTGAGCACCCGATCGGGCCTGATCGTAAAGGGCCACGGCAGACTCGCGGCGGCAAAGTATGGAAAATTCAAAGAGGCTCCAGTCGACTATCAGAACTATGCCAGCGAGGAGGAGGAACTGGCCGACCTCATGGCAGACAACCGGATCGCGGAGCTTGCGGAAATCGACAGCGTGAAACTGGCCGAGGCTTTTGAGGCGGTAGACACCGGGGCGATCCCGTTTGAAATGACCGGCTACGAGGAGTCGTTCTATCAGGAACTTGCGACAGCTCTATGCGAAGCGGACCACGACAAGGAGGAAGCAGACGACGACACCGTACTCCCACCGCCGGAGGAACCAGTCAGCAAGCTGGGGGATGTGTGGATCCTCGGCCGCCATAGACTCATGTGCGGAAACTCCACCAACACAAAGGACCGCGAGGAGCTGCTGGCGGGAGCAGAACCGGAGCTCATGCTCACAGATCCACCGTATTGCAGCGGAGGCCACCAAGAGAGCGGAAAGTCTACCGGAAGTATCGGAACCGTAAGAAAAGGCCAGACAGACGCGCCGAAGATTGCAAACGACATACTCAGCACCCGCGGTTATATTAAATTATTAACCGCAGCCTTCGAGGGTATCACTCCTCTATTTGCTTATGTGTTCACCGACTGGCGCATGTGGATCTATTTGTATGACATAATCGAAAAATCAGGCTTCGGAGTCCGTTCGATGATCGTATGGGACAAAGAGACACCCGGCATGGGCGTCGGCTGGAGAAGCCAGCACGAGCTCTGTCTGTTCGGCAGCAGAGGCAAGGCGAAATTCGACGGCCACAAAGGTTACGGCAATGTTTTGAGGTGCAGCAGGTCCGGGAATGAGTTACACCCGACACAGAAGCCAGTCGAGCTTATGGAAATGATACTCGACAACATGGATTTTGTAAAAACGGTTTACGATCCGTTCGGAGGCAGCGGGACCACTCTCGCGGCAGCAGAAAAGACCGGCCACACCGCCTATCTCATGGAATTAACGCCGGGCTATACCGACGTAATTGTAAAGCGGTATTTCAGGATCACCGGCAACAAGGACCAGATCCAGCTCATAAGAGACGGAGCCCCGGCAGATCCGGCAGTATACGCCGAGATTTTCGACGATGTAGGCATAAGCTCAGAATACAAGGAAGGAGAATATGAATAAATGGCAAAACAGAAAAAACCAAGCATACCGCCAGAGATCAAAAGCTACATAGACGAGGTGGCGAAAAAAACCGCGGCAGCAGTCTCAGACGCATACAAGCCGTTGCAGCAGCCGCAGAACGCAAAGGCAGCGTTTAAAAACACCGAGGCTCGTCTCTATGCCCTCCCGGTGCTGAAGGTCAAGATTAAGGACGACGAGGAAAAGATCGAGGAGCTGAGAACCTACGGAACCCCAGCGAGAAGCAAGTCGATCACCAGATTTTCAAAGAGTAGCACCCGCATGGATCCAGAGGAGGCTCTCGAGGCCATTATCAAAGACAAGCAGGCCTGCATTGAGTCGGATCAGCACGAAGTCGATGTTCTCGAGGAGGCTCTCGAAATCATCAAACCAGATCCGTATTATGAGTCAGTAAGCGGCCGCTACTTCGAGGGACTTGACAACGAGGCCATTGCTGAGTCACTGGGCTGCGACGCGACAACCGTCTGGAGGAACCGCCAGCGCCTTATTAAGAGCCTCTCCGTCCGTTTATATGGCACGGCCGCCATTGATTAGCCGCCGCCGGCAGCAGGCTGAGCGTGCAATTTACCGGTGCAAAAAAGATGCAATTTACTTTGAAATTGAGCCGTGTTATAATTTTTACAATGCAATAAATGGGTAAAGAAACCGCGCGAGAAAATCGGGCGGTTTTTTGCTGCCGTTTTCAGGCTGAGAGGAGGCGATCACACATGGCAGCCACCAGAGGAACAACCACTTGTATGCTGTCAAATTATGAGGAGCTCGTCAAAACGCTGGACAATATTGCAGGGGTAGACGCTGAAAAGGTAATAAAGAAATGCACCTCAGACGCAAAGAGCCGAGCGCAGGCGTGGGTATCTGCTGCCGTGTGCGAGGTTTACGCTATCAAGAAGGCTGACGTAAAGGCGGCGCTTGACGGCAAAGGAAAAGGCGGCGGCCAGCTCAAAGTCGAGGGCAACCTCGTCGAGTCCGTTGTATTAACATACAAGGGCCGAGTCCTGACTCCGACGCATTTCAAAATGAAGCCCACCCAGCGGAAGCCGAAGCCATACCGAGTAAGTCAGGAAGTATTCAAGGGCCAGCGGAAGAACCTGCCGGCCGGCGTATTCCTTGCCAGCTCAGGAGGCGAAGGCTCTACACAGATACCATTCCAGAGGGAAAGCGAAAGCCGCTACCCTATCAAGAGCATAAAGACATTGAGCGTGCCGCAGATGATCGAAAACGAAAAGGTGCAACCACTCATACAGCAGAACATTGACGAGGGCCTCAGCAAGCGACTGGAGAACCACGTCAAGCAAATGCTCGCCAAAGCTCAGGGGTGAGCTCTACGGGGCACACACGCAGCCACACGGGCACCATACACCACCAGAGAACCAGAGGCCAACCACTCCACACCATGCGAGCGGCTGGCCTCTTTCTATATGCTCAGCACTCTAAGACTGAGCCACCACATCAGGCGCGGCAAGCTGGCCCAGACATGGACCACACCAAAAGGCCACGCCACACCAGAGGCGCAGCCCCGGCAGCAGGCTCGGGCAAGCCGAGGCAAGTCACCACTCGCGCGCCGAGTCGGCGCACCAACACCGCAGAGAAACGCAAGCGAAAAAAGAACGCGAACGCCGGGCACCCGGCAAAAGAAAATAAAAAATTTTCAATAGGTTCTTCTGAGCGAATTTTTTCCCTGCGGTGCTTGCGAGCCCAAAAACTTGCTAGACTCATAGAAAAATTTTAGGCCGTTTCGTTACGCCGGGAAGGAGGCAAGGCATGGCAACACCACGAAAAGAAAAACCGGCCGAGACTCCGGGCTACTGGCCGACAACAAAAATGGCCGAACTGTTTGAGCTGACCGCCCGGAGGATCCAGCAGCTCACACAAGACGGAGTTCTGAAAACTCACGACACACCGGCCGGCCGCCGGTACAATGTCGGCGAGGCAACAAAGGACTACATCAAATACCTGCGCACGCAGCTCGATCGCAAAGCGTCAGCTCAAAACGATAAGCTGGAGACCGACAAGCTGCAGGCTGAGGTAGATATAAAAAGCGCAAAGGCCAGAGTCGCAGAGCTCCAGCTCGCCGAACTCGAAGGAACCATGCACAGAGCTGAGGACGTCGAAGCTATCACGACGGACCTCGTTTTTAATATCCGCAGCATGTTAATGGCTATGCCGGGACGGCTTGCGGTTGATACCGCGGAGCTTGCAAGTCCGGCCGAAACTTCTGCCAGAATACAAGAGGAGGTAAACGAGATCCTTCTGTCACTCTCTCAGTACCACTACGATCCAGAGGAGTATAAAAAGCGGGTAAAGGATCGGCAGGGCTGGGCTATGATCGAGGACGATGAGCAGGCAGAATGAAATTGACAGCTTAAACAATACGTTCGTTCGAGCTGTTAAGAATTTCAAACCACCCGAGCGCCTCACAGTGTCCCAGTGGGCTGAGAAAAACCGCCGCTTATCTCCTGAAAGCTCAGCAGAGGCAGGCCCGTGGAGGAATGAGCGAACACCGTACCTTGTCGACATAATGGACGCCTTCACGGATCCCAAAGTCAACAAGCTAACCGTTGTAGCTGCTTCTCAGGTTGGAAAATCCGAGGTAGAGCTCAATATAATCGGCTACATAATAGATCAGGATCCGGGATCTACGATTTATGTGCAGCCTACTCTCGACGACGCCCGGAAGTTCTCGCGCTTGCGTATCGCTCCAATGATAAGAGACTCGAAACCGCTGAGGAAAAAAGTCTCGGACGTTAAAACGAGAGACTCCGGCAATACAATTTTGCAGAAATCTTTCCCGGGCGGCATGTTGACGATCACCGGATCCAACAGCCCGAGTGCCCTCGCTTCTACTCCGGCCCGCTATATTATCGGAGATGAGCGCGACCGCTGGGCGTCCAGC
Source organism: Roseburia sp. CLA-AA-H209 (assembly GCF_020687575.1). NCBI lineage: Bacteria > Bacillati > Bacillota > Clostridia > Lachnospirales > Lachnospiraceae > Roseburia > Roseburia sp. CLA-AA-H209. Next base: position 444,249 of record NZ_JAJEQU010000001.1, read on the forward strand.
GCAGGAACTGAGGGCGATCCGTGGGCTCTGGCAGAGGCAAGACAGACGACCTTCTACAATGCGAAGTCGATCGAGGTATCGACTCCGACAATTAAGGGCGCCAGCAACATTGAAAACGGTTTTTTTGCCGGTACTCAGGAGCGCTGGTGCCATAAGTGCCCGGACTGCGGGGAGTATCACAATATTGTTTTCGACAATATTCACTTTGAGCACGAAGTCAAAAAGGTGCGAAATAAAAAGACCTACAAGGTCAAGTCAATAACATGGGTGTGCCCGAGCTGCGGCTGTATTCAGACAGAAGCAACCATGAAAAAGCAGCCGGCGAAATGGATTGCCGAGAACCCGGACGCATACCTAAAAGGGCACCGCTCTTTCTGGCTTAACGCTTTTTCGTCTCCGTGGACTCCGTGGGAGAAAATCGTCACGAAGTTCCTCGAAGCTCAGGGCGATCCTGAAAAATTGAAGGTTGTATTCAACACCCTGCTCGGTGAGTTGTGGGAGGATCGCGGAGATTTAGAGGACGAGGACGCAATGCTCAGCCGGCGCGAACAATACGACGCCGAGCTCCCTGACGACGTTCTGGTGCTGACCATCGGAGTTGACACTCAGGACAACCGCCTCGAGTATGAAGTGGTCGGGCATGGACTCTACGGCGAAACGTGGGGCATAAAAAAGGGAATTATCAACGGCCGGCCTGATACCTCAGAGGTATGGGCTCGACTCGACGATGTGATCGACCATGTTTACCGCTTCAAGAATGGCAAGGGCCTGAAGGTATCATTCACATGCGTGGACTCCGGCGGCCACTTTACGCAGGAGGTATACGCCGAGTGCAAGGCCAGACAAAACAAGCGCGTTTTTGCCATAAAAGGAAAAGGCGGCGACGGCATACCATACACCGCCCCGCCTTCAAAGGTGAAGATCGTCATAGACGGTAAACTGATCGGCAAGTGCTGGCTCTACACTCTGGGAGTAGACGCCGGAAAAAGTAAAATAATGAACGCCATTAAGGTGCAAGAAAAGGGAGCCAAATACTGCCACTTTCCACTCGGAGAGGATCGCGGTTATGACTCTCTTTTCTTTTCTGGCTTGCTATCTGAAAAGCTGTCGCTCGTCCGAACTAGACGCGGCGACAAATGGCAATGGGAGAAGCTGCCGGGACATAACCGCAACGAGGCTCTCGACTGCCGCAACTATGCAATGGCAGCCTTCAGAATACTAGATCCAGATCTCACGGCAGTAGAAAGGCGCCTCAAAGGCCAACCGCTGAAAACCGTCGAGAAAAAAGAAAAGAAAAAACGCTCCAGCGGCTCGAAGCTGTACGACGACTGGTAAGGAGGTGAACCATGAGACAGCAACAAAAGGCTGAAAAAATCAGCAAATTAAAGACTCGCCTCGAGCTTTACTATAAGCGCGAGGAGGAAATGCTCAGCGGCGGCGTTCAGTCCTATGGTATAGGAACACGAAACGCCACCAGATACCAGACAGATCTCTCAGCTATCCGCAAAGCAATCAAGGAAATGGAGGACGAGATCGCGTCGCTCGAAAACAAATCACAGCGCAGGGCCGTCGGAGTCGTCCCTCGTGACTGGTAAGGAGGCGAAAACCATGCAGCAAATAACTCCAAGCAAAACACAAGGGCCACCTGCTCAGGCGGCAACACCCGAAGCCCGTCCGGGATCAGCAGCCCCGCGAGCTTCAAACTATGGATATTCAGAGGCCGGCGCAAGCTGGAAGAAAAAGGCGCTGAAAAGTTTCAAGGCCAGCAGCTCCTCCCCTCAATGGGATATAGACCACAACAATGACACGCTAAGGCAGCGCGCTCGTATGCTGTATATGGCCGCGCCGGTTGCTACTTCTGCCATTAAGACCAACCGCACAAACGTCATAGGCTGCGGCCTGAAATTAAATAGCCGCATAGACGCCGAGCGTCTGGGAATGTCTCAGGAAGCTGCAAAAGAATGGCAGAAAAAAACAGAGGCCGAGTTCAAAATCTGGGCCGAAAAGAAAAATGCCTGCGACGCTACCGGAGTAAATGACTATTACGCAATGCAGCAGCTCGCGCTTATGAGCTGGCTAATGAGCGGCGACGTGTTCGGGCTCATTAAGCGAGTCGATCCGACTCCTATGTGTCCGTACTCTCTCAGGATCCAGCTCGTAGAGGCTGACCGTTGCAGCACCCCGCTGATTAACTCGGGGTACTACTGCTTTTCCACCGAAGGCAAAGCCAAAAACGGGAACCGGATCTTTGACGGCGTAGAGATTAACGACAACGGAATGATACAAGCGTATTATTTCCGCAACACCTACCCGCATATTATCGCGGCGGCCGAAACTGAATGGACCAGAGTCGAGGCATACGGTGAAAAAACCGGGCTCCCTAATGTCCTGCATGTCATGGAGTCCGAAAGACCTGAGCAATACAGAGGCGTCACATATCTGGCGCAGATCATTGAACCGCTCCTGCAAATGAGACGCTACACAGAGGGCGAGCTCATGGCCGCCCTTGTCGAGAGCTTTTTCACGGCTTTTGTCACAACCGACACCGGCGCCGATGAAATGCCGTTCAATGAAGTAAACGGCTCAGAGATAGAGCCTTCGGATCCTGACGATTACGAAATGGGCCCCGGAACAATTAACGTAATGAAGCCGGGAGAAGATATCAAGTTCGCAGCACCGACAAGACCGGCAAGCGGTTTTTCTGCTTTTATTAGAGCACTCTGCGAACAATGCGGCGCCGCGCTGGAGATCCCTGCCGATCTGCTCCTGAAATCGTTCAACGCCTCGTACTCAGCAAGTAGAGCCGCGCTGCTGGAAGCATGGAAAGCGTTCAAAATGCGCCGAGAGTGGTTTGCTAATGACTTTTGCAAACCCATTTACGAGATCTGGCTCTCTGAGGCCGTAGCTCTCGGACGTATTCAGGCGCCCGGCTTTTTCAGTGATCCGCTCATTCGTGCAGCATGGCTCGGGAGTGACTGGATCGGACCGTCTCAGGGACAGCTCGATCCTACGAAAGAAATCAGCGCCGAGATCCTTGCAAACCAGCACGGGTACAGCACCCACGAACAGAGTACGATCCGCTTGAATGGCGGCCAGTGGGAAGCCAACATGAACCAGTTAAAACGCGAAAACGAAATGATCGCGGAAGCTAACGGCACCACCCCGGAGGCTCAGGCTGAGGCTACTCAGGCTATCGCCTCTCTTATACTTCAAAATTCATTAAAGGAGGATCAACAACATGCAAAAGCAGACAATCCCGCTGCGAGTTCTTAATGGCCCCGCAGCTCCACCCGCAGGCGCAGCCCAGAAGTTCTGGAACATCGTCGACGTAAGCGACGAGGAGGCCGAGATCACCATGTACGGTGAAGTTGTGAGCCAGAGACCGACAGACTGGTGGACCGGCGAACCGGTCGAGGGCTTATATATCACACCGGAAGGCTTTCTCGAGGATCTGGCTCAGGTCAAGGACAAGGCAAAAATCACCGTGCGAATTAACTCCGTAGGCGGCGACTTATACACCGCACTCGGAATTTGCAACAGACTCAAAGAGCTAAACGGTGACACGGTTGCAGTTATCGACGGAATTGCGGCCAGCGCCGCCACTATCATTGCTATGGGCTGCAAAACTCGCGAAATCGCTGAGGGCGCCCTTTTTATGGTACACGAGGCCCTGCTCACACTCGTGGGAAATTACAACCACAAGGCCCTGCTCGAGGTAAATAAGAGACTCGAAGCAGCCAACAAGGCAGCAGCCGAAACATACGACGCCGCAACCGGCCTCGGAACCGAGAAGATCCGACAGATCATGGCGAAGGAAACATGGTACACCGGCCGCGAAGCTGTCGAAAATGGTTTTTGTACTTCGATCCGCGAGGGCTGCGAGACAAGCATGTGCATGAGCTCAGAAAAAGACGAGATTATCGTCAACGGAGTGCTGCACTCTCTCAAAGGTTTTCGCAATTTCCCGGGCAATGTGCCAATTATTAACAGCGTTAAAACGCCTACATCGAAGCCAGCAGCTCCGACTCAGAGCGTTTCAACAAATAAACCAAAAGGAGGTAACACCAAAATGACACCAGAAGAATTAAGACAGCAGTACCCTGACGTCGTAGCACAGATTGAGAACGCAGCCCGCGAGGCAGCAGCAAGCGAAGCCGTAACCGCCGAGCGTTCCAGACTGCAGGAGATCGAGACGATCGAGGCAACAGTCGGAGATCCTGAGCTTATCAAGGAAGCTAAATACGGACCGACAGCCTGCTCAGCTCAGGAGCTTGCTTTTAAGGCTATGAAAAAGCAGGCCCAGCTCGGAACTCAGCACATTCAGAACAGCGCCGACGACTTTACCGCCTCTGGAGCAGCCGGAGTCGGCACGACACCGAACTCAGGAGCACCTGCACCAAAGGATCAGGCAGCCGACGAAAACGCTCAGGTAGCCCAGCTCGCTGCTATGATCGCTAACGGTGGCGCAGTTCCGGCACCTACAACACCAACAAAATAAGGAGGGTATCACAATGAGAGCAGATCAGAAAATTGGAGCTTGCGACACTGACAATCTTTTTATTGACGGCAAGTTCCCGGTTGACGCCGTGGGCGTCACAATCGCGAGCGGAGAAGGAGTTCTCGCGCGCGGCACAGTCGTTGCAATGAGCAGCAAAACAAAAAAATGCGTTATTCTCGGCACAGCAGCCGGAGAAAGTGAGACGCTCACACCGTTCGGCGTTCTCTGCGACGAGGTAGACGCAACAAGCGCCGACGCATTTACAACAGCGTACAGATCCGGCCATTTCAACAGAGAGGCCCTTATCGTTGACGACGACTACACTATCACAGAAGCAGACGAGGCAGCGCTCCGCAACGGTGGCATTTTCCTCGACTCTGCTATGTAAGAAAAGGAGGACAATCGAAATGCCTACACCGTTAATTTACAGAACCGTCACTATGCTGGCGGCAATTCAGGCAATGCCTACACACAGAACATTTTTAAGAGATCGCTACTTCCCTACTACCGCACCGGTCAATGGAGTGTCTGAGGACATTTTCCCGGGTGAGGAGGTCCTCGTCGAGTATAGAAACGGCAGCAAGAAGATCGCGCCCTGCGTAATGCCTCGAAAGGGTGGTATCACTATCGAGCGCGAGGGGTACAAGACCTTCAGTTATGTGCCGCCGTTTATCGCTCCACAGAGACCGCTCACCATTGACGATCTCAACAAGAAAGGGTTCGGCGAGCAGCTCTTCCAGAACGTAACGCCTCAGCAGAGACAGGCCCAGATCCTCAACAGAGACCTGACAGAGTTCGACACAATGATCTCAGGGCGCGAGGAGTACATGGCGGCCCAGTGTATGCTCAACAACGGCTATGTGCTGAGACACTACGCTGATAAGTACGGCAGCGGAGACTATGAGGAGTACGAGATCCGTTTCTACGATGAAGCAGCCAACCCGGCGAAGTACACACCTGCAGTAAAATGGAACGCAACCGGCGCCGACATTTACGGAGATCTTTCTGAAATGATCTACATGCTCACAAAGAACGGGCTCCCTGCTACCGAGTGCGTAATGGCCCGAGGAGTTTCAAAGATCGTGCTGCAGGATCCTACAATCCAGAAATACCTCGACAACCGCAGCATTATGCTCGGAACTATCGAGCCTATGAATTTACCGGAGGGAGCTTGCTGCTTTGCTATCCTGAACGTAGACGGTCACATGGTAAAACTTATCACTTACGACGAGACCTACGAGGACGAAAGCGGTCAGATCGTTCCATATCTCCCGGCTGGTACCGTAATTATGACAGCCCCGGCAGCAGGCCGCGGTCTCTATGGAGCAGTTACCCAGATCGAGCAGGACGACGGCGAGTTCCACACCTACACCGGCCGCCGTATTCCTAAGTACACGGCAGACGTAAAGGCCGAGTCCAGAGAGATCAAAGTCACAAGCCGCCCGCTCTTAATTCCTAGAAGTAAAAATCCGTGGGTATCTGCGAGCGTACTGTAAGAAATGCGAAGAAAGGAGCCGCCAAATGATTAAAATTATCGCCGGAGTATACGGCTATAAAGAGAACGGGATCATATTACCCAAAGACAAAGACTCCGAGCCCTTCTCTCTCGATCCTGAGAGAGAGGCCGAGCTCGTGGCTCAGGGCGTTGCTGAATATGCAAACGTAATTATCCCAGAGGCCGAGCTGGAGCCGGAACCAGAAACCGCCGGCGCCGAGCAGCAACCGGCAGAGGATCCGGCAGAACCGGAAGCAGAGGAACCAGAGCAGGATCTGGAGCCGGAAGCTGACGGAGACGAAGATCCTCAGAGAGAAAAAGCAGAAAAGCCAGAGTACAGCGACAAAATGAAACTCACAGAGTTGCAGGCACTCGCTGGAGCTTGCGGACTCGACGCCCAGAATATGCGCACAAAGGCCGAAGTCATTAAGCTGCTTGACGATTACTTTGCAGAGGAGGACGACACCGAAGCCCCTCCGGCTTTTGGTGCTATGGATCCGGTTGAGTAAAAGTCTCAAAGACCTCATAGCGTCGGACATTGATCTCGTATTCATGCAGCTCGAGGACTTCGGAGAAGTTCATAAAATCGAGGGTAAAAGTATAACGATCATCATCGACAACGACACGCTTGTCACGATGAAAAACGGCAACATTTTGGGCGTTGCTGAGTCCGACACTCTTATTTTTGCCAGAACCGAAGATCTGGAGGGTGAAAAAGCTCCGGGCTCCGCACTGAATGTGGACGGCCGAGAGTGTACTGTTGACTCATGGACTGAAAATCTGGGGATCACCCAGATAGCCCTGCACCACACCCGCATGGTCTAGGAGGTGCGCTATGGCTATAACAAGCGATCTTGACAATATTGTCAAATGGTTCGAGGAGGAAGTCTGCCCCGGCATACTTCTGAAAGTTCCAGACGACAAAGTAAACGACGGCGGCTACAATGTGCAGACTGCACACCCGGCCGCCTTTGCTATGTACATTCCTACTCAGGACAGAAAGCCGCCAGACGTTGCGGCGCCCATTCCTTCACTATGCGTGCAGCTCTTAAAGGGCAAGCACGCACCAGCGCAGCACATCGGTCAAATGACGATACAGCTCGCGCTTGCGACATGGAACCCGGGGCAGCATGGCAGCGAAATGGCGGTACCAGAGCAGGATCCGCAGGCGCTCGGCGGCGTGAAGTACCGCAGAGAGCCGAGCGAAAATTTCAAAAGAAACCTCGAGGGCTGGCGGGACGTCTGGAGCTTTACCGACAAGGTGCTGCAAGCAATCGAGAACACTGAGTATATTGCGGGGCTGCGGCTCGTTAAGGAAAACGGCATAGAGTACGGCCCATTTACTGAGGACGGGGCTCTCGTGAGCTATTACCCGTACTGGTTTTGCTGGGTGCAGTTCACTCTCGAGCACGGGCTGGCCCGCAAGATACCCACAGACTATGAAAAATTATTGTAAAGGAGTGATTTACAGATGAGCTATCAACACGGAGCTTACGGCGAGATCGGAAACGATAAAGTAAAAAGCGCCGTTCAGGTTGACACCGTTGTGGCATACATCGGAACCGCGCCTATTAACCTTGTTTTAGGTTATAAGGAGAAGGGCCTGATTAACACACCGATCAAGCTGGAGAACATGCCAAAAACACAGGCAACAGTCGGCTACTCGAGCAACTGGGACAAATTCACATTATGCGAGCCGTTCGACTGCCATTTTGCGAACACAATCGGAAACGTGGGGCCGATCTATATCATCAACGTATTAGATCCGGCCGTACACCAGAAAGACGTCAAGACAACCGTCGAGCTCACATTCAAGAACGGCCGCGCTGAGTATGTGACCGACACAATTATCCTTGACACTTTTGCACTCTCCGACAAGGTGCTGGGTGCAGACTACTCTCTCGACTACAACTATACCAAAGGTGCCGTAGTCATTGAGTCATTGAATGACGCCGATCCTATCACCGGCACGGTGGAGGCTTCATTCACAGAGGTGGATCCATCTCTCGTAACCAAGAGCGACATTATCGGAAGCGTTACAGCCTCCGGCAAGAGGACCGGACTGCAGGCTCTCTCCAAGCTCTACACCATGTTCAACGCCGTGCTCAACATTCTGGCTGCGCCGTTCTGGAGTGAAGATCCAGACGTTTACAAGGCTATGATCTCGGCCGTTCAGAAATTAAACGGCCACTGGGACGCTTTCGTAAATGCTGACTTACCGATTTACGACAGCAAGGCAAAGGCTGCCATTGACACGCTCAAAAAAGCCGAGGAGTGGGCTGACAGCAACGGCTACAACAACGGTTTTTCGAAGGTTTACTGGCCGCAGGTTCAGTATGCTGGCAAAGCGTACCACCTGAGCACTCAGGCAACCGTCACAATGCAGCGAGTTGACAACAGTCATGACAGTATTCCAATGGAGAGCCCGTCCAATAAAGAGATCATGTGTACCGCTCAGTATTTTGGAGTCAGCTCTGAAAATGAGGGCTTCGATCAGCAGGACGGCAACGAACTCAATTCAAAGGGAATTACTACCGCAGTATTTTGGGGCGGCCTCTGGGTGCTCTGGGGACCTCACACAGCCTACTACGAGTACGGTTCCGACGGCGTTGCGCGCTACATTTTCGACGTTAATATCCGTATGCTTATGTATATTACTAACGGCTTCCAGCGCCGACATGGCACCCAGATCGACAGCACTATGGATCTGAGCCTCCAGCAGAGCATACTCATTGACGAGCAGGAGGAACTCGACTCATTAAAGGGCCGCGGCGCTCTTATCGGAGATCCTACCGTTGAATTTTTGGAGACGGCCAACCCTACCAGCAACCTGATGAACGGCGACTTTGTCTGGGATATTAGCGCAACCCCTACCCCGCCATTTAAGAGCGGAACGGCGCGCGTATCGTACACAGACGAAGGCTTTACTGCTTATTTTGGAGGAGGTGAGTAAGTATGTGGTTAGACTTAAAAGGTGCGGTAGTTGCTGACACCGTATACGACAGCGGTGTGCTTACGGCTAAGGACACCAGCTTCACGCTCCCGGCAATTTCACAAATGACGGCAGACCTCAACGCAATGGGAACAATGACGGTACCTATTGTCGGACTGCTCGAAAACATGGAGCTCTCGATCACAAAGATCGGCGAGGATAAGGGACTCGGGAAAATGTCAAAGCTCGACAAGCACAGCTTTGAGTTTAGATGGGTACAGAATGTTGTCAAAGCGGACGGCTCCACCTCACCGGAGGGCTGCAAGGCTTTTGTCAGAACATTCCCACCGACCGCGCTCCCGGGTATCGGTGCAGAAATCGGATCCGCTTCGGAAAACGAGCTCACCTACACCGCGAACCGCGTGCAGATCTTTGTCGGAGGTTATGAGTACCTGCTCGTCGACAGACTGAGCCAGATCCTCAGAATTGACGGCAAGGACTACATGAGCGACATTAACAAATTACTGTAAAACATGGCCGCTGGCAGAACGCCGGCGGCTTTTTCTATAAAAGGAGGAACCAAAATCATGAGAACCCAGACAGAAGAAAGAGGAACAATCACACTCAACAAGCCGGTGCTTATCAACGGCGTGCAGGTTGCTGAAATGAGTTACGACACCGACGAGATCAGCGGCGAACTCTATGCGCAGGCTGAGGCTCACAAAATGAAAGCCAGCGGCTCAAAAGGTGGAAACCTTGCGGGAGCTGTCGAGCTTGACTACTCCCTGCATTTATACATCGGCTTCGCTGCTGTCATTGCAGTAAACCCTTCTTACACATTCGAGGACATGGAGAGGATCAAGGGTAAGTCCCTCACTAAATTCTCTAAAATCGGCCGAGGTTTTTTTATCGGATCGGGAGACTCAGGGGCAGACAGCTCAGACGAGCAATCAGAGACTACTCCAGAACCTTCCACACCAGCACGTCAGAGCTCGAAAGGAAAAGAGTAATTGATTTTATAGTCGAGTACGCAGAGGCGGCCGAGGATCTCGCCGCCGAGCAAAAACGTCGGCAGAAAAACAGACCACCGCAAGTGTTAAAGCACAAGAAAGGCCGAAGGAGGTGATACCGTGGCGAGTAGCAAAACACTACAAGCGATCGTGGAGATTGCGGGCTCATTAAGCCCAACACTCGGGAAAGCCGCAGAGGAGGCCAGCAAATCACTCGAGGGCATAAACCTGAAGGCTGTCGCCGTAGGTGCTGGCGTTGCTGCTGCGGGTGCCGCTATCGGAAAAGCTACCATTGAGGCCGGCAAGTATCTCGTAGATCTCGGCGGGCAATTCGACAATGTAGTCGACACGATCAGGATCGGAACCGGAGCCACCGGGGACGCCCTCGACGCTCTCACCGATGATTTTAATGAGGTTTACAAAAGCGTACCAACAACAATGGAGGACGCCAGTCAGGCGATCGCCGACTACAACACGCGCCTCGGTTTGACTGGCCCGGAATTGCAAAATATTTCAAAGCAGGCGATCCAAGTGTCGGACATGCTGGGGGACGACCTCGGCGGCGTTATTGAGGAGTCAAGCCAAGCCTTCCAAGCATGGAACATTGACGCGGCCGACATGGGCGACGCTATGGACTATGTGTTCAAGGCGTCACAGTCAACCGGTCTCGGCTTCACTGACTTAATGAGCAGCGTGCAGCAGTTCGCCCCCCAGCTTCAAGAAATGGGCTACTCATTCAACGAAGCCACCGCCCTGATCGGACAGCTTGACAAGGCCGGTGTAAATACCAGCGAAGTGCTCGCGGCTATGAAAAAAGGCGTCGGAGCTCTTGCGAAGGAAGGAATATCTGCAAGCGAGGGCCTCGAACAGTATGCCGAAAAGATTAAGAACGCAGGCAGCATGACAGAGGCGACCACTATCGCTTCTGAAATTTTCGGAACAAAAGCCGGCTCCACAATGGCTGCTGCTATCAGAGACGGGACTCTCTCAGTCTCCGATCTGACTGCCGAGCTTGAAAAAAGCACCGAGACTATCGGAGGCGCTGCCGAAGATACTTACGACTTCGGAGAGCGTCTGCAAATGTTCAAGCAGCAGGCTCAGGTGGCTCTCGAGCCGCTTGCGAATACCATGTTTGACACCCTCAATCAGCTAATGCCGGTAGTCGGTGAAGCTATGGAGGGACTGATCCCAATTATTCAGGGTTTGACTGAGACAATTATCCCGGTAATTCAAGACATAATGCCGCAGTTGATCCCTCTTTTTCAAGATTTTGTGCCGGTACTTTTGGAGACAGCCCAGACGATCGGCCAGCAGTTGATCCCGCCGCTGCTTCAAATGATCCAGCAAGTGCTCCCATTGGTTATTCAGTTAGTGAGCAGCGTCCTGCCGCTCCTATCTCAGATCATTGCGGCAGTTTTGCCGGTACTGGTGCAGCTCATAACCGCAATTTTGCCGCCGATCATGCAGATTATATCGGCAGTTTTGCCGGTTGTGATCGAACTACTCAACACGGTGCTCCCTATCCTTATGACGCTGATTAACTTACTCATGCCGATACTCGACACCGTTATGAATTTAATCGGGCCGATTGTGAGCCTGATTGCGACAGCGATCACCCCTCTGATCTCAGTGCTGGGATCGCTTATTTCTCAGGTTTTGGAACTTCTGGCCCCGGCCCTTCAATTTATAGCCGGAATTTTTACGAGCGTACTCGGTACCGCTATTCAGGGAATAGCCCCGATCGTGCAGTCTATAACTCAGATTTTTCAGGGCCTTATCGACTTTATTACTAATGTATTCGCCGGAAACTGGAGCGGAGCATGGCAGGGAATTGTCAGCATTTTCTCGGGTATCGTTTCAGGAATTGCAAATATTTTCAAGGCTCCGATCAATGCGATCATTAGTGGAATTAACACTTTTATCAATGGCATTAACGGCATAAAGATCCCGGACTGGGTACCGGGCGTCGGTGGTATGGGCTTTAGTATTCCAAACATACCAATGCTTGCGACTGGTGGCTTTACTGAAGGCATAACGATCGCCGGAGAGGCCGGCACTGAGGCCGTTATCTCATTCGACCGAAGTGTCAGGGCTGCCAATATAGGCTACTGGGAAAAGGCTGGAGAAATGCTGGGCGTATACGACAAATCAGAGACATCCCTCGCGGGTAATCTCCTGAGCGTTGACGACTTTTCTCTGGCTGAGCTATCTCAGCCTTCTACCACTATCGTTTACGATTTTAGCGGCTTCACATGGAGCCCGGTTATTGCTGGCGGTAAGGTTACAGAGGACAACGACGACCTCATGCAGAGGCTCAAAGCTCACGAGGCCGAATTCTTCGACTGGCTGGAGCGCTGGATCCAAACAAGGGAGGTGACTGCTTTTGCGTAGAGTTACATCATACTACGAGTACACCACACAAGACGGCGACACATTCGACCTGCTTGCGTTAGATATGTATAACGACGAGCGTCTGGCTCATTACATCATCGAATACAACCCGGACTATGCCGACGTGATCGTATTCGAGGGCGGCGTGCAGTTAAAGCTCCCCGTTGTTGAGGAGGCAGAAACCTCGGAGACAGTACCACCGTGGAGGGCGACAGCATGAGCGAATTGTTATTAAATCATACGGACGTTTCCGAAAAGGTGGCGCTCTCCTCCTGCGTGCATGAAATGTATGCGGGAGGACGCTCTGACTCTTTGCGCGTCAGAATATCAGACACAGACGGACAGTTCGACAAATGGAATTTAAGAACCGGATCACCGGTTGAATTTAAGGACTCAGGAACCGGCACGGGAAAAATGTTTTTGTACTCCTCGGCTCCTGACTCCGGCTACTACGACCTGCGCGCCTATTCTATGCCGCCGAGCGGTACGATCCCGAACTCTAAAGCATGGGAGCGCGTTCATTTTTCACAGATCGGCCAAGAAATTGCAAAACGGCACGGGCTGGAGTTTGAAAGCTACGGCGTAGCCGATCATGTGTACGAATACAGGAAGCAAGAAAACGAGGAGGACTTCAAGTTCTTCGGCCGCCTATGTGCGCTCGAGCGTGCAGCTCTCACAATATACGACGGTAAACTGATCACAGCCTATGAGCCGTATCTCGAGGCAATAGAGCCAGCGATCACAATCGACACGACCGGTTGCCATGTAGAATGTGAGGACAACAGCGTCCTATCGTATGGAGCGGCAACGGTATCTTGCGGACCTTACACCGGAACATATAAGGCACCGGGAGAAAATTCTCGAATATGGGTACCGCAAAAGCCTATTAAGTGCCAGAGCACCCTCGAGGCGATCCGCTTCGCTGCAGGAGTATTGCGAGAAAAAAATAAAATGCTCGTATGCGGCAGCATTGAGGCGAGCCTCATGCCGATATATGCGCCCGGAATAATGGTGAACATACTAAACCGGCAGGCCCCGTCATGGAGCGGCGCCTTTTATATTTACAAAGTGCGGCACGATTACGGAAAGCACAAAACAAAAATATTTTTCAGAAAGAAACTGGAGGGCTACTAATGGACGGAACCATAAACAAAGGCGTGATCCTGAGCATTGAGGGCAACACCGCAAAGGTGGCCCCGATGAAGGACACGCGGCTCGTGTCTCCTAATATCCAGATAGCTGACAACATCGACGCGGCAACGCTGAAAAAAGGCGCCGCCGTGGCTTATGTCTGCTTCGAGGACGACACCGGCCTCATATTTGCAACACTGAGCTAGGAGGCGATCACACATGGCAGTAATGGCAAAATGGAGAAACAAAACCTTCGAAGTCTCCAGAAAGAAAGTAAACCCGCTGAAAAACTTCTCTACTTCGACAACGATCAAGGGCGACGACTCCAAGAGCAAAAAGAAAAAAACCGAGCTCGTACCCTTTACCTTCGACATTGACGTACATGCAAACGCCGGAGTAAACCCTCAGAAAGAGTACGAGTCGTGGTGCTCTCTCATTAAAAGCACCGGAGTGTTATATTTGCACGGCCGTCGCTTTGGCAGAGAAACCAGACTAAAAGAGGTAAGCCTCTCGGGCGTCATTATGGACGATTACGGCCGGATCCGCTTCGCTACGATCGGGCTCACGTTCGAGGAAGTAAACAAGAAAGAAACCAGCGGAAAATCTGGCGCCCGAGCTGCCGCCTCAGAAGCAAAGAAAGCAGAGAAGAAAGCAGCCAAGAAAAAGGGCAAAAAAGTGACAATATCAGTAGGCAGCAGCGTGAAGTTGACCGGCTCATACTATGCGGACGGTGAGAAAATTCTCAATAGTGAAAAAAAGCGAGTTCTGAAGGTTGGAAAAATCAACGGAAACAAAGCATACCTCCCGCAGGTCGACGGCTGGGTATATATCAGCACGCTGTCCCTCGTGTCATAAAGGAGGCGATCACATGCTGGCAAGCAACAACGGAGATCCGCGACAATGCGCGGCCAATCTCCTGAAACTTACGAGAGGCGAAAACCCCTATGATCGTATCAAGGGGATCGACGCAGCGATAACAGACGCACCCAGCGCCTCGGCGCGATATGACGCGATCGCGGAGGCTGAGTGGGTACTTGACACTTACGAGCCGCGCGTCGAAGTCGAAGGCATTGACTTCGAGGCTCCAGACGCACAAGGCGGCGATTTTTCAACTATAACACAAATTAAACTAAGAGAGGAGGAGGACAATGAGTAGCACCAGCGAATTGCAGTTCATAGAAACAGACGCCGGCCAGATCTACGACTTTATCATGTACGTTTTAGAGAATGGCGTCACCGAGGAATTATACCCCGGAGACGAGCGCCGAATTTTTGGAGAAACGCTTGCGACTCTCGTTGTAGCGCTTTACTCCACGATGAACGACTCAGCAAAGCAGTCAACTCTCCGCTATGCAAGGGGCGACGTTCTCGACGCTCTGGGAGAATTTGCGGGAGTGTTCAGGATCGAAGCACTACCGGCGACAACAACGGTTCGCTTTTCTCTCAAAGAAGCAGTAACGCAAAACATCATTATCACCAAAGGAACCCGCATAACTTCGGACTACTCTCGCTACTTCAAAACCACCGAGACCACAGTCCTGCAGGCTGGTTCCTTATATGTCGACGCCGAAGTCGAAAGCGAGGAAGGCGGCACAACATACAACGGCATACCAGTCGGCGAGATCAATGTGCTGGTTGATATGATCCCATTTATTGACGGAGTTTCCAACACTGAGGAAACAGCCGGAGGCGGCGACGAGGAAAACGACGAGGATCTGAGAGAAAGGATCCGACTCGCGCCAGCCAGCAGATCCACGGCCGGGCCTAAAAACTCATATAAATATTACGCCGTATCTGCTGACGCAACCGTGGCCGACGCGCATGTAAGCTCGCCGAGCCCGGGCGTTGTTGTAATTACGCCCATTTTGTACGGTGGAGAAATACCGGATCAGTCTGTACTCGACAAAGTTCTGGCAGCCTGCAACGCTGACGACGTTCGCCCGCTGACCGACAAAGTGGAGGTATCTGCTCCGACTATCCAATCTTACGATATTGAGCTGAAATATTACACAACCGCAGCCAATGAGACCGCAGTTGTTGAAAATATAGAAAGCTCCGGCGGCTCGATCGACCAGTACATATACTGGCAAGGCAGCAGCCTCGATCGGAATATCAACCCGGACTATTTGAGAAAACTCATACTTTGCCCGGAGGACTCAGACGGCAACCACCTGACCGGCGCAGATCGCGTCGATATTATCAAACCGGTATACACTGAGCTGAGCGCAACGACGGTGGCGAAGTTTTCCGGCAAATTAACGGTATCGCATGAAGTGGAGGGGTAAAACATGGCAAGAATGAGCATTTTTAACCCCAACATGGCGAAGCTGCTCCCTAAATTTATGAAAGCGGACGAAACGGACGTGGCGCTCTCTCACGCTATGGATGTTCTGCTCGCTGAACCGGCGAACAGAGCCAAAATTCTGCGGAAATGGGACCAGATCGACAACATGAACGACGCGCAGCTCGATGAAATGGCGTGGGAGTTCAATATTGACTGGTGGGACTCCTCTTTCTCTCTGGAGACCAAAAGATCAGTAATACGCACATGCTACCGAGTCCATGAAAAGCGCGGCACAAAATGGGCGGTTGAGGAGCTTATCACCTCAGCCTTCGGAATGGGTAAAGTTACGGAGTGGTTCGAGTACGGCGGCCAGCCGTACTGGTTCAAAATCCAGACAAGCGCAACGCTCACGAAGGACGGTATGCTTTATTTTTTGAACATGATCGACAAGGTAAAAAACGCGCGCTCTCATGTTGAAATGATCGAAGTTACCAGAACGATCCAGCAGCCACTCCACGGAGGAACCGCTCACCATTCATTCAGTAAATGCGTAGTTTTAGACCATTTTCAGGAAACACGCAAGGCAGAAATCACCCAGCACGGAGGAACCGGCCGAGGATCCTACCACAGCCGCAACAGCATTATGGACTACTTTGCGTTGGAATACTCTGCGGGCATTGTGTCGAATGTCGGCACGGCAGCAGGCCAGAGCCAAAGCAAAGCGGGAGCAATAGAACATTTTGACGACGTACAACCTCTGGAGCTTCCACTGGCTGCCGGAGTTGCACATACAAACCACATTAAAAACATCATAAAGGAGGAATGATTGCATTATGGCAGATTTTAACAATGCAGTAATGACAAACGGTGGCGCCGCCTTGCTGGCAGCCACAACCGCCGGAACCGCAAAAATTAAGTTCACCAAGCTGGTGATTGGATCCGGCACCTATTCAGACTCGGAGAAAACCAGAGCCAGCCTGCAGGCCCGCTCTACTCTCAAAGCGCAGAAACAAGAGATCCCATTCTCTAAAATTGAAATGGCGACCGATACCTGCGTAAAATTGACGGCGCTCGTCTCAAATGCTGAGCTTTCTGCTGGCTATTATGTGAATGAGATCGGCATTTATGCGGTTGATGAATTACACCCGGCCGCTGCTCCAGTCCTCTACTCGATCGCGATCGCGAACGTGGCCGACTATTTGCCGCCGTACAACGGTTTGACACCTTCGACCATTACGCAGGAATACTTTGCGACCGTCGACAATGCTCTGGAGGTTACGATCCAGACCAAGACCGGAGCCGTCGCTCTGGCTGAGGATCTCGAAGCTACAAACGAGGAGCTTGCGAGAGCTATGTCCGACAACGATCGCCTCTATGACGGCAGAGACCTGACTACTGTCTTTGCGCTGGAGATTGCAAAGTATTCAGACGCATGGGCGTGGATTAAGGCAAGGATCAAAGCCCACAATTTTGCCGGTATTCATGTAGCCGACTATATTCCCATCACAATGAACGGCCAGACGGTGAAAATGCAGGTTGCTGGTATCGACACATATTACAGAACCACCGATCAGCAGCTCAGCCACCACATTGATTTTATTAGTAAAGACTGTTTTAATCAGACAGTAAAATGGAATGAAGCCAATAATAACAACGGAAACGCTGCAAATAACTCACCGTACATGATAAGCAACCTGCACACATTCCTCACTACTACCCTTTACGGCTACCTTCCGGCAGCAGTCAAGGCTGTAATCAGCAACAAGCGCGCCCTCATGGAATACAGATACAGCGCAAGCGGCGCACTCACTGACGGCACGGGCTGGGGCTGGCAGGATCTCGGTCCTCTCTGGGTGCCTCTCGAGTATGAAATCTTCGGTTCAACTATCTGGGGGACAAAAGGCTGGAGTCAGGGACAGGGCGTACAGTACCCGATCTTTGCTAATAGCTTTTTGAACCGTATCAAGGGCGCCGGAAACGGCGGCGGCCGCTGCAGCTGGTGGACCGCTTCTGTCAGGAGTGGCAGCTCGACTTATTGCGTGTACGTCTACGGCAGCGGGAACTCCATCTACTGGTACGCCAGCAACGAGCTTTACGTCCCGGTCTGCTTCCGAATTGACGAGGCGTAAGCCGCGGCATAATTTCAAAATCCGGCTACCTCGTGTAGCCGGGTAACTGGAGGCATAGAATGAGTAACGTATACACCAGAAACCGTAAAAAGACGCCGTTCGACGTCCTTGCGAACGCCGAGAAACTTCAAGATCTTGTAACGCTCTATGTTATGAATGAGAGGTATGTGCCTAAAAAGTGGCGCTTTATGATCGGTCAGGATCTTATCAAGAAAATTGACGAGCTGAACGACAACATAATCGCCGCGAACAGTATCTATGCCATGAATGAGCAGGATCTCGCGAGCCGTAAGGCATACGCCCAAAAGGCGATCGCGAACGGCTACCAATTACAGAGAAAACTCTCCCGTCTTATCAGGTGCGTGCCTTCGGCCACGGCCGCAAGCCTCGAAGAAATCACGAGCTTATTGAGTCAAGAGATCGACGACCTGAAAGGCTGGAGGAAAAACGACAAAATAAGAGCCAGATAATAAACTCGGGTTATTTGCTGAAAAGTGTCACGCGGCCGCTGCAACTGGTGGACCGCTTCTGTCAGGAGTGGCAGCTCGACTAATTGCGTGAACGTCAACAACAACGGGAACTCCAACAACTGGAACGCCAGCAACGAGCTTTACGTCCCGGTCTGATTCCACCTATATGCCAGACAGAGTAGAGAAATCGAAATCAGTGCCAGAGTGGAAGGAAGGAGCAAATAACCCTCGCCGTCAAGGCGTAAATAAGAGCCCAGACGCTACCGGGTGGACGCTGCTTGCATGGCGCGGAGTTTGTGCGAGTTCTCCGCGTTTCATACCCGTTGTACTATGCGGCTAATTAAACGCATGACAGCCGTGCTGGGTAATAACAAAGGAATGAGTTAAATTGTGACAAGCGAAGAAAGACGAGAACAACGATACCAGAGACGGAAAGCCGCAAGGCTGAAAAAGAGGCAGGAAACAATCGGGAAATATGATGATTTTGAGCGCGTGGCCTCACTGAACTCTCTGTATGAAGCAGCAAGGGAAGCCTCGAAGGGCGTCGACTGGAAAGCCAGCGTCCAGAGGTACAACTCTTTGCTGCTTTTTAATATATCCAAAACACGCGCCGAGCTGCTTGCTGGAAAAGATATACGCCGCGGCTTTATCTGTTTTGATATATGCGAACGCGGCAAGCTGAGGCACATCAAAAGCGTGCATTTTTCCGAGAGGGTTGTGCAAAAATCATTTTGCACCAACATCATATACCACACTTTCACCCGCTCCCTGATTTATGACAACGGGGCGAGCCAGCAAGGAAAAGGCACCCAGTTCGCGACCAACAGACTGACGACTCACTTGCGGAGGCATTTCAGGAAATACGGACGCGAAGGCGGCATACTTCTGATTGACTTCTCGGACTACTTCGGGAATGTGGCGCATGAGCCACTTTTTGAGATATACCGGCAGATCTTCACGGATCCACGCGTCATAGCTCTGGGAATGAGCTTTATTTCTGCCTTCGGCGATAAAGGCCTCGGGCTGGGAAGTGAAACGAGCCAGATTAACGCCGTAATGCTTCCAAACCGCGCGGACCATTACGCGAATGAAGTGCTCAGGATCCGTGGCTATGGCAGATATATGGACGACACCTATCTGCTGCACCATAGCATTGCATACCTCGAGGAATGTCTCGAAAAACTCCGGGCGATATACTCGGAATATGGCATAGTTATCAATGAGAAGAAAACAAAAATTGTAGACCTCAAACACGGGTTTACATTTTTGAAAACTCATTTTTATATCACAGAAACCGGCCGGATCATCAAAAAGCCGTGCCGTGACAGTATCACCAGAGAACGCCGAAAGCTGAAAAAGCAGGCGGCTCTCGTAGCTTCTGGCGTCCTGACCTTCGACGAGGTTCGGCGCTCATACGCCTCATGGCGTGGCAGCATGTCGCACCGGGACGCATACAGAACCGTGCAAAGCATGGACCGCCTATTTAATAGGCTGTTTATAGATCAATGGAAAGGAGGACCACAACCATGAGAACCAGAGAAGAAATGGAGGCAGAAATCAGAGGCTTACAGCAGTTACTCGCTGCGACAGATTATAAGGCTCTGAAACATGCCGACGGCGCCCTCACAGACGAGGAGTACGAGCCGACACGCGCCCAGCGAGCTGAATATCGTCAGCAGATCAATGACCTGCAGGCAGCGATTGAGACGCTCGAGACCACCGAAGGGCAGGTGGTAGACAATGAGTAACCTCGAAATTATTGAATTGCAAAACGCAATAATTTCCAACATGGCCCAGATTAACGCCGAGCTGCACTCCAGACTCGAGCAATATGAGGCCGTGGCTCAGAACGAAAAAACCGAGCAACTGGAGGAAGCGACCGGCAACATGATCGGACGCCTGAAGGCCGCCGGCATTTTTGAGGAAGGAGGGATCCTATGACAGATCTGAGCATTTTCATCACGGTGGCCGGGCTCTGTCTCTCTGTCGCTACTTTCTATTTTGGGCGTCAGTCAGTAACCAAAGCAGACGGGAAAGCCGCCGGAGCTCTGGAAACGGACCTGCGCTACATCAAGGAAAGCGTCGGCCGTATTGAGGGCCAGCTCAACAGAGACGTGCAACGACTGGAGGGCCGGATCGACGAGATCAGCAACCAGCTCGCCGGAATTAGTAACACAGCCGGCCGAGCCCATGAGTCAGCCAAAAGCGCGCACAACCGCATTGACGAACACCTCGAACGTGAGCACAACATACAGACGGATCGGAGGCGATCAAATGCGGAAACCTAGAAAAGAATTTTCTAAGACCATATTACGAGCGGTAGCTGCTGCCACCGTCGTGATCGTGGTCTTTTCTTTTGCCCTCATGTGGAGAACCGGCGACACCTCGCCGCTCGCCTACATCATACCGGGAATATTTACCGAGCTTTCTGCTGCTACTGGTTTTTATTTCTGGAAGGCTAAGGCTGAGAATGAGATCAAGCTCGACACTATCAGGCGTCAAAAGGAGTTAGAACAATCTAAAAAGCAGAACACTGAGCCCGGAGAATATGATCCGGGCTCTAACTATGAAGGAGGTACACCATAATGACAGAAAAAGAATTAAGACAGAGCTACGTCAATGCAGCCGTTTCCTATCTGGGTTGCAAGGAAAGCAACGGCAGCCACAAGAAAATTATTGATCTTTACAATAGCCACAAGCCCCTCGCCAGAAACTACGCCGTAAAATATACGGACTCATGGTGCGCGACTTTTGTCTCAGCTATGGCTATTAAAACGGGACTTACTGACATTATCCCGACCGAGTGCGGCTGCGGCCAGATGATCCAGCTTTTCCAGAAGCTCGGCGCATGGGTAGAAAATGACGCATACAGACCGAGCGCCGGCGACGTTATTTTTTACGACTGGGACGACAACGGAGTCGGCGACGATACCGGCTGGCCTGAGCATGTCGGCATTGTAGTGAGCGTATCAGGCAACACGATCAAGATTATCGAAGGAAACAAGAGCGACTCAGTAAGCTATCGCGAAATTGCTGTAAACGGCCGCTATATTAGAGGCTACGGAGTGCCTAAGTACAGCAGCAAGGCAACCAGCGCCGGATCTGGATCTGGCAACGGTGGAGGTCTGAAATACTCAAAGGGCGATATTGTAAACTTTACCGGATCCAAGCACTACGCAAGCGCGAACGCTACCAGCGGTCCTTCCTGCAAGGCTGGAAAAGCAAAGGTAACAGACACCGCAGAGGGTACAAAGCACCCTTACCACCTGATTGCAGTCAATGGATCGGGATCGACCGTTTACGGCTGGGTAAATGCCTCAGACATTGCGGGAGCCTCTACTGCTGCCGCCTCTGGCTCTATTGCGGAGGGCAAAACAGTCAAGGTAAAGAGCTCGGCCACAAAGTACGCAACCGGCCAGACGATCCCGAGCTGGGTGAAGTCCAGAAAATACACGGTGCAGAAAATCGACGGAGATCGCGCCCTCTTGAAAGAGATTACAAGCTGGGTGAAAGTCACCGATCTTGAATTAGCATAAGGAGGGCAACGGAATGGATCAGGAAACTCTCAACACACTCATGTCAATGGTTATTTTGCCTCTGCTGCTGGCGCTCTCGGGCTTCGCGGTTGCATGGCTGAGAAAAAAGACGCAGGAAATCACGGCAAACATTAACGACGCCACTGTCCGCAAGTATGTGGATCTCGCAAGCGACGCCGTGACGAAAGCCGTACAGACAACCTTCCAGACCTACGTCGACGCATTAAAGGCGCAGGGAAAATTCGACAAAGAGGCCCAGCTCACAGCATTGCAGAAAGCAAAAGACACCGCTACTGCTCTTATCACCGACGAAGCCAAGCGAGTGATCGCTGAGGCTTACGGAGATTTTGACAAATGGCTCGCTTCTACGATCGAAACCCTCGTCAGGGAGGATAAAAGAACGGCGCCTGCTGCCACTGAGGAAAAGCAGACACAGATCGCCACTACTGCTGCCACCGCTGCCGCCTCGGTAGCTGCCACAGTAGCCCAGACGGCAGTCGCTCAGGCTACTGCTGAGGTAAAGGCTGCCAAAGCTACGGAAACGGCCACAGAATAAGCCACAGACGGTCAGAATTGACACAAAGACGCTCGCTCGGTAATTTTATCGAGTGGGCGCCTTTTTTGCGTTCTGGGGCATTTTAGAGGCTGTTTTCCATTATTTTAATATCTTGTGCAAGATAGACAAAAGCTCCGGCAGAGGTTTGGTGAGTGTGTGTATTGTTATCTTGCACACGATATAGTATTATAATATCAGAAACAAGGAAAACCGCAGAAAATAAGGAGGCAGCACATGAAAGTCACAACGTACACAATCAACGAAGGAACCGCTTCTCAGTATTACGGACTGAAAAGCGTAAGCGAAAACCATGTTTTACACTATGCACCGAATAACTGGAAAACAAAGCGCGGAGCTATAAACTGGGCCAAGAAAAACGGCTACGAGGTGGAGGAATAGGAGGCAGACCATGAGAGGAACCAGAAAAGCGAAAGAAACAGAGTACCGAATTTTTAAGGAGTTCAACATCAAAACAGACCGCGATCGCATATATCTGACAGCTGGGCACAAGATCCGCGTCGACATATTCGAGGGCTATCTCTGGCAGGTTCCTGAGCTGCTCCGGTGCAAAAACTGGAAGATCTGCGACTCATGCGACAAAGGCGTCTGCAAAACGTACTACATCGACATATTACCAGCGTAGCGGGTTGTTGTCGTGTGCATGATATGATAAAATTACTCTGAAGGAGGCGATACAGTGGCAAGAAAAGCAACAAAGACACCGGAGGAGCTGGCAGCAGCCCACACCAAGTACAAGAACGCATGGCAGCGGGAAAACAAGGACCGGATCCCGATCACGGTGCCGATCGGAGACAAAGACCGGATCGCAGCATGGGCCAAGTCAAAAGGCTACCAGAGTACAAACTCATACATAACCGACCTTGTATACAAAGACATGGGGGAAAGATAAGAACCTCAGCACAACAGAAAGGAGAATTTTACATGTTTACAGTGAAGGATCAAGTAGATCAGCGCTATATTGTGGGCTTTAGACTGGAGGACGGCGAGCACGGTGTATTCAAGAACACCGAAAAAGCACAGCAGGTTATTTTTGAGACAGACAACGACGCATGGAATTATATGGATCTGCTGGAGAGGAAAGGCATTGACGTGTCGGATCTGACGGTCGTCGAATGTTAAGTAGCACCCGCAGCAACGCGGGGCACTAATGAAGCCGAGGACGGTCCCAAGCCCGTGAAAATTCAGAGGGGTGCGCATAATGAACAGATCAAGCCCGGTCTGAGTGATAGCTGACAAGTTTTGCTGGTTTTTAATGTGAAAACCTTAAAACGAGACAAGAAGGCAGCAGGCGCCGCAGCCAGTCCCGTGCAACTCGCAAACAATAGCCACGCGGCCGAGGAGGCCAGAGAGGAACGGTGATAGCTGCCGAGCTGAGCAGGCTCTATTTCTCGAGCCCTATCGAGAGACGACCGGGCATAACAAAAGCGCCAGAGCCTAAGCCCTGACGCTTTTATTTTTCACTATTTCCGCGTGAAGTTTACCACCACGGCGAACACTTTCTTGAAAAAGTACACCGGGTTCGGCTTCGCGCCATTGAGTGCAGGAGATGGGACTTGAACCCACACGATATTGCTACCACAGGCACCTGAAGCCTGCGCGTCTGCCAATTCCGCCACTCCTGCGAACAAATGATATTTTACCGTTTCAACGGTAATAAGTCAACCCCTATTTTTAATTTTTTCCCTTTTTTTGAAAAAATATATAAAATTGACAAAAATCGAAAAAAGTTAAAAATAGGCATTGACAATTGTCCCGGAATTTGTTACTATTTACAAGTCGTCATGAGACGTAAGTTCATACGGTATGCGGAAGTGTCGGAACTGGCAGACGAGCAAGACTAAGGATCTTGTAAGCATTGCGCTTGTGTGGGTTCAAGTCCCATCTTCCGCATTCATTATTTAAAAGGAAACCTTGATTATTCAAGGTTTCTTTTTTCTATATTTGGAATGTATTACATTCCGGTTTCTCCATAAGAATCCATTACTTTCCAATAGATGAATAATAACAAATAAAACTACATACACTGTCTTGACAATCCTCTTTCTAATGTTATATGGATATATTCAACATAATATTTGCAACTAGATTTCAATTGCAAGTCACAGAAAGGGGAGATGTTGAAATTCAAACATGAGTTCATTAGAAAAGGCCAAACAAGAATTACTAAAATGTTCAAAAAACTATACCTATGACGATGCAAAAGCACTTTTAAGAAAACTTGGTTTTGAAGAAAAAAAGCAAAGGTAAAACATCCGGTTCCAGGGTAATGTTTTATCGAGAATCAGATCAGCGAGTAATTTTGATTCATAAACCACATTCAGAAAATACAATGGATACCGGTTCTGTAAAAGATTTAATAAAATGTTTAAAAGAATAAGGAATTATAATGAAAGAAAGTATGTTAGAATACAAAGGTTATCATACAGTAGTTCGTTACAATGCTACTGACGGTACTCTCAGAGGAATTATTGAAGGGATAAATGATTATGTAGATTTTCAAACTACTTGTATCGCAGATGTCGAGAAAGAATTTCATTGTGCAGTTGACGATTATCTTATATTTTGTGAAAAAGTTGGAAAAAAAACCGAAAAAAAATATAAAGGAACATTCAATGTTAGAATCAAACCTGCGCTACATAGGAAATTAGCACTTAGAGCATTAGAAAATGGTGACACGCTAAATCGAGCTGTAGAAAAAGCAGTTTCTATGTATTTATCCAATCATCCTACAGCTAATATAAATGTTGCAGCTCAACAGCTTTGTGAAAACGCTATCAAAGAAAGTAATATTAATGACACCAAGAATTATTCTAATAATGTAATTGCCTTTAAAAATTCTGCTAATATAAAGGTGGAATAGAAATGTCTAATTTTGATGAATATTTTACCGGCGGCTGTTCAATCTCTTTAAAGAATGTATCAACGTTTCATTTAGCGTTTTTTTAGAGCTTAATGATAAATATAAGGGAGATAAACAGCTAGATTATACCTTAATAAAAAAGAAAATACTTAACAAAGATAGTGTTATAATGTCCATAATAATGAGTCGTATTTCACTGCTCATCTCACAGTTGACATCTTCCTATGGCGAGAGACCTATTATTACTCCACCTTCATTTATGACATCAAAATAAAATTTTCTCTAAAATATTTTTATTTTATAATACATATCTATTAAATTAATAAAGAATGGCATCTGATTTAAAAAAACATCAGATGCCATTTTTTCTTCCCGCTACTCTTTTATTTTTGCATACACAACCTTCAACAGCTTATTGTGTGGATTCTCAATCGGGTTTAATTCAATGCTCCTAAACTTCTTTAAGAAGGTAGAAAGTTTACTGCACTGGTAATTTCGTGGGTCAAAGCCCGGAATACGTTTGCTCAGATTGATTCCAAGCTCAGAAATATTAATCCAGCCATTTTCCTCTGCATTGCTCCGGATAATGGAGATTACCTCCTTTTCAATATCCGAAAGCTTCGGAAGGTTGTCATTGTCCCCGGCATCCTTTTCCGAAGATGCATTCGTATTTCTTCTTGTGGTGGCTGTGCGCTGTTTTTCCTCTGCTTCTTCCTTATTATAAAGTAAATCAAGATACTTGAAATTCTCGCAGGCATTTACAAAGGACTTCGGTGTCTTCTCCTCTCCCATTCCGATTACCATCATACCGGCTTCCTTTAAGCGCATGGCAAGTTTGGTAAAATCACTGTCTGACGACACCAGGCAGAAACCGCTGACTTTTCCGGAATAAAGAATATCCATGGCATCTATAATCAATGCCGAATCTGAAGCACTTTTTCCCGCAGTATAATTGCACTGCAATTCCGGTGTCAGAGCGTACTCCTGCATATTTTTCATCCATGCAGATACGCTCGGATTCGAATAATCTCCATAAACCCGCTTATAAGTAGCCACCCCGTAATTGCTGACCTCATCCATAATTAGTTTCACATATTTATTGGATACATTTTCTGCATCAATCAGCACTGCTAATTTCGGTTGTTCATTCATACCATCTGCGCTCCTATTTCTTTAAGTGTCCCGTAACTACTACACGAATCAGATTGGTGGTACCGGAAATACCCAATGGAATTCCAGCTGTAATAACCGCCAGATCTCCATGCTGTACATATCCATGCTGTTCTGCGGATTCCATTGCATTATTAAACAATGCTTCTGTATCCGTCTCTTCCTGTATCATAAGTGGTGTTACGCCCCAGGAAAGATTCATCTGATAATAACTCTTTTCCGATGGGGTACAGCCGATAATTGCACATTTCGGACGATATCTTGAAATCATGCGGGCAGTCTTGCCGGATTTGGTTACCGTAACAATTGCCGCCGCATTGATGTCAATGGCAGTCATGCAGGTTGCATGGGAAATGGCATCGGTTACATCCGGATTATCAATCTTCTCCAGCTGGCGGAAACGTTTCTCATAATCAATATCATTTTCTGTATATTCCGCAATCTCTGTCATGGTTTTTAATGCCTCCACCGGATATTTCCCGGCAGCAGTCTCACCAGACAGCATAATTGCACTGGTTCCATCATAAATAGCATTGGCAACATCTGTTGCTTCTGCTCTGGTCGGGCGTGGATTCTTCATCATGGAATCCAGCATCTGGGTTGCCGTAATAACAACCTTTTCTGCATGGTAAACCTTTTTTATAATTTTCTTCTGAATTGCCGGAACTTCACGAATCGGAATCTCCACTCCCATGTCTCCTCTGGCAACCATAATGCCATCTGACACTGCCAGAATCTCATCAATATTATCTACACCCTGACGGTTTTCGATTTTAGAGATAATCTTAATGTCATTGCAGCCCTGCTCTGCCATAATTTTCCGTAACTGCAGCACATCATCTGCACAGCGTACAAAAGATGCTGCAATAAAATCTACACCCTGCTCAATTCCAAATAGAATATCGGAGCGGTCTTTCGGGCTGATATAAGGCATGGACAGATTTACATTCGGTACATTAATTCCTTTGCGGTCTGAAATCACACCACCATTTTCTACTTTACAGGTAATCTCAGTTTCTGTCACATTGGTTACCAGCATTTCAATCAGTCCATCATCAATCAGAATTCTGGTTCCGGCTTTGACATCATGTACCAGATTTTTGTAAGTAATAGAGACCCGCTCTTTATTTCCCATAATATCATTAGTAGTAAGCTTAAAGGTATCTCCCGGAAGCAGCTCTGCCCTGCCGCCCTCCAGCTGTCCAATCCGAATTTCCGGTCCACTGGTATCAAGGAGAATTCCAACCGGTCTGCCCAGTTCCTTACGCATCTTTTTTACACGATCCATGGTTACTTTATGTTCTGCCTGTGAGCCGTGGGAAAAGTTAATTCTCGCCACGTCCATTCCATTTTCCATTAACTGTTTTAATACTTCATCATCCTTTGTTGCCGGTCCTAATGTACATATAATTTTTGTCTTTCTCATATTCTGTCCTTTCCTGCTACAAGCCCTCTATCTTCTTTTATTCCTTTATACTTCTTTCGTCTTTTCCTGTTCCTCTTTAGAAGAAGTCTCATCTTCTCTGCCATGATGCTCATACCACCAGCATATAGCAACTGCTGCCGCTGCCATAACGCCCATAAGCGCTACTACAATATCCTGTGCCATATTTTATTATCCTCCTATCACAGTTATGACCTGATATTGTACGCAAAGAAACCTATGCTCCTCTGCGCACAGGTAAATTGCTTCTAACTTGTGATAGTCAGTCCTTCGCTCCATCCTGATGATGGATATAGCCTATAATGACACGCCTGCTGTCCAAAACATCCTTTGATTTCCGTAATTCAAAGTTCCAGCCGTCTTTTGCCTGATTTTCAGGCAATACTGCTTCCAGTGATAATGCTGCTCCTTCCAAATCGCTGTTTTTCTCCGACAGTCTGCGGTATCCCGCTGCAATCCTGCCGGTCTCCCGAGTTCCCAAAAGTTCTTCTGTACAGCTCTCTGATGGTCTGGATAAATGTGCTGCCTGTGTGAAATTCTGGTTCGCAGTATCTTCACATGCAAAGGAAGAATCTATGTTGATATTTTCAACATACATTCCTGAAACCGTCATAATAACAGCCACTATGAGACTTATCAGCTTTTTCTTTAAACCTGTTATCCTCATTGTATTCTCCCTGCTTACTGCGTAACTGAAACAAAGAATGTGCTTTGGCACATTCTCGCGCCTGCGGCGGTCGCTTGCGACATCTACCTTATACGCCGC
This sequence comes from Roseburia sp. CLA-AA-H209, assembly GCF_020687575.1. Lineage (NCBI taxonomy): Bacteria > Bacillati > Bacillota > Clostridia > Lachnospirales > Lachnospiraceae > Roseburia > Roseburia sp. CLA-AA-H209. The sequence goes on from NZ_JAJEQU010000001.1 coordinate 472,942, forward strand.
AGTGTGCATCCTTGCGGAGCGTTTTTTACTTTACAGGAAAGCAATTTCCTGTAAAGTAAAAAAACTGGCAGGAGTAACTCCTGCCAGTTGCGTTGCTACCCGTCTGCTTACGCTCATTATAAGCATTTCGCTATTGAAATGCAAGAAACGAATAGACAATTATTCTTTTTTTACATAATCTTTACTTATTAACTGCCGGATACGACACCAAGTTCCAAAAGCCTTCTTTTTGCCTGCTGCTGATTCTGAAACTGTATGCCTGTAATGCCAAGCTTTTCTGCCGTCTCTATGTTTTCTGGACGGTCGTCTATGAATACACATTCCTGTGGCACTAAATGGTATCTGTCCAGCAATAGCTTATAAATTTCCGCTTCCGGCTTGATGCACTTCACCTGATAGGAAAAGATTGCTCCGGTAGTCTCCTTTTCAAAAGAAAGTTCTTCTGTTGCTTTTTCATAAGTGCTCTTTGGAAAATTAGATAATATATAGGTATGATATCCATTTTTCTCAAGGCTTCGTATCCACCGCACCGTATATGGATAAGTATGAATCGTCTCTCCTACATGGTCATAAAAGAGTCTTATTTCTCTTTCATAATCCGGTGCTTCCTTGATGCATGCAGCAATAATCTCTTCATCCGGCTTTGCTCCCCGGTCGAATTCATTCCAGGTTACGGAACGGACGGTAGCATCCGCCACACATTCAAAAGTTTCCCCCTCAAAACCGAGCTTATGAAATACTTCTTCCCAGCGAAAGTCTACCAGTACATTTCCTACGTCAAAGATTACATTTTTTATCATCACAATCTGCCTTTATTCTTAACGATAAATGATATCATTTCTTCCCGGTCCGTTAGAAACCATGGTAATCGGATATCCAATCTGTTCTTCAATGAATTCTACATATTTACGGCAGTTTTCCGGAAGGTCTTCGTATTTCTTAATTCCACGGATATCTGTCTTCCAGCCCGGAAGTTTCTTTAATACAGGTTTTGCTTTTTCAAGCTTTGTTGTTACAGGGAAGTCTGTGGTTACTTCTCCGTCGATTTCATATCCTACGCAAACCGGAATCTCATCTAAATATCCTAAAACATCTAACACGGTAAATGCTACATCAGTTGCTCCCTGCATGCGGCAGCCATATTTACTTGCCACACAGTCAAACCATCCCATACGTCTTGGACGTCCTGTGGTTGCGCCGAATTCTCCGCCGTCTCCACCGCGTTTTCTTAATTCATCTGCTTCTTCGCCAAAGATTTCGCTGACGAATGCGCCTGCACCAACAGCAGAAGAATATGCTTTACATACAGTAACAATTTTCTTAATCTCATATGGCGGGATTCCTGCTCCGATTGCACCATATGCAGCCAATGTAGAAGAAGATGTTACCATCGGATAAATTCCGTGATCCGGGTCTTTTAAGGTTCCAAGCTGTCCCTCTAAGAGAATGTTCTTTCCTTCTTTGATTGCCTTATCAAGGTATAAAGAAACATCACAGACATACGGAGCTACCATATCACGGTACTCATGTAATGTATTTAACAGCTCTGCCTTGTCCAGTAATGGTTTGTGGTACATATGCTCTAACATAATATTTTTCATTTCACAGATACGGTCTACCTTTTCTGTTAAAGTATCTTCATCGAAAAGTTCACTTACCTGAAAACCGATTTTTGCATATTTATCTGAATAAAATGGTGCAATACCTGACTTGGTAGAACCGAATGATTTCTTGCCAAGACGCTCCTCTTCGTACTGATCAAAAAGCACATGATACGGCATAACAATCTGTGCACGGTCAGAAACCAAAAGCTTAGGTGCCGGTACATTACGGTCTGTAATAGACTTCATCTCATTGAAAAGCTTCGGGATATCAAGTGCAACACCATTTCCGATAATACTTGTGGTATGTCCGTAGAACACTCCTGATGGAAGGGTATGTAATGCAAATTTTCCGTAATCATTTACGATAGTATGTCCTGCATTTGCACCACCCTGAAAACGGATAATAATATCTGCTTCCTTTGCAAGCATATCAGTAATCTTGCCTTTTCCTTCATCTCCCCAGTTTGCACCAACTACTGCTGTAACCATTTTTATTTCCTCCTTATAATAAGAAATATGTTCTTCTCGCTGCTCGCGCAACTATGAGAAACACGCTTTACGAGCTACTCGCGGAGCGTTTTTTACTTTACAGGAAAGCAATTTCCTGTAAAGCAAAAAAGAACCGGTGTAAAAACCAGTTCTCTGCTTCTTACTTTCTGATTATACCGAATCAGATATTATAAGTAAAGTCAATATTCCTTATACTCGATATAAGTTTTACTTATGTTGTAATAATTTCAACAATTTTTCTGCTGCTGCAGTCAACGGAACCCTGTCATCTGAAACAATACAGAACTGTCTGGCAGGAATCTTCTTATTAAATGTAATCTGAAACAGTTCCCCCTTATCAATTTCTTCCTGAGCAAAGTCCCTGACCACATTTGCTATGCCAAGGCTCCTTTTTGCAAACTGTATCAGCATATCGCTGGTGGCAAGTTCTATCTCCGGATGAATCACAACGCCTTCTCCCAGCAGAAATTCCTCTACATATTTTCTGGTAGAGGTATTTCCCTCCAGGCACATAACCGGCAGATGTTCCAATTCTTTATAGCTTAATTTACCGCCCTTTAAATATTCAAATTTTCGTCCTGCCACAAAGACATCTTCTATCTCACGCACCGGAATCACATGCATATTCTTCGTTGTCTCCATAGGCGTGCTGACTACACCAAAATCGATTCTGCCGCTCTGCAGATATTTCAGTGTCTCCGGTGTCGGTGCATTGGTAACTGTAATCCTGATTTTCGGATACTGCTCATGAAACTGTTCCAGATAAGAAAGCAGATAAAACTGCAGTGTCATATCGCTGGCTCCGATACATACTTCTCCGCTGGTCAGCTCCTGCATTTCAAGGAATTTGCGTTCGCCTTCCCGGATGGTCTCATAGCCCCGCTGCACATAGCCGTAAAGTGTCTGCCCCTCTGCAGTCAGACGCACCCCTCTGGATGTCCGCATGAAAAGGGTGGTTCCCAGCTCCCGCTCCAAATTACGGATTGCCTGGGACACTGCCGGCTGTGAAACATTCAGTTCTTCTGCTGCCAATGTAATACTGTGAAGTTTTCCTACATAATAAAAAAATTTGTAATATTCTAAATTCGTATTCATGAGCGAATTATACCATAATTAGATTGATTTTTACATTGTCATTTTTATTTTACCAATGTATACTAATCCCGTTTCCTAAGAATATAGTATTTTTTTCTCATATAGTGCAGAATATTTCTGCAAAATTTTTTTGAAAGGAGCTTATAATTATGACGAAAGATATGACAATCGGAAATCCACTGAAATTAATCCTTCTCTTCTCACTTCCTGTATTGTTCGGGAATCTGTTCCAGCAGTTCTACAACATGGTAGATACCATCATTGTAGGACAGTTTTTAGGAGAAGATGCCCTGGCTGCTGTAGGTGCAACCGGTTCTATTATGTTTCTGGTGCTTGGTTTTGCATCCGGACTTGCCCAGGGATTCGGTGTTATGGTATCACAGGCTTTCGGTGCAAAGGATGAAAGCCGTTTAAAGCATATTGTTGCTTTATCCTTCCTCTTAACCATAATCATTTCCGTGATTCTTACCGCATTGACTGTTACTACTTCCCGTGAGCTTTTAATCTTTATGAACACACCGGATAATATTCTTGATATGGCAGACTCTTATATCCGGGTTATCTTCTGGGGTATCATTACCAGTATGATGTACAATGTTGTTTCCGGAATTTTAAGAGGTGTTGGTGACAGCAAGACTCCATTATACTTCCTGCTGTTTTCCTCCGCTCTTAATATTGTGCTGGATTTATTCTGTATTGTAACTTTAAAATTAAATGTTGCAGGTGCTGCATATGCCACCGTAATCTCACAGGGTATTTCCGCTGTTCTCTGTCTTATTTATATGTACCGTAAATTCACGATTCTCCGCACCAGAAAAAGTGATTACTACATCGACCGCGTGACAACCGCCCAGATGATGGGACTTGGTATCCCGATGGCTTTGAACTACTCTCTGATAGCTGTTGGTTCCATGATTCTTCAGTCTGCAGTAAATGTATTTGGTTCCAGTGCTGTTGCAGCCTTTACTGCTGCATCCAAGGTAGAACAGATTTCTACCCAGCCAATGCCGGCTCTTGGAACCACAATGTCTACTTACTGTGGTCAGAACTTAGGTGCCGGAAAATATGACCGCATCTTCGATGGCATGAAGAAGGCCTTTGGAATCGCCCTTGGAACTGTTGCAATTGCTGCATTCATCTGTACTGTATTTGGCCGTTCCATTGTTTCCCTTTTCTTAAGCGAACCGACGGAAGCCATTTACAGTTATGCCACACAGTACTTAAATACCATCAGCTGCTTTTTCTTCTTTCTTGCTCTTATTTACCTTTATCGTACTTCTTTGCAGGGACTTGGAAAAGGTATCATGCCTATGGTCAGCGGTATCTTTGAAATGATTTGCCGTGTCGGTGTCGTATGGCTCCTTTTAAATCCATATGGATACTGGTCAGTCCGTCTGGCAAGTCCGGTAGCATGGATTGGTGCCGGTGTACCACTTATGATTTCCTATCTTGTTTGGAAGAACCGGAAAAAGAAACAGCTCCGCAGTCAGGCTGTATAAAATCCTGAGCCTGCAATGCTGCAGCACGCAGAAAAGAAGCCCCATCCTCTGAATCATCAGACTGATATGTACCCTCTTTACTGGACAACCAGTAAGGAGGGTGTTTTTATGCGTTATAGTTATGAGTTTAAACTGATGT